>NZ_QTXO01000005.1:0-203825 GCF_003461685.1 Clostridium sp. AF12-41 | reverse complement strand
AAAGATAAAAATAAAATATATGAAAAATCATCATAATAATTTCACGAAAATAGACGGAAGGGTTTGGAAAGAACAACTGGAAAATTCATAAGAATAAAGGGAAAATGCAGAAAAAAGCCGCGTTATTTTTTGATGCACATAACGACGACGAGCATTAAATAAGAATTATTGTAAAGATTGACAAAAAAAGTGCCACGTGCTACTATTTGATTAGCAAATATCATTATAATTTTTCAAAAATAACGGAAGGGTAAAAACCACATTGCTATGGCGTAAGGAATCGAAACGAGGAGGATGCCGGAAACATGTGCGTGAAATGAGGGAGGAACCAAGATATGAGAAAAACGTGGGCACTTGTAATAGCAGCAGCGATGGCGGCAGCATCCCTGACCGCATGTTCATCCAGCAAACCGGCTGAGACAGCAGCACCGGAAACGGAGGCAGTTGAGACAGAAGAGACCGAAGCAGAAGCAGAGGCAACCGGCGACCAGCAGGAGATTCTGGTAGCGGCAGCAGCCAGCCTTCAGTACGTTATGGAAGACAAGATTCAGCCGGCATTTGAGAAAGAGAATCCGGACATCAAGCTGAGCTTTACCTTTGACAGTTCAGGAAAGCTGCAGACCCAGATTGAAGAGGGCGCAGATGCAGACGTATTCTTCTCCGCAGCGATGAAGCAGATGAACGCGCTGGAGGACGAGGGACTGGTTGATGCAGATTCTGTCGTAGAGCTTCTGGAAAATAAGATCGCCCTGATCGTTCCGAAGGATTCCACACTGGGAATTACCGGTTTTGAGGATATTACAAAGGCAGAGAAGATTGCACTCGGCGATCCAGAGAGTGTTCCGGTTGGACAGTACTCCAAGGAAGCCTTTGAGAACCTGGGTATGTGGGATGATGTAGAGGCTAAGACAAGCTTTGGTACCAACGTAACCGAGGTTTTAAGCTGGGTAGCAGCCGGAAGCGCTGATGCAGGTATCGTGTACCTGACCGATGCAACCACCAGCGACCAGTTTGACCAGGTAAAGGTTATCGGATATGCACCGGAAGGAAGCGTATCGAAGGTTATCTATCCGGTTGGCGTTGTAAGCGCAAGCACAAAGAAAGATGCAGCACAGAAGTTTGTAGATTATCTGGGAACTGATGATGCGCTCTCCTTCTTTGCGGAGTATGGCTTCACAGCAAATAAATAAGCCGGGAGCGATGGCTGTCTGGGATATGCGGCCGACTGTGTGAACAGAAAACAGGACGGCGAAGGACAGACAGTGAACAACGTAGGGAATAAAATCCGCCGCAGAATGCAGGGTCCGCTGAAAACCAGGTGTTCTGCGGCAGTTTTTATCTCAGTCGAGAAGACTCCGAGAGTACATTTCATAGGAAAGGGGGAAGAAAGATGGACTGGTCTCCGATATGGATATCGATGAAAACAGCAACGCTGTCGATCATTATTACGTTTTTTCTGGGAGTCTGGATGGCGCGGCTGGTGGTATCGGCACGCTCTGAGAAAGTGAAAATGGTGCTGGACGGCATCCTGACGCTTCCGATGGTCCTGCCGCCGACGGTAGCAGGCTTCTTCCTGCTGATGATTTTCGGTGTAAAACGACCGCTCGGACAGCTGTTTCTGGAATTGTTTGGCGTCAAGATTGTATTTTCATGGGCGGCAACGGTGATCGCGGCGGTGGCGATCTCATTTCCGCTTATGTACCGGGCAGCGCGCGGCGCGTTTGAACAGGTCGATGTGACGCTTATCTATGCGGCTCGGACGCTGGGATTTTCCGAGAGCCGCATTTTCTGGAGGGTGATTCTGCCGTCGGCGATGCCGGGCGTCTTAAGCGGCGCGATCCTTGCCTTTGCGAGAGGACTGGGCGAGTTCGGTGCGACCGCGATGCTGGCGGGCAATATCGCCGGAAAGACGCAGACACTGCCGCTTGCCATCTATTCACAGGTGGCGGCTGGAAAAATGTCGATGGCATACCAGTATGTGTGGATCATCGTGGTGATTTCCTTCCTGGTCGTCGTGCTGATGAATGTGCTGTCGCGGCGGGATATGCGCGGAAGCAGCAATCATAAAAAGAAGGATAACAGTGTGGAAGCGGGCGGTCAGGATGCAAAGGTTTCGGTGGAACTGTTTGCGGACAGGGAAGCGGATGCACAGAAGGGAGGCGCGGGATGAGCCTGCAGGCGGCAATCAAAAAGAGATTTTCCGGCTTTTCGCTGGACGTATCGCTTAACACCGATGGCGGCGTCATGGGCATTCTCGGCGCCTCCGGAAGCGGCAAGAGCATGACGCTCAAGTGTATCGCCGGAATTGAGACGCCGGACGAAGGGCGGATCGTGTTAAATGGCAGGGTGCTCTTTGATTCGGAAAAGCGCATCAACCTGCCGCCGCAGAAGCGGAAAATCGGTTATTTATTCCAAAATTATGCATTGTTTCCGAATATGACCGTAGAAACCAACATTGCAGCGGGGCTTTCGGGCAGCAAGGAGGAAAAACAGGAGGCAGCTGCCCGCATGATCCGTCTCTTTAAATTAGAAGGGCTTGAAAAAAGGTATCCGTCCCAGCTTTCCGGCGGACAGCAGCAGCGTGTGGCGCTGGCGCGCATTCTCGTCTATGAGCCGAATGTGATCATGCTGGATGAACCATTTTCGGCGCTTGATTATTATCTGAAGGAACAACTGCAGTTCCAGGTGCGCGAGGTACTCCGCGGGTACACGGGCGATGTGCTGATGGTTAGCCACAGCCGGGACGAGGTCTATCGGTTCTGCGAGAAGAGCATCATCTTAAACCGCGGACAGGTGGCGATGAAGGGAGAGACGCGGGCGATTTTTCAGAAACCGGAAAATGTCACTGCGGCACGCCTGACAGGCTGTAAAAACTTCAGCCGGATCCGGCGGATCGGCGAATATGAGGTGGAGGCGCTAGACTGGGGACTCACGTTTCAGACCGAAGAAGCAGTTGCCGCGGAGCATGCCTATATCGGCATCCGGGCGCATCAGTTTTATCCGGCGCGCGGCAGTGCGAATGAATTTACGTGCGAGTGGGGGGACACACTCTGCCAGCCATTTGAGTGGGATGTTTTGCTGCGTCCAGTGGAAAATGCAGGGGCAGCGGGTGACAAAGAAAATGCACTGGAACGCGAGGTGATCTGGTGGAAGGTAGACTATAAGCAGAGTGATTCACTAAACCAGTATCAGCGCGGAGACCGCGTCCGGCTGGGAATTGCACCGGGAGATATCATGCTTTTAAAAGAAGGTTAGAATGATAGAAAAGGGGATATGTATGGCAGATGGGAAAACAGGCGCGATCATCCTGGCGGCAGGGCGGTCGGCGCACATGGAAGAATTAAAGCCGATGCTCCGGATGGGGCAGACCACGATGATACAGAAGGAGATCGACACGATCCGGCAGGCGGGGATCTCGCCGATCGTCGTCGTGACCGGGTATCAGGCAGATGTGCTGGAACGTCATATTTCACACCGTGGTGCGGTCTGTATCCGAAACAAGCGGTATGAGACATCGCAGATGTACGGCTCAATCTGCATGGGACTGCGCCATATCCAGAAAAAAGCCGATCGGGTGCTGTTGTTCCCTGCCGACGTGCCGATGATCACGGCGGACACAATCGAGAAGATGGCGCAGGCGCCCGGAAGCATGGCAGTACCGGTCTGTCAGGGAAAAAAAGGACACCCGGTCATGCTGTCGAAGGAAGTGTTTGGACATATCTTAACGTACCGGGGTGGAAAAGGACTCCGCGGCGCAATGGATGCGTGGGGCGAAGGTGTCCGGGAGATCGAGGTTGAAGATCCGGGTGTTTTACTGGACACCAACACGAAAATGGACTACGAATCGCTGCTTGCCTACGAAAAAGACAGGCAGAAGCGCGGGGAGCTGGCATTTCGGGCGTCGATTTCGCTGAGCCGCGAGGAAGAATGCTTCAGCGCGCTGACGGCGGATTTTCTGGAGGCAGTTGCTGAGAGTGGTTCAATGCTCGGTGCCTGTCAGATCCGGGATATTTCTTACAGCAAGGGCTGGAAAATGCTCAAGATCGCGGAGGCGCAGCTGGGAATCCAGTTTTTAGAGCGCCAGACGGGCGGAAGCAAGGGCGGATTTTCTGTGCTGACGCCGGAGGGAAAGGTGTTTTTAGAAAAATTCCGCCGGATGGAAGCAGCAGTGCAGGCGGCAGCAGAAGCAGCGTTTGAGAAAATCTTTCTGGAGCCGGAAGAAGAGGAAAAGGAGGATACAGATGGAAGAGAAATTAACGCATTTTGATGAAAAGGGAAATGCGATCATGGTAGATGTAACGGAAAAGAAGATTACCAGCCGGACGGCGACGGCATCCGGCAAGATTCACGTCAATGAAGCGGTCATGAAGGCGGTTCTGGAGGGAACGGTTGCCAAGGGCGATGTGTTGGGGGTGGCGCGTGTGGCGGGAATCATGGCGGTGAAGCAGACCGCACACCTGATCCCGATGTGCCACACACTTCTCATCACGAAATGCAGCGTGGATTTTGAGGTGGATGAAAAAGAGCTGACGATCAAGGCACTTTGTACTGCTAAGCTGGAAGGAAAGACCGGCGTCGAGATGGAGGCGCTGACCGGCGTCAGCGTGGCGCTTCTGACCATTTATGATATGTGCAAGGCGATCGACAAGCGGATGGAGATCGGAGAGATACATCTCGATGCAAAATCGGGAGGAAAGAGCGGGGAATTTGTGCGATGATAGACGGATACGGCAGAACGATCGACTACGTCCGGATTTCCGTGACCGACCGATGCAACCTGCGCTGTGTGTACTGTATGCCGGAGGAAGGCGTCAGCAGCATTTCCCATGAAGAGATCCTGCGGTTTGGTGAGATCGAGAGGGTCTGCCAGATTCTGGCAGAGAACGGCATTCAGAAAATCAAGCTGACCGGAGGCGAACCGCTGGTGCGCCGGAGACTGCCGGAGTTAGCAGCAGCGTTAAAACAGATTCCGGGAATCAAGAGCCTGACGATCACGACGAACGGTGTTTTATTAGAAGAAATGTACGATGCGCTGGCGGACGCGGGGGTTGATTCAGTCACGATCAGCCTGGATACGCTGGATGCGTCGGTGTACCGGCAGCTCACACGCCGGGATGAGCTCGAAGCGGTCAGACGCGGTCTTCGGACGGCGATCCAGAAAGGCAGGATGCAGATCAAGATAAATTGTGTGCCGGTGCTTGGGATCGAGGAGCAAAAGCTTTTAGAGGTGGCGGAACTGGCGAAAAACCATAACGTGCACGTGCGTTTCATCGAAATGATGCCGATCGGCATGGGGACGCAGTTTGCCTTTGTGAAAGAGGATGCGTTGAAGCATGCGCTGGAAGAGGCATTTGGAACCTTTACCCCGTGCGGGGACGTGGCAGGAAATGGCCCGTGCCATTATTTCGCAGTCCCTGGCTTTCAGGGACGGATCGGTTTTATCAGCGCGGTCAGCCATAAATTCTGTTCCGAATGCAATCGGATCCGGCTGACATCGGAAGGATTCTTAAAGACCTGTCTCCAGTATGACAATGGGGTGGAATTAAAGACCATTCTGCGCGGCGGCGGTACCGATGAAGACCTGCGCCGGGCGATCGGACAGGCGCTTGCGGAAAAGCCGAAGGGACATAGTTTTGAGAAAAAGACGGAATTTACGGATCGGGAACACCGGGGAATGTCCCAGATAGGCGGATAAGCAGGGTGTTTGTGAGGATTATGATTATGGTTTCTGCGGTGAAAGTGTGAGCCGGCGGAATGTTACAAGTGAAATATCGTATATGAAATATGAAATCGGAAAATTTATGGATAGAAAAGGGGAAACAATCATGGGAAAAGTAATCGCAACGTGTACCAGTGAAATCAAAGGTGTTCAGAAGAAAAATGTCCATCAGGTCTGTCTTATCGAGGACTATGGAATCGAGGGTGACGCCCATGCGGGCAAATGGCACCGTCAGGTCAGCCTTCTTTCATATGACCGGATTCAGGAATTCCGCGCGCGTGGTGCGAAAGTCGAGGACGGCGCGTTCGGTGAAAATCTGGTCGTGGAAGGAATCGATTTCAAGACGCTCCCGATCGGGACAAAATTTAAATGCAACGACGTCGTGCTGGAATTGACACAGATCGGAAAAGAATGCCACCATGGATGCGCGATCTTCCAGGCGATGGGCGATTGTATCATGCCGCGCGAGGGCGTATTTACGAAGGTGCTGCACGGCGGCGTGATCAAAGAGGGAGATAATCTGGAGATTCTGGAAGAAGCGTAGGAAAGAGATCAAAGAGAGGTGGGAAACCAATGAGAGCAGCAATTATTACATCCAGTGACTCTGGGTACGCGGGAAAACGGGAGGATGTGAGTGGTCCGGTAATCGCAGAAATGGTGAGAGAGGCTGGTTATGAGGTGGTCTGGCAGAAGGTGCTGCCGGATGACCAGGCGATGTTGGAAGAGGCGATGAAGGAGATCTGCGATGAGGGAAAGGCCGATCTGCTCTTAACAACGGGCGGAACGGGATTTTCTCCGCGCGACGTGATGCCGGAGGCGACGCTGGCGGTCGCGGAACGGATGGTTCCGGGTATCCCGGAGGCGATGCGGGCATACAGCTTACAATTTACAAAGCGGACGATGTTAAGCCGAGCGGCAAGTGGGATCCGTAAACGCACGCTGATCGTCAACCTGCCGGGCAGTCCGAAGGCGGTGCGGGAGTGTCTGGAGTACATTCTGCCGCAGCTGGATCATGGATTAAAAATCCTTTTGGGGCTTGATGGGGAGTGTGCTAGAAAGTAGGGAAAGCAGCAAAAACGAAGATGGAAAAACAGATATAATATGTAAGACGATGTATGCTAATAGCGAGGACTTTCAAGTCCTCGCTATTTCAACGATGGTCAGCTTATTTGGGGCAGAATGGAATGACCACAAGAAATCTACTCCATTCAGTCATGAATGTTCAGTTCAGGAATTACTTACTCGATGCGGAGCATCCGATAGCCGATTCCGATGTGTGTTTGTATGTATTGCTGCCCGTCTTTTCCGCGTTCCAGCTTTTTGCGCAGGGTCGCCATGAACACCCGCAGAGAAGCGATATCGTTTTCCCAACTGCTGCCCCAAATCTGCTGCGTGATATAGGTGTGTGTCAGAACCTTACCAACATTTTTGGAGAGCAGGCACAGCAGCTTGTATTCGATGGGTGTCAGGTGTAGCTCTGTGCCGTCAAGATATGCGCAGCCTGCCGCATAGTCGATTTTCAGCGCACCATTCGTAAAAATCGGAGAATCCTGCACGGAGTCTGTTTTCATCATCGACAGTCTCCGCTGCGTCACCCGCAGTCGTGCCAACAGTTCGTCCACGGAAAAAGGCTTCGTTAGATAATCATCCGCCCCAGCATCCAGCGCCCCGATTTTATCGGAATCCTCTGTTCTGGCGCTGATCACAATGATCGGCATATTCGACCACGAGCGGATTTTTTGGATGACTTCCACGCCGTCCATATCCGGCAGCCCCAGATCAAGCAGTACAATGTCCGGGTTGTGAGACAGCGCTTCCATCACGGCACTTGCGCCGTTTTGCGCCGAAAGATACCTATATTCGTGAGTTTTTAGTGTCATCGTTATTAAATTTCGCACCGGGGTATCATCTTCTACAACGAGGATGAGCGGCTTATTCATTTAAGTTCACCTCACTAAGTGGTATTGTAAAGGAAAAGATGCAGCCATGCGGCGAATTGTCTTTCAACGTCATTTCACCATGATGTGCATGAACAATGGTTTGACAGAGCGTAAGTCCTAGTCCAAGACTTCGGCGGCTGTCGCCAATTGGATTGCCCCCAGTAAAGAACATTTCAAAAACACGTTCCTTCAGTTCATTCGGAATACCGGGACCGTTATCGCTGACACATATTTCAGCCATATTTTCTCGCGGGATTGCCGTGATCCGGATGTTCGAGCCAACCGGGGTATATTTGACTGCGTTATTCACCAGATTGATGAGCACCTGCATGATGAGTCCTGCGTCCATCCGTGCCAGCAACAGTACGTCTCCGCAATCTACTGCGATGTGATGTTCTGCCGCTCTTCGGTCAATATGCCTGAGTGCTTCCGATATGATGTCATCCACGACCTGATCAGAAAGGTGCAGCTTTACGCTGCCGTCTACAATTTTCGTAATGGAAAGCAAGTTCTCAACCAGTCCCGTCAGCCATTGTGCATCGTCATAAATGTCCGTAAAAATCTGTTTCCGTGTCTGCTCATCCAACACGTCATAGCTGTGCAGCAGCGTATCTGCGTTGCCGGAAATCGAGGTCAGTGGTGTCCTGAGATCATGAGAAATCGAACGCAAAAGATTGGCGCGAAGCTGTTCGTTCTTTGCAAGAACGGCAGCTTCTTCCTTTTCTCTGGCATTTCGCAGGTTATCCAGCGCCAGAGAGCACTCGCCGAGGATGGAGAACAGAACGCTGGATGTAAATGCGTCAGGCTGCGTTTGCTTTTCCATCGGAATCCCGACAACACCGTAAATCTGCTGTCCGGTACGGATGGCAAGATACAGCCGTTTTGCTTTTGGAAAGTTTTGCGTCGTTGCTCCGGCGCGCTTGCGGTTTTGCCAGACCCATTGAACCACGTTCTGTTCCCGGTCGGTATCTGGGATGCTGTATGGACTACTTCCGTCAGCCGGATAAATGTTCCCATCCAGCAGAGCGTTGCCCTGTGCCGGGTAAATCAGAACGTCTCGCTGCATGAGCTTTTGTATCTGCGTCGCGGTCATCCGATAGACCTCCTCCGGCGTTTCCGCTTTTTGGAGCTGTCTGTTCATATCAAAAAGGAGCTTCGTGCGATAAGCGTCCCGTGCGGATAGCTGTGCGTGGGCTTTGAGCTTGGCCGCAAGTGTACTTGTCAAAAGTGCAGCCGCGAACATGACGGCAAAGGTTATTGGGTATTTGCTGCCATAGGCTGCCAAAGACAGCCGGGGCTCCGTCATAAAATAATTGAACAGGAGGACACTCAAAAAAGCGGACAGCACACCGCAGGTATATCCGCTGGTAAAAGTGGAAGTCAGAAGCACACCCAGCAGGTAAACCATGATGATATTGGCATTTGCAAAGCTGAGCCGCAGAAAAATCCATCCGATGACCGTCGTAACTGCCAGAATTCCGATGGTCAGAAGTAGTTCCCGGGCGGTCGGAAACGCCGGGCGGATAGTAAGCGGCTGATTTCTGCGGCAGTTCTTATAGGCTTCCACATCCGGAATAATATAAATATCTACCTCCGGTGCAAGCGTAATGAGCTGTTCTGTCAGCGTCGATTCGCTCCAGAAATGCCGCCGCTGTATGCCGCTTCGTCCAATCACAATTTTGGTCACATCAGAGAGCCGCACATATTCCGCGATCTGTGTCGCCACATCTTCACCATGCGTTGTGACAATTTCTGCGCCAAGCTGCTGCCCCAGACGCATATTCGCCTGCAAACGGACGGTATCTTCCGCGTTCATATCAGCGTCTCCGGGGGTCTGCACGTAAAGTGCGGTAAGACTGGCGCAAAATGCCTGTGCCATTTTCCCTGCCATTCGTACAATGCGTTCATTGGATGGAGACGAGGACAGGCACACAAGAATATGCTCTTTTGGCATTTCGCTTCCTTTATTCTGCACATTTTCACCACCCCTCTTAAACAATATTATAGCAATTATAGCACCAAAATGTGAAGGTTTCTACTGCGCCCAATTGGATTTGTTGTCCGGAAAAGAAATTTGCTCTGAATCATAGATCACGATTTCTACATGGGCATGACTATTGCGAAACTGAGAAAATGTTTCCTCAAGTTCGTCAGGAGAAATATTTCCGACCAGATGCACGCACGGTTCAGCCTGCTGTTGTTCAGACGATTCTTTGATGCGCTTCTGATTTTCGTCCAGAAAGCGATCCAGCCGTTTCATCAAAAACCAGCCGAACAGGAACATTAGCGCCGTCCCAGCGATCAAAACGCTATCTTCCATATACCCTCACCGTCCATTCAGATTCGGAAGCACTTTTGCAGCGCTTTGTATTCGCCCAACGCTAAAATCGTTATTTCCCCGGACAGCACCGTATCCGGCGTAATGGAAGCGTCGATTTTTCCTGAATGTTTGATGCCGAGAATGTTAATGCCATACTTTCTGCGAATATCCAGTTCACCAACACTTTTGCCGATCCACCCGGCCGGAACTTCTACTTCAAAAATGGCGTGCTGCTCGTCGATCTCTATGTAGTCGAAAATATGGTCGGCAGTGTATCGGATCGCTGCCCATTTTGCCACCTGTTTTTCCGGGTAGACTACCTGGTCGGCACCGTTGCGAAGCAGAAACTTCGCCTGCACATCACGCTCGGCACGCGACACCACGCACTTCGCACCCAGTTCTTTCAGCAGCGAGGTGGTTTCCAGCGAGTTCTGAAAGTTCCCGCTGATGGTCACGATGCAGACATCAAAATTTCCGATGCCAAGAGAGCGAAGAAACTCCGCGTTTGTACTGTCGCCAATTTGTGCGTTGGTGACATATGGCAGCACATCATTGATTCGTTCCTCGTTTGTATCGACCGCCATGACCTGATGCCCCAGCTGAGAAAGCTGTATTGCAATATGCCGTCCGAAGCGGCCTGTGCCAATCAATAGAATGTTTTTCATGTGAAAAGACTCCTTATCCAATCGTGATTTTTTCCTGCGGCAGCTTTGCATTCCCCACCTTTTTGCTGGAAAATGTCGCATAAATGAGGGTAAGACCGCCGACTCTGCCCAGATACATGAGCGTGATCAACACCATTTGCGATGGAATGTGCAGCTGCGGTGTAATACCAAGTGTCAATCCCACCGTCCCGACCGCTGATGCCGTTTCATACAGGCAGACAGACAGCGGAAGATTCTCATATGCGCTGATAAAGACAGCACCGCCAAAGAACAGCATCAAGTACATCGTCAGAATGGTCGCGGCGGTCTTGACGGCGCTGCAATCGACTCTGCGTCCGAAAAATCGGGCACTATCGCGCTGGCGGAAGGTTGCAGTGGCATTGGCAAGCAGAACCGCCAGTGTCGTTGTTTTCATACCGCCTGCTGTAGAACCTGGAGAACCGCCGATCAGCATCAAAAGGATTATTACGCCCTGTGATGCACCGGACATCGTGGAAAGATTTACCGTGTTGAAGCCCGCTGTCCTCGGCGTGACAGACTGAAAAAAGGATGCCAGCAGCCGGTTTCCGGCGGGAAGCGCGGAAAAGTCTGAAAAGAAGAAAAACATAGCAGGCAGAAAAATTAAAAAACCTGTCGTGACCAGAATCACCTTGCTCTGCATTCGGTAGCGATGAAACCGCCACTTGTTTTCAAAGATGTCATCCCACGTCAGAAATCCAATACCGCCGATCACGATCAGCAGCATAATCGTGATATTGATTACCGGGCTGTCCGCGTAGCCGGTAAGAGATGGATAGTGGTTGCTTTCTGTCCCAAGAATGTCAAACCCGGCGTTGCAAAAAGCGGATATGGAATGAAATACCGCCATCCAGATGCCGCGCCATCCATAGTCCCGGCAGAATACCGGCAGCAGGGCAAGCGCTCCCAGTAGCTCAATCAGAAACGTCCCTCGCAGGATGAAGCGTGTCAGACGGACGATTCCGCCGACCTTTGGTGCTGAAATTGCATCCTGCATGGTGCTGCGCTGCATCAGAGAAATTTTTCGCCCGGACAACAGCGCAAACGATGCTGCTACGGTTACGACACCAAGACCACCAATTTGGATCAGTGCCAGAATAACCGCCTGCCCAAAGGTTGACCAGTAGCAGCCTGTATCCTGTACTACAAGCCCTGTCACGCAGACGGCAGAGGTCGCAGTAAACAGCGTTTCATTGAATGGAGTTACATTCTCTCCAGTCGTGGAGATCGGCAGCATCAGCAATAGCGCTCCGAGTAAAATGACCCCGGCAAAACCTAATGTGATAATTTGAAAAGACGAAAGGCGGCGCTTTCGTCGAATAATCTCTTCAGGCATAAAGACAGCTCCTTATTTCTGTGATGGTCATATTATACAGCTGGAGATTTTAAGAGCGGATAAGGGAGATTTACGACGTATTAAGATTGAATAAAGATGAGGAGATTGCTTGTGCAGATTGGGCAAGATGGCTTATTTCAATCGCTTTATTTTCGGAAGTGGACAAAAAGCGCTTTTGAGATTGTAGTAATGGTAGAGGAACGGCAAACACAAACGAGCAGGATGCTGGAAAATATGTGTTTTAAGTTGTATACTGTGTATGTGAATAAAATCGTGGAGTAACTACCAGAAAAGTTCGCTCGGAATTGTCTGGAAAAGTTTCGGGTAAACGGAGGGGAGAAAGAGAGGATAGAAGTTTATGAAACTGGGATTTATTGGAACGGGAATCATTACGACGTCCGTCGTGACTGGATTCTGCGAGAGCGGAATGGAGAATCTGCAGATCGTTGTATCGCCGAGAAATAAAGAACGGGCGCAGATGCTGCATGAGAAATACCCGGAGATCGTGTCGGTCGCGGCGGATAACCAGGAAGTTGTGGACCGGTCGGACTGGGTCTTTGCGGCGCTCCTTCCGAAGGCGGCGGAAGATATCTTAAAACCGCTTCATATCGGACCGGAGAAGAAGTTTATCAATCTGGTTGCAACGCTGAGCTTAAAGCGCATTGAGGAAATGTTTGGATCGAGAGAGATTCTGGCGGATGTTGTGCCTCTGACCTTCGCGGCGAACCGCTTCGGACCGGTGGTGATTTACCCGGATATCCCGGAGGTAGTCGATCTGATGAGTCACGTCGGCAAGCCGGTTCCGGTCGATACGCCGAAGCAGATCGCGATCCTTAGGAGCACGACGGGCCTGATGAGCGCTTACTATATGCTTCTGACCGTCATTATCCAGTGGTGTGAGAGAAACGGGCTGGATGAGCCATCCGCACGGGCATACATCACCGAATTTACTGGGGCGCTGTCCCGCAAGGCAGCGACGTGGGACGGGGATCTGGAAGACCTTGCCAGAGAAATGACACCGGGAGGACTGAACTGGATGGCGCTGACGCATCTGGAGGAAAAGGATGCGTATACGCCTTGGACGGAGATTCTGGGGCCGATTTTGGAGAAGGTTATAAAAGAATAGAGTCGAGGTGGAAAAACTCGGGGCGCACATTTCTCACGCCCCGAGTTTTTCTTTTAATTAAAGTGTGAGTATTCTAAAAAAGTAGTTGCTTTTTTTAAGAAGGAATGATAGTATATAGAAAACACTTTAGTACGCTACCATGATAGCAAGATAAACAAAAGTGATGGGAGCTATAACGGCAGGATATAGACGAGCGGGTGATTGTCCGGCGGATTTTGTTGAGCCGGGGCGGTTGCGGCGGCAGTTGAGAGGAGATAGAGCATGAATTTAGAGATTCAGAGCCTTCGGAGGGCGGAGACGGCGACGCTTCGGCTGAGAGGTCTTTATGAGAGCTATGGATACCGCAAGTACCGGATGGGGCGGTTTGAGGAATACAGCCTGTATGCAGCGAATAAGAGCTTCCTGTTAGGCGAAAATGTACCAACGTTTACGGATCTGGACGGACGCCTGATGGCTCTCAAGCCGGACGTGACGCTGAGCATCGCGAAGAACACCAAAGCAGATAAAAATACGTGCGAGAAGGTCTATTATCTGGAGAGTGTGTACCGTGAGAGCAAGGAAAGCCACACTTACAAAGAGATCAGCCAGATGGGACTGGAGTGCATGGGCGGCGTGGATGACTGCGTGATCGCGGAGGTGCTGGCGCTGGCGCTCAAGAGTCTGGCGGATTTTGAGACGGACTATGTGCTCAAGATTTCCAACATGGATTTCGTGGTGGGACTGATGGAAGAGCTTCCGGTCAATGCCGATCAGAAAGATATCATTTTAGGGCTGATCCGGACGAAAAACCGCAGCGGATTGGAAAAATTGTGCGCGGATCTGGCACTGCCGGAGGGCGATACAGAGAAATTGTTGAAGGTTTCCGGGCTGTACGGAGAGTTTGGGCGGGTGCTGGCAGAGGCAGGTGCGATCGCGGATACGCCGAAAATGAAAGAGGCGGTTGCCCTGTTATCCCGCCTGTATGAGGTTCTGGAGGCGATGGGACTGGGCGGACAGCTTGACAAGGTGCGCCTGGATTTCTCGATGATCAATGACATTGAATATTATAACGGTATTATTTTCCAGGGATTCTTAGATGGTCTGGCACGCCAGGTTCTTTCCGGCGGCCAGTACGACGGTATGATGGCAAAATTAGGAAAGAAAGCCGATGCGATCGGATTTGCCATCTATTTGAAAGAGCTGGAGCGCCTGCCGGAAAAGAGCATCCGCTACGATGTCGATGCGCTGGTACTCTATGAGCCGGATGTCGATGTAGTGCGCCTGTGCCAGGCGGTTGAAAGCCTGCGCCGTCAGGGACTGCGCGTGCGGGTGGAGAAAGCTGTGCCGGAGGATCTGCGTTACTGCTATCTGTACCGGTATGACGGACGTCTTTCCCTGGAAGAGGACCGGGAAAATGCCTTTCAGGAGAATGGAAAGGAGGGCGCGAGATGTTAAACATAGCACTGCCAAAGGGAAGACTGGGCGCTCAGGTGTATGAGCTTCTGGCGTCGGTCGGATATGACTGCAAGAGTATTTACGACGAAAATAGAAAACTGGTGTTTGAGAACCCACAGACGGGTGTCCGCTACCTGCTCGTAAAGCCGAGTGATGTGGCAATCTACGTCGAGCACCATGCGGCAGACGTCGGAATCGTCGGAAAAGACATTCTGATGGAGAGCAACCCGGATGTATACGAGCTTCTCGATCTGGGACTTGGAAAATGCCGGATGTGCGTGGCTGGAAAAGAGGATTACGTCGAGGACAAAGACCGACCGGTGCGCGTGGCAACGAAATTTACGAATATTGCGAAAGAGCATTACGCGAAGCTGGGACGCGATATTGATATTATCAAATTAAACGGAAGCATTGAGCTGGCGCCGATTCTGGGGCTTTCGGACGTCATCGTGGATATTGTCGAGTCGGGCAGCACGATCCGTGAAAATCACCTGAAAGTGCTGGAAGAGTTCCTGCCGATCAGCGCCCGTTTCATCGCTAACAAGAGCAGCTTTGAGTTTAAAAACAAGCAGATCACCGAGATGGCGGAGAAGCTGAAGGGCGCGGTGGAAGCACACCAGAAGAAGAAAGAACAGGAAAAGAAGGAAAAAGCAGAGAAAGAGAAACAGGCAGCAAACGAAGCAGCCGCAGAGGACAAAAAGGAGGCGTAGGCAGATATGAGCCGTTTTTTGAGCAAAGCAAGCGAATCACTTCTTCCGTACACACCGGGCGAGCAGCCACAGGGACGGAAATTTATCAAGCTGAACACCAATGAATGCCCGTATCCACCGAGCCCGAAGGTTGCGGAGGCGATTCTGGCGGGGTATGAGGAAAATTCTTCTAAAATTATGCCGCTGGAACTTGCAAATTTACGCCTTTATTCGGATCCGGAAGAGCGCATCCTCATCGAGGCGATCGCCGACCACTACGGCGTGGGAACAAACCAGGTCATCGCGGGCAATGGTTCCGACGAGATTTTAGGTTTTGCATTCCGGGCATTCTGCGACCAGAACGCGCCGCTGCAGTTCGCAGATCTGACATATGGCTTCTATCCGGCGCTCTGCGGGCTCTATGGAATCCCGTTCAAGGTAGTTCCGCTGGAGGAAGATTTTACATTAAATATCGAACCGTATAAAAATTGCGGAAATAATGTGATCATCGCTAATCCAAACGCCCCGACAGGCATGAACCTGCCGCTTTCTGCGATTGAGGAAGTAGCGGCGTCCAACCCGGACCGCGTTGTGATGGTGGATGAGGCGTATGTGGATTTCGGCGGCGAATCGTGTGTATCACTGCTTTCGAAATACGAAAATCTGGTGATTATCCAGACCTTTTCCAAATCCCGCAGCTTAGCCGGCGCGCGCGTCGGATTTGCGATCGCAAACCCGGAACTTATCGCGGATATGAACCGGATCAAATACAGTTTTAACCCGTACAACGTCAACCGCCTGTCGATTCTGGCTGGCGCGGCGGCGATGCGCGACTGGGACTACACGAAAGAATGTACCGGGCGCATCTGCAAAACGCGTGAAAAAACGACCGAGGCGCTCCGGGCACTTGGATTTACTGTGCTGGATTCGAAGACCAACTTCATTTTTGCCAAGAGCGGCGATATGCCGGGAAAAGTCTATTTTGACGGACTGCGCGAGGCAGGAATCCTGGTAAGACGCTGGGACAGCGAGCGGATCAAAGATTACGTCCGCATTTCCATCGGATCCGAGGAAGAGATGGAAACGTTTGTTGAGGAGACGAAGAAGCTGGTGGAAGCGGCGAGAAGTGCAGTTGTAAGATAGGCTGGAATTCAATAGGTTCACGCATTTACTGTGGGAACCGTATGAAAATGCTGGCAGCATGGTTTTTGTAGATGGGGCAGCTGTGAATAAGAAAGGAAGGCTGGCAGAAATGTCAAGAGAACGCAAGATTTCATTAGAACGAAACACGGCAGAGACGAAAATCAGCCTGTCGATTGATTTAGATGGAACGGGAAAATATCAGGTCGATACGGGCTGCGGATTTTTAAACCATATGCTGGAGCTATTTGCCAGACATGGACGGTTTGATCTCACATTGAAATGTGACGGAGATACGCAGGTCGATTACCATCATACGACAGAGGACATCGGAATTGCCATGGGACAGGCAATTTTAGAGGCGCTGGGTGATAAAAAGGGCATCCGCCGTTATGGCAGTTTCCTGCTTCCGATGGATGAAACACTGGTAATGACGGCGCTCGATTTAAGCGGACGTTCCTATCTGGTCATGGATGTGGAGATTCCGACCGAAAAAGTGGGCGATTTTGATACCGAACTTGTAAAGGAATTTATGATTGCACTGTCCTCCAACAGCCGGATGACGCTGCATTTTAAAATGTTCCACGGCGAAAACAGCCACCATATCATCGAGGCGATGTTCAAGGGACTGGGACGCGCGCTCGGCGAGGCGGTGTCGATCGATGAGAAGTACCGGGACGAGATTCCATCGACAAAAGGGGTATTATGATCTAAGATAAAAGTAAGTATAACAAATCTATTTAATAGGTTTATAATGATTCAGCAGGTTCCTGCGTTGACTGCGGGAACATACATGAATTGATATAGGAGGCTGCAAATGATAACAATTATTGACTACGGCGTGGGAAACCTGTTTTCCCTCAGTTCCTCCCTCAGTTACCTAGGACTGGAAAATAAAGTCAGCCGCGATCCGGAAGATTTAAGAAAAGCGGATCACATCATTTTACCAGGCGTCGGCGCGTATGGCGATGCGATTGCGAAACTGCGCGGATCCGGAATGGCAGAGCCACTGCTGGATGAAGCAAAAGCAGGCAAACCGATCATGGGAATCTGCCTCGGAATGCAGCTTCTCTTTGATAAAAGCTATGAATACGGCGAGCATCAGGGTCTGGGACTGATTCCGGGCGTGATGGCAGACTTAAAAGAAGACATTCCGGCAAACCTAAAAGTGCCGCACATGGGTTGGAACAGCCTGCATCTGACGGAAAAAGGAAAGAAGCATCCGCTGTTTAAATACAGCAAAGAGGGCGATTACGTCTACTTTGTCCACAGCTTCTATGGAAAAGATTGTGATGAGAGTCTGCTGGCAACCTCGGAGTACGGCATTCCGGTCACGGCGTCCGCGGCAAATGAAAATGTCATGGGCTGCCAGTTTCATCCGGAGAAGAGCGGGGAAGTGGGACTGCGGATTCTGAAGGCGTTTTCGGAGATATAATTAATAGAAAAACAAGAAAGGTAACTGTTTTTTCAGGCTTGTAGATTGGATTTAAACAGTTATGGAGAGGAAACGGACATGGAGCTATTTCCGGCGATTGATTTGCGGGACGGCAAGGCGGTGCGCCTGGTGCAGGGCGATTATAACCAGATGACAGTATTCAGCGACCGGCCGGAGAAGGTGGCGCTGGGATTCAAGGAGCAGGGCGCGAAAAACCTGCACGTGGTCGATCTGGACGGCGCGAAAGACGCGCCGCTGGCAAATTTTGACACGATAGAGAAGCTGATTAAGACAACGGGATTATTTGTAGAAGTCGGCGGCGGCATCCGCAACGAGGCATCCATCGACAAATACCTGTCGCTCGGAGCCGGACGCGTGATTCTCGGCACGGTGGCGGTCACAAATTATCCATTTGTCGAAGAAATGGTCCGCAAATACGGCGATAAAATTGCAGTCGGTGTGGACGCGAAGGATGGTTTTGTGGCGACTCACGGGTGGCTTGAGACGAGCGAGGTAAGAGGCGTTGACTTCTGCCGCCGCCTGCGCGATACGGGAGTGAAAACGGTCATTTACACCGATATTTCCCGCGATGGAAAGATGCAGGGAACGAACCTGGAGCTTTATAAAGAATTATCGCAGATTGAAGGGCTGGATATCGTGGCGTCCGGTGGAATCAGCAGCCTCAAGGAGATTGAGATCTTGAAAAATGAGGTGTATGGTGCGATTTTAGGAAAAGCGCTGTATCTGGGTGCGATTGATTTAAAGGAAGCACTGAAATATTCCGTTTAGGAGAAGCGCCGTATAAAAAGCGGCAAAAAATCATTCGAATCATTCGAATCGTTCGAATGAATAATCAGAAAAAGAAATCAGGAGGGAACGGCATGATTTCAAAACGTATTATTCCGTGTCTGGATGTAAAGAACGGGCGTGTCGTGAAAGGCGTCAACTTCGAGGGAATCCAGGATGTGGCGGATCCGGTCGAGATGGCAGAATTTTACAACCAGAGCGGCGCGGACGAGCTGGTATTTTATGATATTACGGCAAGTGTAGAAGGAAGAAAAATCTTTACCGACATCCTGACTGAGGCGGCAAAACGGGTTTTCATCCCGCTGACGGTCGGCGGCGGCATCAGCACGCTGGATGATTTCGACCGCGTTTTAAAATGCGGCGCGGACAAGGTCAGCGTCAACAGCGGCGCGATCAAAAATCCGGAGCTTATTACCGAGGCGGCACACCGCTACGGCGATCAGTGTGTGGTGCTTTCGATGGATGTCAAACGTGTTGGAGATGAATACCACGTATTTAAGCAGGGCGGGCGTGTCGATACAGGTATTGATGCGCTGGAATGGGCAGAATCCGGCGTCAGACGCGGCGCAGGCGAGTTGGTGGTCAACAGTATCGATACCGACGGCGTGAAGCAGGGATTTGATATTCCGATGCTTTTGGAGATCGCGAAGCGTGTCGATGTGCCGATTATTGCATCGGGAGGCGCGGGAAAGAAAGAAGACTTCTTAGACCTTTTTCAGTATCCGCAGATCGACGCGGGACTGGCAGCAAGTATTTTCCACCGGAAGGAAGTAAATATTAAGGAACTCAAGCAGTATTTGGCGGAGAATGGGGTGGAGATGCGGTTGATCTAAATCGCATAGATTTCCCAAAAGTTTGAGGGCGGCGCTTTTTCGTGAGAGGGACGGAAAACAGGCATCCAGAAACTTCCGAAAAACGCTTTCGCTCTTGCGCCTACGCAGCGGTGCTAAGTTCGAAAAGACCTCACTAAGCACCGGCGTATGCGATGTTTTCTACAGTTTTTGGATGCCTGTTCTCCTGTGGAGCACGAAGGAGAGCGTCGGCGCTGCGCTGATCGTACGAAAACATGAGCCAGCAGGTAATTTTTAATGGAATTTTGCGCGTGACTGTGAAGGTACTGAACAGTTACGATGTAATTAAAATTTTATGTGGTAAGGCAGGATAAAAATATGAGTGAGAATATCAACGAGATTGCAGGCGTAGAGCCGTCGTTTAAGATTGATGAGTTAAAGTTTAATGAGAAAGGTCTGATTCCGGCGATCGTGCAGGATCATTATAGCAAGAAGGTTCTGATGATGGCTTGGATGAATAGAGAGAGTCTGGAGATCAGCCTTCGTGAGAAGAAAACCTGTTTTTACAGCCGCAGCCGTCAGGAGCTCTGGAGAAAGGGTGAGACGAGCGGGAATGTGCAGCATATTTCCAGTATTTATGCGGACTGCGATAAGGATACATTGATTGTCGAGGTAGTCAAGGAAGGTCCGGCGTGCCATACGGGCGCGGAGAGCTGCTTCTTTGAGCCGGTTTACCAGAACGAGGAGATCACGCCGTTTTCCTATGAGGGACTTTACGACCTCATTATGGGACGTAAGACGAACCCGAAGGAAGGAAGCTACACCACCTACCTGTTCGACAAAGGTCTGGACAAGATTCTGAAGAAGGTCGGCGAGGAGTGTACCGAGGTTATCATCGCGGCAGCGAAGAAAGACAAGGACGAAACGATCTACGAGCTGGCAGACCTGTGTTATCATGCCATGGTTCTGATGGCAGACGCGGGCATCAGCGTAGAGGATGTGACGAAAGAGCTGGCGAAGCGGCATGTGGTGGATCATAAGGTGAAGCAGGAGTATATGCGGTAGAAAGCTCTTTTAAGTTTTTGGAGAGTGACGAATATAGTAGAAGGTAAGAATGGGCTATTGCGGATGCAGGTGTTTGCAATAGCCTATTTTTATACGAAAATTATATATATTAAGTGTATGGAATGCTTGGAGAATCAGGTTAAAAATAGGAGTGCAGAAGGAAAAAATGAAATTTGTGAAACAGCAAATGACAACAGATGCTGTTTCGCAAAATATAAGAAAAATGATATGGTCTTTTTTAATGATATGTGCACTCAATTTTAAATTTACAATGTAAAAAACATAGTTTTTACGAGAATGGACGTAAATAAGAATCAAATTTTGAGCACATTGAGAATCAAATTAAGTTTAAGTCTTGACGAAGTGGATGGTAGATGCTATACTAGACGTGGATTTAAGGAGGGAGATTCTCAGATGGCACAGTCGGCTGAAAAAAATATAAAGGAAAGAAGTTCACTGTATCCCATGTTTTCTATTAAAGAAATTGTGGATTTCATTAATGAAATTGTAAAAATCGGTGGAAAGCGTGTATCTATCAATACTATTGCAAGTGTTCTTGGATTTAGCGTGAAGACAAATTCCTTTCGGGCAAAGATTAGTACTGCAAAGCAGTTTGGATTGATTCGAGGTTCAAATGGAGCGGTTGAACTGACAGAACTTGCCAAGCGGATTGTCTATCCGGTTAATGAATTAGATACCAGACGCGCTATCGTAGAAAGCTTTTTATCGGCTCCGCTATATCGTAAGATCGTGGAAAGATATGAAAACCAGGCCCTTCCTAGTCAAGATAAGCTTAGTAATATACTTCTTTTAGAATACAATCTAACGAAAAGCGCTAAGGATATTGCCGCTGCGAAATTCATTGAAAATGCAGAGCAGGTAGGAATACTGAAAAACGGCATTATTCTTTTGGAATCAGATGAGAATGATATTGACTCCTTTGAGGATGAAAGTTCTTCTAAAGATTCTAAAGAGGTTAGTGAAAATAGTACCGCTGAATCCAAAGAGGAAGTTCTGACGTCGATGGAGCCGTCGGCGTATTGTTTTACAATACCAACACTTTCTGGTTCTGTGGCAAAGGTTATCATTCCCCAGAATGTGACCGAAAAAGATTTAGATTTCATCACACTTTACATTGAAAACATGTTACCCACTTTTATTTCCAACTTAAAAGAAGAGTTGGAAAAATAAAAGCAGACCACCCATAGGTGTTCTGCCTCTTGAATCTGTGTTGCAGCACAAATTCTGCCGACGAGTATGCCGGGATACGTATTTACATTTTTAAATGTATCATACTTTGTCGGGGATTTCAAGAGGAACCTTCAAAAAAGGAGGTGACCGCCTTATGGATAAGGAATATGTCTTAGTATATACTCCATATATTACTCGTAAGGGCGTGCGCATCTGGGCTTTACAATATGGCCTCAAGGTGTTCTGCCTGCGAATCCCTCGCGAAAAGTATCGCGGCTAATTGATGATCAAGATTCTATTCCGGCATAGAATCTTGATTTTTTTTGTAATTGAGAGAGACGGATAGAGTAATTATGAAACATAAAATCAATAAAATAACGGAAAAATCACAAAAATGTTGATATAAAAATCAGAAATTTGTATATTATATAAAAAGGAGATACAAAACATGTTGGTGCAATTTAAAATGAAAAACGTTCTTTCCTTTAAAGAAGAAACGATTTTTGATATGACAGCAATCAGCGCTTATAAAGAGCACCGTCGAACCTGATTGATATAGATACCAAGGAAAAATTCCTGCGGGTAGCAGCTATTTATGGCGCCAATGCCAGCGGAAAGTCCAATTTCGTGTGGGCACTACAGCTTTTTCGGCGGATTGTTTCCCAATCTTTGAACAATGTTGATGACGGAGCTGAGTCCGTACTCAAAAAATGCAGTAAACCATTTTCTTTTGAAGAGAACAAAGGTAATTCAGAATTTGAGATTGTACAGATTCTGCGGGACGAGGAGTATCAGTATGGGTTTGAGTACAATTCTGAGAAGATCGTGATGGAATGGCTGTACAGAAAGAGTTTAAAGACAAACCGTAAAGTGACGATTTTTGAGAGGACGATGCAAAAAGTAAATTTAGGGGTGTCCGTTAGAAAAAAATGTGAAGCTTATAAAGATCAAATTCCACCAGAGACATTATTGTTATCTTTCTTTAATAAGCTCAAGTTAAAAACAGATATTTTTAAAACGGTTTATTCAGGAATTACAGATGTACTGGTTTTTATGTCGGATGACTATGAAGATACAAGGTTTTTAGATGCTCTTTTACCTAAGGTGATTGATGGAAAAAAGGAAAAGTTATTAGAGTTTCTTACCGCAATAGACATTGGAATAAAGGATATTACTTATAAAGAAAAAGAAACGCTGTTTTTTACATTTCATAAAGGGGCGGATGGGGAATTATATCCTTTGAATTTATACGATGAGTCAGAAGGTACAATCAAGAGTATCATGCTTTTTATCCATGCACATATGGCAATTATCAATGATTATGTACTGGTGATGGATGAGCTAAATGTAAAATTACATCCATTGTTGTTAAAATTTTTTATTGATTTATTTTATGATAACAATTCAATGGCTCAGCTGATTTATACTACACATGATACGACATTAATGGATAAAAAATTCTTCCGAAGGGACCAGATTTGGTTTGTACAGAAAGACGAGCTGGGACATTCGGAATTATGTGCGCTTTCGGACTTTAAGGTGCGTTCCGATGCATCATTTGAAAAGGATTATCTGGCGGGGGTATATGGAGGAATTCCATTTCTTAAGGAGTTTTCCTTGAAAGAAGGTGAGTAAGAAGAGTATGTGTCAGCTGTGTAATGGCAACCGCATGGTTTTATAAGGCAGAATTAGTGCGGTATTATGGCAATTTTCTTGTGTTTTCTGTATGGAAATGTTACAATTAAATTGGAGAGCATTTCATTTTACAGTTACAAGGGGGAGTTATTATGAAACGTTTTAAAAAGTTTGGAACCGCACTTTTATCCTGTATGATGCTGACGGCATCTTTCACAACAGTCTCAAATATGACGATGATTACAGCTGAGGCGCATCAGGGACGAACCGATGCACAAGGCGGTCATCATGACTACAAGAATAAGAGCGGTCTGGGAAGTTATCATTATCATTGTGGCGGCCATGAGGCACATCTTCATCCAAATGGAGTCTGCCCGTATAAGAATGGGGCTGTTTCGAATGGAAATACGTCCAGCCAGACGCAGACTCAGACACAGGCACAGTCCGCAGGTAATCAGAATCAGGTAGCGGAACAGATGAACACGTATCAGCCGGTGTTTGATGCAAATTATTATTATATGAATAATCCAGATTTGCAGTCGGTCATTGGCTTGGATTCGCAAAAGTTATTTGAGCATTTTTATACGTGTGGTATGGTAGAAGGACGCAGGGCATCGGAGAATTTCGATGTCAGTGTATATAAGGCAAATAACCCGGATTTGGCGGCAGTGTTTGGAGACGATTTGAAGGCTTACTATACACATTATGTGCAGAGTGGGCAGTTGGAGAACCGGGTTTGCAAATAAAAATAGGTGATGGAAGAGAAAAGCCATGCGGTTGTGTAATAAAGCCGCATGGCTTTCTATTTTCGCTTTTCTAAAACCAACTTCCGCATCCTTTGTTTCATGGAAGACCAAAACGGGGGCGGGAAAACTGTCCTGTTTTAGAGTTTAGAGAAATCTGAAAGCATATCTATAAAAGTTAAATGTCCTTGTTTCTTTTCAAAGTGATGCTTTCCGGTATGAAAAACATTTAAAGCATATATGGTTAAACCTATTTTTTTCATGGCATTGGCCTCCGAGGTAATATTTATAAATCTGTAATTTGTAAATGCTAACAAGCCAATTATAGAACTTATGTTCTGCAATATCAACTGAGTTCGCTATCAGTCCGATATGTATTTCTAAGTAAATGTAGAATTTTGCCTTTGTACCCTTTATTTTAAATCAACTCCCGCAAGAAAAAAGCAATCTGCGATCCTCGATTTACCATATACTCCAGCACCGTCTGAGTCTTCAAAGCCAGTTCCACATCGTTCCTGAAATCCATGCGATGACGTGATACAAAAAGACCGACGTACTCTTCCATATAATACAAGGTTTGCTGATAAAGCGGTAACCGGCAGTCAGGATCACGCGTGACCAGTTTATACATCCAGTCGATTCCGTTTTCAATGTAAGGTTCCCGCCCAACGGTATAGAGCAGCCGGGAAATCGCATAGAACAGGGATTTGAGACTTCCTGATTTGTCGATAAAATCGTCAAAGAAAGCCGCTTTTCCTTCTGGAAGGAAGGCGCATCGGTGAACGCCGGATCTCCAGGGAGAATTGCCAAATAAATAGCTGATAATCACTTTGTCCAGTCCATACGGATGGCGGTCATCAAAAGAAACCTGTGGTTTGCTGCTTAATGCAAGAAGGTAAGGTTTCAGTAATTCCCATATATTCCAGAAAGCATCCGTTTTTCCACAGATATCTTGAATTCGAATAAGTTCGGTAATCAGATATTTTGAGTTATCATTCCGAATCAAATCTGCAGATTTGAAAAATGCATCGATCAGACCTGCCTGTTCTGCCTGCTCACAATGGAGCAGAACATCTGCCAGCCAGGAAACATAGTTTAATGTATATCCAGAAAGTTCCCTGCGTTCGGTGCGCAAATCCCTGTTATCTGTAAAAACAAGTTCCATGACAAGATCTTTCGTTGCATCCGCGAATTTAAATGCCTCTGCTGCTTGGGGAGAGATCAAGGAAAGAAGCGTGAAAATTGTTATATTCTGGAGCTTGGAAAAATCAAAGTCGGTTATATCAACTGAGTCTTTCGCAAGCGCACGGGCAATCACATCCTCATTCCGCTTGAAAAAGTCATCGCTGGAAAATGACTCATTTTTCAAAAGCGCGTCTTCATAAGAATCGGCGAGGAGTGAAAACAGATACAGGAAATGCCATGCAGCATTCTGGCTGTGCACCCAGATGGTTGACGCGATTCCGTTCACGATACGGCTGTTATAACTCCAGTCATTCAGTGCCAATTTAAGAAGCAGGCACAGAGGATTTTCGTCATTTATGGCTTTTATATTATCTTCATTGCTTAAAAGAACCAGTCCAACGGCAATTGCATCGATTCCATTTCCAGCCTGAACGATTTCAAAGTGGGAAGCGTGTGCAAATAAATCAGCAATAGAGAAGATGATACATTCGCATAATGTCCGATCTTCATGTGACAATGTTTCCTTAAAATCCCGAAGTAAAACAGCACTGGTGTAAGATGCGATCGCGGTAAAGCGGTGCACGATCACAGATATATCGTCGGAAGTGAGTTCCTCATTGCGAACTTCAGGGTCCATATATGCCCAGATTTCGTTCAGCTCTGAGCAAATGGTGCAGACATTCTCATACTTTTTATATTCCCGGAATTTAACATCATGGTGGAATTTATAATCGCTCCATAACTGTAAATCCATATATTTCAGATGAGGTTCATAGGCGGCAGCGTTCTTCTGGCTTAATGCTTTCATGTCTTCTGTAAAATCAGGGAGAACCGTACAGAGTGTCTGCCCGTGCTCATTTTCCTGAACATCAACAATTTCCTGATAACGCCGTAAATCCATCCGGTAATAGGCAAATTTGTCATTGGATGACCAGGTATCGATATCGGCAGCCGCCCGGTCAATCGCCTGATACAGCGTTTGCTTCCGCAAGTCGAAGGCTTCTTTTGATAGACCGATGGCGTTGGTTTGATACGATAAAATAACCTCTTCCAGCCGCTTTTTCCTGAAAGAAAGCCGGTTACTCTCCAGCCGTTCTTTTTCAAGAAGATCTTTTCCGGACAACAAAAAGGAAGCGGAGGATTCGGCGGTGAATCGATGTGAATCCAGATGAAACAGCTCTTTTGTGCGAAGAAGCTCGCAGACAATCTCAAATAGTTTATCTGGATAAGCTTCTGCGGCGCTGACGATCACGGAAGTTAACATAACATTGCGGGACTTTTGCAGGATATAGCGGCAATAATTAACAACAATATGAGTTTCTGAATGCTCGATAACCGTAAGAAGCCATTTTTCAAACCCCATCAAGAGACTAATCAGAAGATTTGGACCAACCGAAGTTCCGCGGTACATCTTCCAGAGTCGGTCAGATGCAATTTGTTCTACAGGTATATTGTTTACATAAATAGTAATGTTTGTACATTCCCCATAATCCTCATTTAAAGATGAATGTGCGTAGGAATTACCAGCTTGATTGCAAAAATCAATTAACCAATCAGTTACAAGATTTTGTTCGGCTTGCAGCAATGGGATAATTGGTGTTGCATAAGCGCTTGCGGTTTGATACCAAAAGTCCAGATGAGGATTTAAACCGAAATCTTCTTCAACATCAGGATGGGCGTAATGGGTACGAAGAGTCATATTGGAGTGAACCCACAATTTTGCCATCAGATGAAGCGCGATTTCAGGCATTGCAGCTGGAACCATTCCATAATGATAAATATCCGATACAGCACATTTTGCCAGGTCCGTATACATACGGGGAAGAGGAGGATGATTTTCATCGCCTGTTTTTTCATCTATTACCATTTGAAAAAGAGATTTTAAGGGTTCCTGAATCATCCATGCAGAATTTACCAATACATCCTGCAGCTTTTCTACCTGCCCTTTTTCAAAGGTATAACGCAGATCCTTGTCGTTGGCTATTTTTTAGTATGAAAAACTTACTAAATTTCTGATTATCTTTTCATAAGTTGGTAAATGCCGATATATCCCGTATTTTAGGGCTTTATCGGTATTTTCTTTTTGGAAGATACCTTGCATAAGCTGGCATTTACCAGCATGAAAATGCAACCAAAAGTAGTAAATGAGTAGTAAATATAAGCTCCGATATTAACAAGCCAGTCTTTCCAGTTCTGCTTTTGCAGATTGAAATGTACCGTGTGCATAATAGCCAAGTGTCATGGTTATGTTAGCGTGTCCCATAAGATATTGCAGGGTGTTTGGGTTCATTCCTCTGTTTGCCATATTCGTACAGTAAGTATGTCGGAATGAATGTGGTGTGATGTTCGGTAACTTGTCCGTGTGATACTTGTTATACTTCTTAATTAGTCCTCGCACCATGCCCTCATAGTTTCCTGCAACTTTAGGTAAGCCCTCACGGTTCAAGAATAGGAAATTGCTATAACCACCTACAATCAACGGTTGTGCCTTTCCTCTGTTCTTTAGTATTCTTTGGATTGCTTGATAAGCCCGTTCTGTCAATGGAAGTTCTCGTTTTCCGTTTTTGGTCTTTGGCGTTTCAATATAGTAGCCGATTTCGCTGTCTTTCAATAACTGGTGGTCTATATTGAGTATTCTGTTCTGCATATCAATATGCGTCGTTAGTCCGCAAAATTCAGAAATACGAAGTCCCGTTTCCAGCAGAAGCACAACCTCATCATAATACTTGCTGTAAATCTTATCCTTTTCCATAAAGGCAAGCAGGCGTTCTTCCTGCTCTGGTGTAAGGATAACTTTCTGCTCCGTATCATCTTCCAGAACATCACTTAGCTTAAATTCAAACGGGTTCTTTCTGATACAGTCGTCTTGTATCGCCATGTAAAATGACGCTTTCAAGGAACGCTTGTAGTTATCAATCGTTTTATAGGCGTATCCTTTTTCGCTCATTCTGATAGCCCATTCTTTAGCGTCCGACTGCTTAACAGTATCAATCGCCCTCATACCCAATGGGTCATTTTTCAGAGCGTTCATAAGATACTGTCGTCCTTTTTCAGTAGCCCTCTTGATGTTCTTTCTTTGGCTGTTCTTCTTGTCGTAGAGCTGGCAGACTGTCATTTTACCGCCTGCTGTATCGATACCGTCGTTAAGGTCTTTTTTAATCTGTGTTTCTTTTTCCCTCAACGATATATCATCACGCTTTCCAGCAGGTGTCTTGTCTGTCGGTACAAGTTTCCAAGAATAGATAAATTGTGGCTTTCCGTATATATCGGTATATTTATAAACGTATCTTCCGTCTTTTCGCTGGCTCTCTCCATTACGCAAATTGCGATTTTTACTGTCTTTTCGTTTTACATTAGACATAGTGTAAAGCTCCTTTCCGTCATGGAACGAGCCGTGATACGCTATATTTATTATACCATATCTACGGCTCAATGACATTAGATTTCGTCCAATGTATCTATGATTTTTTCAAATTGTTTTCGCTTAATCTGAATACGGTTGCCGTTCACGATAACCCAGCCAGCGTCAAGATTTTCTTCGGCTAATTTACGCAATTTCTTTTCGCCAATGCGGAAGTATTTGGACGCTTCTTCAACCGTCAGCGTATATTTTTCCCAAATAGGCACATCAGTATTGTTCATAATCTATGCACCCCCCTTTACTGTGTGTCGTTTTTTACAAGCAGGCAGACGGCTTTGGAAAGCTCCATTAGTATCTCAACTATTCCCATTCTTGTGGGCAGAACCGCACCATGCGGACGTATCATTATTCTGTGAGGATAGGTCGTGGCAAAACAACTTTTCCAACAGTCGCTCTCGGATCACTGCGTGGGTCGCTCGCTTTCTTTTGAAAAGGTCGTGGCGTACAGTCCCCGTGGCTCGCCATCTCACAAACGTATCTGTCTGCTTTATTCAGTTGTCAAAGAGCTGTGGTGAAAGCGTGTTGCTTTCATATAAAAGCAGGTGGCAGAGCAGGAAAGAGGGGGATATTAAATCATGCTCCGCTAAAAACTGCTTATTCTTCTGGTTCTAAGTCCATATGTCGTACCAGAGCTTAAAAGATGTGATGAAGCAACAGAAAGGACGTGAGGAACAATGCAGGAAACAAGGGTGCTGGTGGAAACGAGAGGAACAACTGGCGAAGAAACAATATCATACTGGTTCGACCTGCCGATAGATGTTGCCGAGTTTGAAGAAAAGTTAGGTATCGGTGCAGAAAGTGGGGATTATCGTATTATCGAAAAGGTGTTGCCTTATGCTGATGAAGTCCACGAACACACCAGCGTGTACCAGCTCAACGAATTAGATTTTATGTACCGCCAGCTTTCAAGTGATATGCAGGAAGAATATGTATCACTACTTACGGTGTTTGAAAATTTAGAAGCACTTTATATTTGCAGGAACGTGATTATTGTTTATCCCGACTGTAAAAGCATGATAGATGTTGCAAGGCAAAAGCTGATGAACGACCCGATGTTCAAGCATTTATCCGAGGACTGTCAAGAATACTACTTTGACTTTGAAGCCTACGCTTCTCACTTGCAGGAACACGGGAAATTTTTAGTAACAGAACACGGTATCTTTGAACTGCCAGAGTAGGAAATGAGGTGGTGCTTATGATTGATGATATGGCGGTTGTCTTTACCACTTCATTTTTCTTGTATAGCTTGCCCTCAACCAGTACCGCATTATCATTTAAGGAAATGATGTCAAAGGCAGTATCTTTCAAAGTGGCACTTCCTTGTGGTTTTGTATCGCCCGTTTCTAAATCTCGTTTCTGAATTTTCACACCGCCACGGATAACCTTGTCTGATACAGAAAACTGGTTACTTCCAGTCAATACGGCAAGGTCGCCGTCCTCGGTAATCTGTGTTACATATAAGCCCTTAATCTGTTCGGACTTATCGCCAGCCTGCATATATGCACCGTCCAGCAAGTAACCGTTTGGAGCTTTTGTTTCTTCTACGGTTAGTGTTCCAAGTGGAAGAACGGCTTTGCCGTCCTGCATATAGAAACTGTCGCCAGATACCTTGTATGCGTCCGCTAATTTTGTAACATAGTGGATTGTACCGTCGCTGTCTGTTTCGGCGATTGTCTTTGTAACCCATGTTCTTGTAGCTTCGGCAGGGAGATTGTCTTTATTGTAGAAGCCAGTATAATACTTCCATGTAAATTCCGCACCTGCTAAAGAAGCGTTCCCCTGCGGATTGTCTTTCTGTGTTTCCATATCAATCTTGAAGAGTTCAATCAAAGTGTCTGTTACCTTTGGTGTATCTGATACGTTCAAGGTCGCTGTCTTTCCAGCTTCAACCTTTAAGGAATATATATTTGTATCAACCTTATATCCTGCTGGTGCGGATAATTCCTTGATATAGACTGTGTCAGCCGTTACCTCTACGACATCTGTATTTCCGTTTTCATCAGTCGTAAGGGTGGCAAGCTGTTTCGTGCAGTCCTTATCAGCAAAGACACCGTATGTCGCACCAGCGATAGAGTAATTCCCGTTACCGTCTGTAATGCTGGTATTACTGGAAGTCTTTTGAAGTTTCGCATTTCCAACATTGAGTTTCGCCCAGAATTGTCCCAATTCCTGCCCCTCGCCAGAGTAGATATAACCGCCACATTCATAGCGTCCTTTATTCTCTTTGACAAAGGCTTTTGCACCAGCGAAAACTTCGTCCTGCGTTGCCTTTGGAATTTCATCATAAGAAGCTCGCACGTTATCGCATTGCCAGCCAAGATGTACGCTTAATCTCTGCCAGACAACAAGCTGTCTTAAAAGGTAGGCGTGGTTTTTGCTTATTCCGTTGTGGCTGTCTGTGTACTGTTTTACATATTCGATAGATAAGGCAACGTCGCTTATCTGGTCGGCACTCATACGGGTGCTTGCGTCAGCTCTGGTCTTGTAGCCATTCTTAAAGCGTTAGAAGATGGCGATTCTTTAAATAAAGCGGTAGAAAAAGCAATTGCTGTTTATTTATCGGATGCAGAGCAAATGATATAAATAAAGATATAAAAAGAAGTTTATGTGTTAAAAAGGAGTATTGTAATGGCGGCTAATAAGAAAAATAATATTAATGTTGATAGACCAATAATTCAATCAAGTGGATACAATGGAAGTGAGCCTGTTCGTATTTGTCCGAATTGTAATAAGCCAAAACCAATCAGCGAATTTGGTTTCCGTAAAATGGGAAATGGTCAAATTAGAAACCAGTCCTGGTGCAAAGACTGTAGATAAAGCGGGGTAAAAACTCCGCTTTTATCTTATTAAATTAATTTAAGAATTTCCTAAACATTCCTTCCCACAAACTTCTATTGAATCCCCCCACAAACCGTAGTATAATAAACTAGACTTCGCATAGGCACAAATCCTCTAAAATCAGGGCGTGCCGGATGCGGATGTATGAAAGCGCGTTAAGAGACGCAGAATAAGAAGCAAAAGCACGTGGAGTAGGCTGCCTGTGATCAATGTCATGGTCAGACGAAAGATGGAACATAGGATGGATAACGATCGTATCCGGGCAGCCTGCGGGCGGCTCCGGGATGGCGAAGCATACCCATTGTGCGCCAAAATGCAGAGAAATGCAAAGGAGAGTACAGGGATGTGGTATGTGATCCAGACACAGACAGGCAAGGAACAGGAGCTGACAGAATGCATCGAACGCGTTTTGAAAGGAAATGGGTACCGCGCCTGTTTTGTGATTGAGCAGGAATGCGTCTGGCGCAATGCCGGGGAACTTTTGGAATACCAGAAACCGCTCTTTCCATCCTATGTTATCGCGGACACCGACACGCCGGAGGAATTCTTTCTGGCGTTAAAGCGGGTCCCGAAGCTTTCCAAACTCCTGCGGACAGACTGTGAATTCTGGGCGATCCGGGAGGAAGAGAAGAAACTGCTCTGCCAGATGATGGAGTTGGATGAATGTCTTGTCCGCCGCTCCTTTGTCACCCTTGACGAAGACGGCAACATCCTAACCGCCCAGGGACCATTATCCTTCTTCCTGGACAAGATTGTACGCAAGCGCATCCGTAAGCGGATCGTGACGGTCGAGGTTGAGCTTCTGGGAGAAAAGCGCAGGATAGAACTGGGAATCTGTCTGCCGGAAGATAAGTAAAAGAAAGGAACCAAAACACAAAAGCATGAATCAATTTGAGCAATACAAGCGCCTGATCAAGCTGGGATTTGCCCTGATATTGGTTGCGCTTCTGACAGGACTCTATGGCGTCATCTGGATCAACTGGTACAACAAGATTATCTGGGCGCCGTTCTTCCGCAGGGGTAACTGGATGATGATATTCATCTATGGACTCCTGCTTATTTTCTTTATGCAGCTGTACGGTGGATTTAAGATAGCGCTCCTGAAACGGGGTAATCTGATCTACTCGCAGATACTGGCGGTGGTATTTACCAATATCATTACGTATTTCCAGATCAGCGTGCAGGATAAGAAATTCACGGCACCGGCGCCACTGGTGGTCAATCTGATAGGGGCGGTTGTCATCATCCTCGCGTGGACGATGACATTTCTCTGGCTGTACCGGGGCATGTTCCCGCCGAGAGAGCTGCTGCTGATCTCCGGCGATCACTCGGATTATCATTTGATTGAAAAAATGAATGCGCGGGAAGATAAATACATAATCAGCCAGATTGTCAGCTACCACGAAGGACCGGAACGCATCAAAGCGGAGATCGCCAAATACGACAGTGTGATTGTCGGAGATATACCGGCGCATGAGCGAAACTATATCATCAAATATTGTTTCGGCCAGAATATCCGGACATACAGCGTCCCGAAAATATCAGACATTCTGCTTCGCAGCTCGGTGGAACTGAATCTGTTTGATTCGCCGCTGCTTCTGTCGCGGAATAATCAGGGACTGCAGATAGAGCAGGAAATTATGAAACGGATCATCGACATCGTCGGATCACTCATCGGAATCGTAATTACGATTCCGATTTTTTTGATTGTAGGAATCTGTATTAAGATGACCGACGGCGGTCCGGTGATTTACCAGCAGACGCGCCTTACAAAAAACGGAAAGAAATTCCAGATATATAAATTTCGTACCATGGTGCAGAACGCGGAAGCAGATGGAAAGGCACGGCTGGCAAGCGAGGATGATCCGAGAATCCTGCCGATCGGCAGGGTGCTTCGGGCAACCCGCTTGGATGAACTGCCGCAGATCTACAATATCTTAAAAGGCGATATGTCCATCGTAGGTCCGCGCCCGGAACGTCCGGAGCTGGCGGCCGAATTGGAAAAAGAGATACCGGAATTTTCATTCCGCCTGCAGGTCAAAGCAGGCCTGACCGGCTACGCGCAGGTGTATGGAAAATATAACACAACCCCTTATGACAAGCTGAAACTGGATTTGACGTATATTCGGAACTATTCAGTGCTGGAGGATCTGAAGCTGATTATCATGACGCCGAAGATTATGCTGATGAAGGAGAGTACGGAAGGAGTAAAAGAATGAAACGAAAAACGATGACTTCAGAGCAGATTTTTAATGAATTATTTCTGAGATATCCTCAATTGGAAGTATGTAAGAAGGATATAATAGAAAGCTATCATTTGCTAAAAACAACATATAAAGAAGGGGGCACGCTTTTAACTGCTGGAAATGGAGGGAGTGCCGCAGATTCAGAGCATATTGTTGGCGAGTTAATGAAATCATTTCTTTTTAATCGCAGAATATCTGCTCAGGATGAAGAAAAATTTAAAGAATTATATGGTGAAGAGGGTGACGAATTAGCATCTAAATTAGAAGGAACACTACGCGCTATTCCCTTGACTTCAATGCCGGCATTGTCCACAGCATTTATAAATGATGTAGATCCTACGCTTACATTTGCGCAGATGCTTTATGGATATGGAAATAAGGGGGATGTTTTTTTAGGAATCAGTACATCTGGAAATTCAAAAAATATTATTAAAGCACTCCAGGTAGCAAAGGTAAAAGGGATCAAAACTATTGGCTTGACAGGAGCAAGCGGTGGAAAAATGAAGGAGTACTGTGACGTGACGATCAAGGTACCGGAAATAGAAACCTTTAAAATACAAGAGTTTCATCTGCCGATCTATCATTGCTTATGTGCAATGCTTGAGGCGGATTTTTTTAATGAAAAATAAATAGAGCGGAGACATATATGGATTACAGAAAATTAGACGTTTTTAAAAAATTAAAAGTTTTAGTTTTGGGAGATTTTATGCTGGATAAGTATATTATCGGAAGCGTAAAAAGAATATCGCCAGAAGCACCTGTTCCGGTTATAAATGTAAAGAAAAAAGATGTCCATTTAGGCGGTGCAGGAAATGTAATTAATAATATTGTTGCGCTTGGAGCGACCGCTCGTATTATCAGCTGTGTTGGAAAAGATGTAGATGGTGACTATCTGATTCATAGAATGAATGAAAAAGGAGTTGATACCCGTTTTGCCTGGCAGAATGAGAATGGACGGACAATTGTTAAGACAAGAGTGTCTGCGAAAGGACAACAGTTTCTTAGATATGATGAGGAAATTGTAAAAGATGTAGACAGAGCATATGTAGATTATTTGGAACAAAATATTGAGAAAGTATTTGAAGGAATTGATATTGTTATCATTTCTGATTATGGAAAAGGCAATGTAACATGCGATACAGCTCAAACATTGATCCGGAAAGCACGGGAAGAAGATATTCCGGTTATCGTAGATCCAAAGGGTAGTGATTACAAAAAATATACAGGAGCAACAACTTGTACACCGAATATGTCTGAATTTTGTCAGGTTGCAGGTTGCGGAGAGAACTTAACCGAGGAAGAAATTGCTCAAGAAGCGGTGAAGATTTGCAAGAAAATTAGTTTAGAATATCTTCTAGTTACTCGTTCTGAAAAAGGAATGTCTTTGGTTGATGAAGTGGCAGGAAAACAGGATTTTCCAACAGTTGCTAGAGAGGTTATAGACGTTACGGGTGCTGGAGACACGGTTATATCTACATATTCGCTAGCGATTGCAGCGGGTATGAGCCGAGAGGATGCTTGTATATTAGCGAATGAGGCGGCATCTATCGTGGTATCAAAATTTGGGTCAGCAACAACTACAGTACAGGAAATAAAAGCTGCTAGTAAAGATGGAGAACGTTCAAAGCTAGTTTCAAGTGATGAGATAGAAGAAATAGTATCTCAACTCAAGAAAAAAGGGAAAAAGATAGTCTTTACGAATGGATGCTTTGATCTGGTTCACGCAGGTCATATATCATCTTTTGTCCAAGCGAAAGCCAAGGGGGATGTATTAATTGTAGGAATAAATAGTGACGCATCGATTAAGCGCATAAAAGGAGATAAACGACCGATAGTTACACAAATGAATCGTGCAAAACTTCTAAGTGCACTTGGGATGATTGACTATCTCGTTATATTTGATGATGATACACCTCAGAAATTAATAGAGAAAATACTTCCAGATGTTCTTGTTAAGGGGAAAGATTGGGAAGGCAAGGAAGTAGCCGGTCAGGATGTGGTTGAAAGCCATGGAGGTAAGGTTTCTTTTATTAATCTTGAAGAAGGGTTATCGACTACTAATATTATAGAAAAAATAAGAAAATTGTATAACTAATCAATTTATAAAAAGGAGAATTCGAATGAGTGTAATTGTTACTGGTGGAGCAGGTTTTATTGGAAGTTGCCTTGTAAGAACATTAAATGATATGGGAATAGAAGATATCATTATTGTGGATCATATTTCAACGAGTGATAAATGGAAAAATATGGTAAATAAAAAGTACACAACCTATATTCCGCGAGATAAGTTTTTACAGCAGCTTGATACTTTTGATGGAAAAGTTACACATGTAATTCATATGGGAGCGTGCTCTGCAACAACAGAGAAAGACTTTGATTTTTTGTATCATAATAACTTCGAATTTACAAAAATGATATGGAAATTTTGTGTTAAAAATCAAATTTCTATGATAAATGCAAGCAGTGCAGCCACATATGGCGCAGGTGAAAATGGGTTTGACGATAAAAAGGATATATGTGCGCTTCGTCCATTAAATGGATATGGTTATTCAAAACAATTGTTTGATCTTTGGGAAAGAGAACAAGTACTACGTCCTAAACAGTATGTCGGCTTTAAATATTTTAATGTATATGGACCGAATGAATATTTTAAGGGAAGCATGGCAAGTGTAATTTTCCATACATTTAACAAAATCAAGGAAACAGGTGAGATGGGTTTATTTAAATCTTATCGACCGGATTATGAAGATGGACAGCAGTTGCGAGATTTTGTCTATGTTAAGGATATTTGCAAAGTTGTAAAATTTATGATTGAAAATCCAGCAGTCAATGGATTATTCAATCTGGGAACGGGAACCGCCCGCAGTTTTTATGATCTTGCAAAAGCAACATTTACAGCTCTTGGCTTAGAACCGAATATTAAGTTTGTTGATATGCCCGAAAGCCTTCGTGCAAAATATCAGTATTATACACAGGCGGATATGCAGAAATTAAGGGATGCGGGATATCAAGAAAAATTTTATAGTCTTGAAGAAGGATGCAGAGATTATGTAGTGAATTATCTGGCTCAGGATTATAAGACATATTAAGGAGCTAAAGAGCCGTATAATGGATCAGATTACAATTTTGATGGCGGTATACAATCCGGATAAGGAATGGTTTAAAGAGCAACTTAGCTCTTTAAACCAACAAACATATCCGAAGGTTAAATTACTAATTTGTAATGATGCATCACCGGATATAAGTGAAAAAGAATTAGAAGAATTTATAAATAAATATGTTGATAATATTCAGTGGAAACTAATATCAAATATTGAAAATAAAGGCAGTACAAAAACATTTGAACGTTTGACGTTAGAAGCAGATGGGGATTATTTTGCATACTGTGATCAAGATGATATATGGAACAAAGATAAGTTGTATAAAGAACTGGAATATCTAAAAAGTAATAAGGCATGTATGGTATGCTGCAATGCGGACGCGATAGACACAGTGGGAAAAATACTGACAAAATCATATATGTGCATTACAGATGCAGAAAAAGAAAAAATTGAGAATAATACAATATGGAAAGAGCTTTTAATTCGTAATTGTTTCTGGGGATGTACGATGTTGATAAGCTCAGATAGTGCAAGGAATTCATTGCCATTTTGCAAAAATATGTACCACGATCACTATTTGGCTCTGTATGCATCAATACAGGGAAGAATTTGTTTTGTGGATAAGGCATTAATGCAATATCGTATTCATGGAGACAATCAGACGGGTTTTTTAAAGGACGCAAATGATAAAAAAAGTTATATTAAAAACAGAATACTTCCATTGAGAGCAAGATATGAAATGCTTTTAAAAAAACAATTACCTGAAGAATACAAAGCTGAAATCGAGAATGTTTTGAAATGGGTAAAAAGTCGAGAAGAGTATGCACAAGGAAAATGGAGTAGAATGTTTGATATGTTGAGAACAGGTATAAATATTAACCTAAAAACCACAATGTTTGAAATTATGACATTGTGGTTGCCAGAGCGCTTGTGGAAATGGCAGATTGAATGGTTAAAACAAAATAAAGGAAAATAGCATGAAAGAATTTTTGAGTGAATTATATAATTATAGAGAATTGCTGCAAGAATTGATAAAGAGAGATCTAAGAGTAAAGTATAGAAAATCCGTTCTGGGATATTTATGGAGCTTGTTAAATCCGTTATTAATGATGATGGTTGTTTCAACAGTGTTTTCATATGTGTTCCGATTTGATATTGAAAATTATCCCGTATATCTGATTACTGGTCAAACACTATTTAACTTTTTTCAGGAAGCAACCAACATGGCGATGACTTCTATTACTAATAGTGCCTCTCTGATTAAAAAAGTATATTTACCGAAACAGGTATTTCCGGTATCAAGGATTTTATCAAGTTTTGTAACATTTTTATTCTCATTATTGGCGATTGTTATCATTATGATTTTGACGAGAGTGAAAATTACTTGGACTATCTTATTGTTTCCACTTCCGCTGTTATACATTCTTGTGTTTTCGATTGGATTGGGATTACTGCTTTCTATAATGTCTACTTATTTTAGAGATGTATATTATCTTTGGGGGATTTTTATTACTGCATGGATGTATTTTACACCTATTTTTTATCCTACAGCGCAGTTGTCGGGATTTGCAATGAGTATTATGAGATGGAATCCATTGTATCAGATGCTACAGTGTTTTAGAGAGATTGTTTTGTATGGAGTATTTCCTACATGGCGCCGACACTTGATATGTATACTATTTGCAGTTGGAGCATTATGTTTGGGTGTATATGTGTTTAGAAAGAAACAGAAGAACTTGATTTTATACTTATAAAATGGCTGGAGGAACAATACGTGGATTCGAATGCAATTGAAATAAAAAATGTTACTATGCAGTTTAATCTTGAGAGGGAAAGAACGGACAACGTAAAAGAATTTTTTATCAAAAAAATGAAAAGAAAATTACAAATAGATTCCTTTATAGCATTAAAGAATGTAAGTTTTAAAGTGAAAAAAGGAGAGGTATTTGGCCTCATTGGGGACAATGGAAGTGGAAAAAGTACTACGTTAAAAATTATTTCTGGTATATTAAGTCCAACGGAAGGAACAGTAACTGTAAATGGATCAATTTCACCATTAATTGAACTGGGAGCAGGTTTTGATATTGAATTAACAGCCAAGGAAAACATATTATTAAATGGATTGACTCTTGGATATTCAAAGAAATTTATTGAATCAAAACAGGAGGAAATCATAGAATTTTCTGAATTAAGAGATTTTATGGATGTTCCAATTAAAAACTATTCATCCGGTATGGTCGCTCGACTTGGATTTGCAATTGCGACATTGGTAAAACCGGATATCTTAATTGTGGATGAGATCCTTTCTGTTGGGGATAGAAGTTTTCAGGAAAAATGCGAGAAGAGAATTCAAGAACTGATGGACGGTGGGACAACGGTTTTAATCGTGTCTCATAGTATTGAGCAGATAGAAAAACTTTGTAATCGGGTGCTATGGTTAGATCATGGAAATATGGTTTCAATGGGGAAAACCGATATTGTATGTGAATACTACAAAAATAAGGATTTTGATGGGGCAAGAAAATATAATGAAGCTTCCTAAATTAATAAAAAAATTTAAACCAGTGTTGGCACATCAATTGGAAATGATTCTATTGTGGTACTACAGTAAAACAGCAAAATATAGAAGACCGTCTAAGACAACAGGAAAGATACTTCTGGCAAGAACAGATGGGCTTGGAGATTTTATTATATGGTTGAGTTGTGCTAAGGCATTTCGGCAGCTATATCCTGAAAAAAAGATTGTTTTGATGTTAGACTCTATTAAACCTACAAAACATTTTGCAGAGTCAATGCCTCAATATTTCGATGAAGTTTTTAATATTGATATCCATAATTACACACGGTTTTTTGAATTCAAACGGATGATGAAGTTGGAATTTGATGAAGTAATACAGCCGGCATATTCGAGAGTAGCATTTACAGATATTTTATTATTTGCATGTAAAGCTGGAAAAAGAATCACTTTGGATACGAATGCAAAATTTCTTTCGGCACGACAGTTGACTTGGACAAATAGGGGATATGATCAAATTATTCCGACAAGCGGAGGAATAAAGCATGAACTGATACGGTGTGGTGAGTTAATACGTGGATTAGGATGGATAGATTTTAAGGTTGGGTATCCAGATATGCGGCAATTATATGAAAATAAAGAAAACTATTTTGTTTGCTTTCCAGCTGCTTCTGGACCTACAAAAATATGGGAAGCCGAGAAATATGCATATGTGTTAGACAAAATTATTCGCAAAACAGGATGGAGCTGCAAATTATGCGGTGGAAAAGAAGATTTTGAACAGTTAAGTGATGTAATGGAACAAATGGAACTGAAAGGACAGGCAGAAAATCTGGCAGGTAGGAAGACGCTGCCAGATACTATTACATTGTTAAATAAAGGGCAAATGGCAATTGGTAATGATACAGGCGCTATGCATATGGCAGCAGCATGCCATATTCCATCGATTGTATTGATGGGCGATAATGAGTTGGGTCGTTTTTTTCCGTATAAAGCAGAGAAAGGGGAAAGTCTTCCTTTATGGGTGGTAGATGCAGGAATGTCCTGCCAGGGATGCAATGCAATGAAAGATGTTCCTTGTCGTTATCCGTTTGGAACCAAAGGAGTATATCGATGTATAGAACTTATATCAAAAGAACATTGCATGGATGTTGTTGAGATCGCACTTAAAGAACTCGGATTGTAAATAGGCCTATATCAAGGCAGAAAGTAGGCAGACAAATGAAAGAATCTTTAAAAAGAAATTTCTCAAAAGGATTAAATGAAGTTTTATTTCAAATACTGCGTTTAAGAGCATTAAGGAAAAAATATATAAAGAGCAATTATGTATATGTGATTCGTTTTGCACATATAGGAGATTTCTGCTTGTGGTTAGATTCTGCAAAAGAGTTTAAAAAAATATTTCCAAAGCATAAAATTGTTTTTTTGACGTACAAGTATAAAAATGTTAAAAAGATCGCAGAAGCAACAGGATATTTTGATAAGGTGATTTGTTTTGATACAGAAGGTTTAAAGCGAATTAGGACAATACAAAAAGCCTGTCATTTAAAAGGAGATATTGTTATTAATTCAAATCCTTCTCGTTCATTACTGTCTGATTTGTTTGTACTTGCAATTCGAACAAATAAGAGAATAGCACAAAAAAGTGATTTTTCGGAAATGGGTAAAAAGCAATTAAGCCGCTCAGATTTAATTTATGACAAAGTAATTGAATGTGATCTGAAACAAATGGAATTGATAAAAAACGCAGAATTTATAAGAGGATTAGGAGAAAAAGAATTTAAAGCGAGACTTCCACAACTTCCCAAAATTCCGTGCAATGTGAAATTACCAAAAGGAAAATATGCAATCATATTTCCAGATGCAGATGCACCGATACAGATGTGGAATTATAAAAATTTTTCGATTGTAATCCAAAATATGCTAAACGAAAGCATAGACGAATGTCTTATTCTTGGAAGTGTAAAATATAGAAATGTAGGAGATCAAATTGTAAAGGAACTAGAATGTAAAATGTTGGCGGAAGATAAAAAATTGAATCACCGTTGTATTAATCGGATGGGAGAGACATCTTTAGAAGAATGTATTGAATTAGTAAGGTATGCATCAATTGTTCTCTCTAATGATACGGGGGGAGCTCATATTGCAACTGCGTGTAATACACCGTGTGTAGTATTGGCAGCAGGATGGAATAGAGGAAGATTTTTTCCGTATAAAGTGGAAGAAAAAAGAATAGGGGAATGTATGCCTGTAGATATAGTATCTGCTCAACCGTGTTTGGGTTGTGGTATAGAAAATATAAACCGGTTTAATCCGGAATGTGGAATAAATGGAGTTCCTAAATGCATTGCTATGAATGGGACAGAAGAAATTATAAAAAAAATAAAAGAAGGTTTAAAAAAATAGTATGAGGATAAAAGAAAAAATACGAAAGATAAAAAATAGATTAATAGATAGTAAATTTTTGTTTACACATTCACATTTGATGCGTAATATGGTGGAATCGATAGAAGATGAACTTATTTCACAAAATGGAAAAAAGGAAGATATTCTTTACATATCTTTTTATCCAACAGGAGGATTTGGAGATTACATTATTAGTTCTAAACTTTTGGATGAAATTTCCCAAATAGTTCCATGCAAAATAGATGTATATTGTGAAAATGTTACATTTGGAAAGGCAGTATATGAAGGTAGAGAAAAAGTTGAAATTTTTCCAATTAATACGTTTTATTCTCAAATGTGGAAATATGATTTGGCTTTGAAAGTGGAACATTTTATACATATAGAAAAACAGAACGCAAATAAAATAGCAAAAATCAACCCGATATTCATGGATAAATTAAACAAATTGGGACATGGTTATCGCACGTATTATCCGGATGTAGAACAGCAATGGTTTCGAGAAAATATACATTTTAGACGCTGTGAAATTAAAGGTATTAATCGCTGGACAGAATTGAGCCATGAAGGAATATTCAAAATTGAGGATCAAAAGACATGGATACCTATGCGTGAAGAGTACAAGAAAAGATTACAAGAACTTGGGTTAAACGAGAAGAAATATATTACATTAAACCGTGGTGCTGATAGCATGGGACGGAGTAAAATGCAAACAAAGGTATGGCCATTAGAACATTATAATGATTTTGTTGTGTTGTTTAAAAATCAGTATCCAGATATAGAAATTGTTCAAGTTGGAGCTTCTGGAAATGCCAAAATTCGTGGAGTTGATAAATATATATTGGGGGAAAGTTTGGAAGTGACTAAATGGATCTTAAAAGGTTCTATATTACATTTGGATTGTGAGGGGGGATTAGTTCATTTAGCAACACAGTTGGATACAAAATGTGCGGTTGTATTCGGACCAACACCAAAGCATTTTTATGAATATCCACAAAATATTAATATGGTGTATGAAGGATGTAATAATTGTATGGGAACACATCCAGAGTGGGCATTTGAATGTTATAAGGGACTATCAGAACCCGAATGTATGTATAAAGTGACACCTGAAATTGTGATGAAAAACATAAAATCCTATATGGATTCTATAAGAAAAGAGGAAAAATAATTGAAGTATGGAAAAATACATTTTATAAATAGGATCGATTTGGAAAATGCGGGCGACAGAGAATGTTGCCCGCTTAACTATTATTATGAATATTTTAAGCAATTTAATTTGATGAGACATGATATAGATTCTATTAAATATTATGAGATTAATATAGATGATATTGTGATTTTAGGTGGAAGTGGACTCTTTAATGTAACAAAGTCATTTAACAATGCAATAAATAAAGTCTTAGAATGCTGTCATAATGTAATTGTTTGGAGTGCAGGTTTTAATACACATGCTGGAAGATGGTTTCAAGGAGAAACGTTCCCTGATATTCGGATGGAGCGGTTTAAGATGGTTAGTATAAGGGATTATAATCACCCTTCTAAAATTGAGTATCTTCCATGCCCATCAGCTATTGCAGTGGGAAAGATAAATGGATATATAGATGGAAAAAAGATTAGGAAATATGGAGTGATTGAACATAAGGATCTTCCGATACAGGGAATTGACTGGCTAAAAGATAGAATCAAAAATTCTGAAACTTTAGATAATATTGTTCGATATATAAAAAGTTCAGAGGTTATTATTACTAATACATATCATTGTGCATACTGGTCAATTTTATTAAATAAAAAAACCATTGTGATAGGAAAGTGGAGTACTAAATTTGATTATTTTAAATGTAAACCAGAGTTTATTTCTATTGGACAAGGTGAAATCCTTACCCAAAAAAAGATAGAAGAAAGTTCAAAGAAGGCAAACATATATGAAGGCGCTTTAGAAGAAGCGGTGAAATTAAATGATTTGTATTTTAAGAGAGTAAAAGATTATATAGATAAGTGCAATCTTTCAAAGTGTAAAGAGAAGCAGGAAATATATCAAATGGAATATATCAATTCATGGAATTTGCAGTCTAAATTAGAGGAAATAGACTGGTTACTCGAAAGAAGACTAGAAATGGAAGAGTTTCATCAAGAAGTTTTCTTTAAGATTAATCAATTACATGATGAATTATATTTAGCAATGAATCAATTACACGACGAATTGTATGAGAGGATAAATGTTTTACATGATGAATTATATGATAAAATTAATACTTCACATGATGAATTAGTTGGAATAAAAAATAAATTACATGATGAACTGTATGAAAATAAAAAATAGATACTTTATATATAAGTTTATAATAATGAAGAAAAAGCTTAAATTATGATTAGCGATAATTATACTATATTCTAAAGAGTGAGATAATAACAAATATAATTGTTAGATTTCGGGAGATAAAATGAGTGATAGATTACGTCCGTTAGATGGAGTGAGAGGAATTGCTGCATTAATAATAGCGTGTTTTTTACATTGGCATGACAATATAAATCCAAATTTCGTATTATTAAGATTTTGGAATGGATATTTAGATGGGAGAATTTTGGTTGAATTTTTCTTTCTGATATCTGGCTTAACATTTACTGCGTTTTATATGAAAAGAATTGCTAATAGTGAAGTGTCGTTTAGTGATTTTATTTATTCTCGTTTTGTGAGATTGGCACCATTGTATTATGGAACTTTGTTTTATGTAACATTTATGCTGATTCTGTTGGAACATTTACTTACCAGTATAATGACGTACATCATTTTGTATTGAATTTATTGATGATACAGAATTATGGGCTACAGACAGATGCAAATTTTAATGCTATATCATGGACGGTATGTATAGAAGTTTTAATGTATATTGTTTTTTTTGTTATCTGCAAGATGACAAAAACAAAACACACATATTTTGCTATATGTTGGGGGCTGATAATTGTAGGATATACACTAGAAAAGTCAGATTGGAAAGGAAGCACATTTACTTTGGTAAATGCTAATATTGGAAGAGGTATGATTGCTTTCTTCTTTGGTAGTCTATTATATTTTTTGCTTTTGAAAGCATATCAGGGTGGAATACGATTAAAATTAATAATGTTTAGTATATTATTGATAGTTGTGTTGATTTATTATTTTGGCGGTGTAGATGTATGGAGTCATGGTGATTGGTGGTATATGTTAAGTGGATTTGTTTTTATAATATATCCAATAATGATTTATTTAATTACAACAGTTAAACTTATTAGATGTTTTTTACTATTAAAACCATTACAATATTTAGGGAAAATATCTTTTACAATTTATATGTGTCATTATCCAGTGCAATTAACAATGGATTTTATTAATAAAGTTAGTAAGATTAATGGTTCTTATGATAATTATTTTATATGGGGATTATATTGTATTTGTGTAGTGGCAATTTCGTCTATAATAAACGCATTCTACGAAAAACCTTTAATAAATTGGCTTCGGAAATATAAAGATAAGATATGGAAAGATGAAAAACTGTCAAATTTAGAGAAATTTTGAATGAGTGATTAAAAAAGACATAAATTCGCTCAGAAGAAATTCCGGGAGATGATGGAAGAAGAGGTTTATCCGGAGTATTTATGGAAATAGAATAGTAAATTAACATAAGTTAAGGCGGCTACAATTTTGTAGCCGCTATTTTTGGTTGGGTGAAAATGATGGCAAAAACAATCAAACGATGAGGAGAGAGGCAGGTGATATTTGGAGGATGCTTCATATGAATATAAAAATGCAACATGATATGAAAGGGGAAAATAAAATGCCTAAAAAGGCCCTTCTGGTAACCCACGTCAGCGGTTTTGTCCCCCAGTTTGAGATGAACAATGTCCGCATTTTACAGAGGCTTGGATATGAGGTCCATTATGCTTCAAATTTTCATACACCGTCGTATGGAACGGATAATCACCGGCTGTATGGTACGGGGATCATCTGCCATCAGATTGATTTTATCCGGAGCCCGTTCGATGCCAAGAACCGGCTGGTGTACCGGCAGATGGTTGATTTGATGCGGCGGGAACATTTTTCGCTGGTACATTGTCACACGCCGATGGGAGGTGTGATGGCGCGGCTGGCGGCGCATGCCTCGCAGACGGGACCGATGATTTATACGGCGCACGGATTCCATTTTTTTAAGGGGGCGCCTTGGAAGAACTGGCTGTTTTATTATCCGATGGAGAAGTTTCTTTCGCGGTATACGGATCAGCAGATCTGTATTAACCGGGAAGATTATGAGCTGGCGAAGCGGAAGCTTCATGCGAAGTATGTGGATTATGTGCCGGGAGTGGGGATAGATAGTTCTCAGTTTCGACTTCCTGGGGATGAGGAAAGGCAGAGGAAGAGAGAAAGGCTGGGGATGCGGCCTGATCAGGTGGTGCTTCTGACATCCGGGGAGATGATACCCAGGAAGAATCAGGAGGTTCTGTTCCGGATGCTTGCCAGAATGAAGGATGAGCCGCATCGTAGTGCATATGAAAAGCTGCATCTGCTTTTGTGCGGACATGGAGAATTGAATGAGCATCTTCATGGGTTGGCGGACAGGCTTGGAATTGCAGATCATATATCGTTTTTAGGATACAGGGAAGATATGCTGGAGATCTTTGGAGCTTCGGATATCTTCCTTTTTCCATCCCTTCAGGAAGGGCTGCCGCGGGCGATGCTGGAGGCTATGGCCAGCGGGCTTCCGGTGATCTGTTCGGAGATTCGGGGCAATACGGATCTGATGGGAGATAGCTGGACCCTGTCGGCGGATCGGAAAAGAAAGCTTTGCCCGGGCGGTTTTATGCTTAACCAGCTTCAGGATGCAGATGTCTGGGCAGAAGCTCTTGAGGATATGCTGTCCAGGAAGAATCGCTGGAAAGAGATGGGTGAAGCCTGCATCCAGCGAAGCCAGGAATTTAGTCTGGATGCAGTGGAAAAGAAGATGAGGGAGATCTATGGACGTTTTGCAGAAATGGAATAGAAGTATACCGGATGGAAATGGGACGGCAGTGGCGGTCTTGTTTTTTTTGCTTTTTATATTTTTGAAACAATTTTATTTATTCCCTTCAGGGGGGATGGAGGCGGCGGATGTGTGTCTGTTCGCCTCTTTTTTTATGTTGTTATGTGACTGTATGAGAAGAAGACCGGAGCGGCTCTTGCAGCTGAAGACCGAAGGCCTGTTTTATGTGTTTCTGGCATTTGTTCTGGTGATTAATACATATTATGGGATTCGTCTTGGCCGTGGTGAATTTTTTAAGTATATCTGCTTTTGGATCTTCAATGCCTGTGCTATCTGGAGTTTCTGCTATCTGGCGGAATATGGAGGAAAAGCTTTTTTGACCGGGATTAATCGTGTGGTTAAGGTGAATATCGGAGTTCAGCTGCTGATATACTTGTCTGGTCACGGACGTATCTTCACGGAATACTGGGGTGCAGTTCGCTATCAGGGGACCTTTAATGATCCGAATCAGCTGGCATTTTTTCTCTTTATGATGATATTACTCTTGTATCTGTACCGGTGCCGGTTTGGGGATCGGAGCTTTCCTGTGTTCTATGTACTGGTCTTGCCTGTGATCGCAGCATCGAAGTCTACGGGAATTTTGCTGGGAGTTTTGATTTTTACGGTTCTGGCTGTTTTGCATGCCCTGTATCGGGTGGGAAGTAGAAAAGGTGTGTCTATGAAGGTCTGGACCCTGGGAAGCGTCATCGGAGTGGCTCTGTTTGGCCTGTTTTTGTGGTGGATATGGCCTGCAGCGGATTTTGATGTGAAGACGGTGGACTATAACATGTTGACGCGGATTCAGGAGAAGATATGGAAGGTGGCTCATGGCGGTCTGCTGGGACTTTTTCTGGATCGCGGAATGGAGAAGCTTGTGCTGTATCCGCAGTATCTCCTGTATGGAGCCGGGGAAGGCGGATTTGACCGGTTTACACTGGCTAGTCAGGTGAATGAGATTCATTGCTGCCTGTTCAGCGTGATGTTCTGTTATGGTCTGATTCCGACTCTATGCCTGCTAGTCTGGCTTGGGCGGAAACTGCGGTACGCAGATGCGGTCATGGCTTGTGCGGTGATGGGGCTTCTGGCGGAGAGCTTTTTCCTTGTGAATTACCGGCAGCCGATGTTTTGGATGATACTGTTGTATGGGAGTGTGGTGCGTATGGATGGGGATGGAGACCGAACATCCATTCTTGTTGCAGAATAAACTGTGAAAATTGGTAGAAGGATGACTGTGGGGTCATCCCTCTATTTTTCGTTTACTTTTTCCTGATTTTTCCAGCTTCTTCTTTCGCGGATATTCCTGTTATTAAGGATATTTCATCTTTGTAAGGCATTCTTGGTGCATATAATGATATATAGGCATTACCAATTGCTCCTTGGAAAAAAATCATTTTCGGATTATCATTTTTTCCAAAGGTCAATACATGGCTTTTCGAGATGCCGGGATATGGGTCGATATAGTATATCTCTTTTATGCCTAATTGATATGCTTTTTTGGAACATAACTCACAAGGACTTGCTGTGGTAAACAATTTTCCGCCTTGAATCTTTGCACCACCGTATTTTGAAATCTGTAAAAAAGCATTTTCTTCGGCGTGTAGTGCACGAGTGTGGACCTGGTTTGATTTGCCAGTTAATCCATTATAAATGTCTTTAAAACAATACGAAAAGCATTTTCCTTCTTTTTTATCCTTTATGCTTTTCTCTTGTAAATGAGTATAAATACCCTTCATTGTTTCGTTGAAAAGTTCATCTTCTAGTTCGAATTCACTAAAAGTTTCGCTGTCTTTGTTTTTATAATAATCTTCAACACATCGTAGATTACATGGAACCTGTCCCTTGGGAACGTCATTCCAACCAACCGATCGAACAGAAAAATCTTCACCAGTTACTACTGCGCCTACTTGTCGTGACAAGCATCCTGAATTATATTTTGCATTGAATGCTAATTGCATACATCTTTCTAAATGAGTCGGTGCAATTAATCCTGGTTGAAGCGCCAGTGCGATATACTTTATAATTTGTTCTGTTAATTCGAAATATTTGTGATTCTGTATATTAGGATTATATAAATATACATCTGATATTTCTAAGCAGGCTGAAACATTTTGATGATAAAATATACCATCTTTTCCAGGATATTCGATCCTATCCAGGCTTTCTAATTCTTTTCGATTCATACCTAATCTATTTTGCCGGTATTCATTTTCTGTATTAATTGCGAATGCATAAAAAGCACGATATCGATCCCGAAAGAATTGAATCTCAAAAGAATTCCGTAAGGCATCTATACATATTCGAGTTTGCTCCCTGCCTTCATGAGCGAGTTCTTCATATCTATTTATTATTTTTACGATATAGTTTATTCGCTCTGCAATGGTGATTTCATTGCCTGGATTTTCGCTATCGTTATCATATTTTCCGGAACTTCTAATATTATTTCCTACTTGTTGCATGAAGTATGAATATAAATTGTAGAATTTTTTGTCATCATCACCGTGTTCTTCTGACGTATTAATTTCTTCGACGGTAATGTCCTTAATGACTTTACAGAAATTATTTTTTTTGTTTATCAAACTACTGGTAAAATAGTTAATCATTTTCAGTAGAGAATCTTTAGTTTCTGACTCTATATGTTTGTCGTTATTGAATACGTTATCAATCCATGTACGAAGAGTGCTATCAATAATAGTATTTTTTATACTGTCCAAGGTGAAATTTTTATCCACATTTTCATCCATGAGCACGCATGCAATTTTTTTCTTGAGTTGATCTTTCTCTTTTATATTTACTTTCATAGCAATGCTATCAATATAAGAAAATAATCTTCCATACGTATCTTGAAGAATGAAAGACAAAATAATGGAACTGGCTTCAATTACATCAAATTTCTTCCATTTTTTTCCTTCTTTCATATAGCGGTAGATAACGCTATATTTTCTTTCATCGGAATTATTATAGTCGCAGGTCTTATAGGATCTCAAATCTAAGTCTTGGAAATTGTCTTTGGATAAAATTTTTGCGACGGTTGTACACCCCGATCCTGTTCTTCCGGTTAATCCAATTAATATAGATTTATCACGCTGACTATACAGACTTTTAATCGCATCAGCTTTATTATTAGATGTATCTGTACCCATATGCTCCTCCCCTATTTCAATCATACCTGTTGCAATATAATAAGCAGCAAAAACGTCATTCGGATGATTTCAGTATATCATAATTATATGATTTTTGATAATAATTCTCTGTTTTCGAGGTGAGCAATTTTATCGCAGTAACTTGGGGTAGCGAGGTATCTCTGTTCATTTTATATTTTTATGAGATTTGTAGCATAGAGACTTTTATATTTCAGGAGAACACTAAGATGCCTGTAAAAGGATATGCGTTTATGATATACTGGAGAAGCAGGAGCTACTCTCTTATTATTTGATAATAGGAATTAGCGGAGATATTTTGAGGGGAATTTAAATATGTTTAGGAAAAAGCATGATTTCAGAGGAGATAAAAGTCAGTCAAAAAAGAATAAATTTTTATTATTCTTTGTAAAGGATGAAAGATTATATATCACGATGGCAGCTGTGATGGCAGCTATAATCTTAGGTTGGGAGTGGCTGTGTAATAAACAGGTGGATAGTATGATTGAATTTTCTACCTTTTCTGCGGTTGTTATTGAGAGTATTTTAGTCTTTGTTGTTAACCGGCTGCGTTCTCACATCATGAATCAGGTTGAAGATCCCAATAAATTGACAACTGATTATGATGGATTGGTGAAACGATATTCTCTGGAGAGAAATTTTGTGACCTGCAAGAATAGTGATGGGGTGGAGGTTATTCCGGTAATACTGGAGGCAAGGCTGTATGATAAAAAGATAGAAATTGAGGATCATCCTGAAAAGAATTATTCTTTGCCGGAAATCATAGAAAAGCACTATGAAGATTTGTTTTCTGCCCATGTGACCTCAAAGATTTATAATAATACAAATATTCGTGTGGATGAATGGGGGTGCGTGGGGGATGATAATACCTTTAAGTTTGTAACCGGAAGAACAACCTACTACAATTCCTTGGTGACCAACCGGGCTATGGATTACAGCCTGACTGATGGGATTTCCGTCAGGGAGCTGCTGGAGTGTGGGCCGATGGTTCATTCTTTGAAGAATTCTTCGCTGTCGAATCATCTGGGTTTTAATGGATTTGTTGAAAGTTCCGATGGTTCGATTATGCTGGTATATCGCAAGAAGAATGTCTCCATAGCGAAACGAACGTATTCAGACAGTGTTGGAGCCAGTTTGAAAGTAAAGTATGCCTTGGATGAAACATATACATTTACAATAGATGGGCTAGAAAATGGAATTATAGAAGAAATTAAGGATGAACTTGGTATAGAGAAAGATACGCTGGAGGCTGTTCAGAATACGTCTGGTCTTAAGTATGTTCAATTAATTGCAGCTTATAGAGACATGCTGGAAGGCGGTAAACCACAGCTTTTGTTCTATGCAAAAACATCTATGTCTCAAGGTGAAATAGAAGCAGCATTTTATGAAAGAAATAATCAGATTAAAAAAGCACCCGGGCAGTACGGCTCAGATGCGGATAAAAAAGAGATGGAAACAGACGGCGATAAATTAGTCTGGATTTCTGTGAGGGAACTTCCGGATTGGGATGTATATTCGGATGGAATCCGATGCAGAAAAAATGGAAAAGAGGAGTATTTAAAAATGGTTCCATCGGCATCCGCCTGCGTTGAGATGCTGAAAGAATATATGAATTTGTAAAAGGTATTTTTGCTGACTACTATAAAATTGGAACTTGTAAGGGAAATCGGGAAGAAAGAACCATCGGAGGTATCCTATGCAGAGTACATTAATTCGTTTTACGGACAGTAAGTTCGCCTCATAGAGTGCAATGGAGTATTAATAAGGTATTGTGTCCAAATTGAGAGTTTGTTTTGGGGAATGCTTGAAGCTGACGGGATATTCTTGTTTAAATTGTCGTTGTATGTTATAAATAAATCACAAGTATAACAACACGTAACAAGGAGAAAACCAACATGTACGATTATTTAATAGTAGGCGCCGGTCTCTACGGTGCCGTATTCGCCCATGAGGCGAAGAAAGCGGGCAAGAAGGTTCTGGTGATTGACCGCCGCCCGAATATTGCAGGAAATGTGTATACAGAGCCGATGGAGGGCATCCAGGTTCACAAGTATGGCGCGCATATTTTCCACACGAATAATAAGGAAGTCTGGAATTATGTAAATCAGTTCACGGAGTTTAACCGTTTTACGAACTCTCCGGTGGCGAATTACCACGGCGAGCTGTATTCCCTGCCGTTTAATATGTACACCTTCAACAAGATGTGGGGTGTCGTGACTCCGCAGGAGGCAGCGGCGAAGATCGAGGAACAGCGCAAGGCAGCAGGCATCACGGAGCCGAAGAACTTGGAGGAGCAGGCGATCAGCCTGGTTGGTACGGATATTTATGAGAAGCTGATCAAGGGCTATACCCAGAAGCAGTGGGGAAGAGAGTGCAAGGATCTTCCGTCCTTCATCATCAAGCGTCTTCCGGTTCGTCTGACTTTTGACAACAACTATTTTAACGCCCTGTATCAGGGAATTCCGGTGGGCGGCTATACGAAGATGGTTGCCAATATGCTGGACGGCATCGAGGTTCGCCTGGAAGAGGATTATTTTGAGAATAAGGCTGATTGGGATGCGATGGCAAAGAAGGTAGTTTACACCGGCGCGATCGATGCGTATTTTGAGTATTCGCTGGGCGTTCTGGAGTATCGTTCTGTGCGCTTTGATACCGAAGTGCTGGATATCCCGAATTTCCAGGGCAATGCGGCAGTGAACTATACAGATGCGGAGACTCCGTGGACGCGTATTATCGAGCATAAATGGTTTGAGTTTGGTAAGGATGCCGATGGCAATGATCTGCCGAAGACGGTCATCAGCCGTGAGTACAGTTCGGAGTGGAAGTTAGGCGATGAGCCGTACTATCCGGTCAATGATGCGAAGAATGGTGCTTTGTATGAGAAGTACAAAGAGCTGGCCAAGAAGGAAGAGAAGGTAATCTTTGGCGGCCGTCTGGGCGAGTATAAGTATTATGATATGGATGCGGTGATTGCTTCGGCGTTGGAGCTGGTGAAGAAGGAGCTGTAGGAGAATTTTTGATTTTTATCCGGATCGGCGGATGGTTTCGGAATCATGAAATGGATGGGAAGCTATCTGCTGATTCAGATAAAATGGTGAAATGAAAATTGCAAAATTTAGTATTTCAAAAATAAAGCATAATAAAACATCTTGAATACAGATAAAAGATATGCTATAGTAGAAATAGGAAAGCCAGAGATATACGGCCTGCCGAAATGAAACAGCTAATCTCTTATGAGACCAGCCGCCCCTATTGCAGTAGTGGCGGCTATTTTCTTCTCGTGAAGATTGTATAACACAATCCTACGAGAGCGACAATGAATATTCCAGACTGAATTAAATCCGAATATGTAATATACATTGTTATCGGCCTCCTTTCTGTCATTGGTATGACGAGATGCTGGAGGGGAAGCCCTCCAAAAGTAGGGGGCAGGTCGCCTTTCATATGCTCTGACTTTCCATAATTTTAATTTATCATAATTATAATGTGAGATCAATAAAAAACACATCTAAACTGTGCAAATGATATTTTTGAAAATGCATAAACTATGCACGTCATTGATTCGGCATCAATTTTTCCAAATCCTCCATCATTCTCCCCAAATCCCGTTCCACCACCTCATACACCAGCACATCCGGCTTATTTTCGTTCAAAAATTCCGGCTCAAATACCTGCCAGTGGTAAAAATCGGTATACGCAAAGTATTTCGGCAGTCCGGCCAGCAGGGCGGTTCCGAAGGAGTCGCGGTAAATCGCGATGCGGCGCGGGTCGGGCGTCTGGACTGCTGAGATGTGGGCGATGTTGCCATCGTCAGAGGCACTGTCGTAGTGGATGGTTACGTTGTTTCGATACCCGGATACATCTGCTTTGGTATCGTCGCACATGGATTCTGGCATGTGGAACAGGTTCGCCAGATCGCCCGGATCGCGTGGCTCATAGGTGACAGTGACGTCCTCGATCGGCGTGGAGGTGCCGCCAGCGGCATCGATGATCTGCCCGGAGACGAGAAATCCGGCAGCATCGTTCCAATGGGTGTCGGTTTTGAAATACCACTGATAGTCCCGGCGGTTTTTGAGCTCCGGGTATGGATTGACAACTGGGACATTTGTGTGTATTTCCAGATAATCGAGCAGTTCACTGCGGCGGGTAGGTCCGTCCGGTGCGGTGAAGCCATCCGGGAGGAATTCGCTGTATACACCTTCTTTGTTGGGCGCACACAGGAAGATAAATTCAGTTCCCTGTTTTTCCCAGGCATCGTGAACGGTCTGGAGTTTTTCGGCCAGCATACGAAGTTCCCCGGCGGAAAAACGGTTGGTGCCGAGGAAGTCCTCGACAGAGCTTCCGAGCGTGTAAAAGTACCAGCCATCTTTTCCGGTGATGACGTCCTGCGAGTCTCCGAACTGGAATAAGGAGAGGTTTAAGCGGGCGTTCAGGCTTAAGAAGCGGTTGCGGAACGCCGCGTGGTCGTTGATCCAGCCCTCAACACCGGATGGAAAGGTATCGATGGTTTCCAGCGACAGAGTTGGAAATGCCGCCAGACTGCGGTTTTCGCCGGTGCCCTCATCGGCTGTGGTTTTCAGGATAGGAAACAGCAGGTTGGGGGAGAGGATGCAGGCGAAGAAGACTGCGATCATGATATGAGTGCGTTTCATAGGATAAAGTCCTCAATTCATAAATTTTTATTCATTTCTTGAATTTTCCGTAGTGTTTATGGTTTCATTGATAGCATTTTCGGAAGATTCGCCGTTTACCTCTTTTGGAATAGTAGTTTCTTCCGGTATATTTGTTTTTTTCAGTTCATCGTCCTTTTTCGGCTTTTCAGCCGCTTCGGAAGCATCGGTTTCTTCTATTATTTCTGCGTCCTCCACCGCCTTCTCCATCGTTTTCTCCACCAAATCAAACGTTACCTGCGCCTTAAACAGATCCCCATCGATATACAAACTAAACTGCCCGTTCTGCAATTCCGTCAGATCTTTGGCGATCGATAGTCCCAGCCCGCTTCCCTCGGTGGTGCGGGCGACGTCGCCGCGCACGAAACGTTCGGTCAGCTCGTCGGCACGGATGTTGAGCGGATTGGCAGATATATTTTTGATGGTGAAGACTGCCTGGCCAGCAGTACCGGTTTCTGGATTTCCGGGAACGCGGGCGAGGTCTACGTAGACGCGGCTGCCCTCCATCGCATATTTGCAGACATTGTTGTACAGGTTTTCAAGTACGCGCCACAGGCGGCGTCCATCGGCGCGGATCATCAGCGGTTCCCGCGGGGCATTGATGATGAGCTGCAGATGTCTGGCATCCAGTTTTTCTTCAAATTCGCCGTTGGTCTGAAATGCCATCTGGACGAGGTCAATGTCGGTAAATTCAAGCTTCACATTGCCGGAGCTTGCCTTGGATGCCTCGACGAGGTCTTCAATCAGTGTTTTGAGACGCTGTGATTTCTGGTCGAGCACATCAAGATAGGCGTTGATCCGCGCATCTTCAATATGTTCCCGTTTCATTAGGTTTACATAATTTATAATCGAGGTCAGCGGCGTTTTGATGTCGTGTGAAACGTTGGTAATCAGGTTGGTTTTGAGGCGTTCGCTCTTCATTTTCTCCTGAAGGGCGGTTTCAAGACCGGAACTGATGTTGTTGAGTCCCTCTGCCAGCGTGAGCTCCGGACCGTCAAATTCATCGAGATCAAGCTGATAGCTGGTCTCCCCGGCGGAGAGCTGGCGGACGGCATCGCGGATGGATTCCTGTTCGCTTGCCTGCCGGAACAGTATGTAAAAGATCCACAGGTTAAACAGCAGAAATACCAGCACAGTCAGACCTGTCAGCAGGTAAACAACGTATAAATTTGCATACACGCGGTCCCAGAAATACCAGGCAAGGCTGATAAGCGCTGTGTTGATTGCAAGATAGAGAACAAATCCGATGCCTAGGCGGCTGCGGAAGTTCTGCCGTGTTTTGAGGATCAACATTTTCTTCTGAATCCGGCAGATCAGGCTGGAGGTCCACAGGGTACCGGCGCGGTAGCGGCGCAGGAGGCTGAAAAAGAGCAGCAGTCCGCCCAGATACAGGACCAGCGCCTGCAGGCTGTGATCGGAGAAGTACCAATACTGCGATGGAATGACCAGATGCAGGATGCGGATGAGAATCAGGTCGCTTACAACCAGGGCGATCGCGGTCATGGCGGCAAAAAAGACGATGCCGGTTTCAGTGCCGCTCTTGTCGAAGCCGTGCAGCGTCACGTCGAAGCTGCGGTAACTCTGGTAGCCGGACACCCGGAACAGAAACAGGAAGCTTAAAAGCAGTCCGATCGTTGCAAAGATTGTCAGTGCAAATCCGGTCAGATACAGGTGCTGCCGGTGCAGGTATGCGGTATGCGTGCGCGCGTAAAGGTCAGTGACTGGATAATTTGTATCGATTCCGATCAGCAGATAATAGTCGCTGCCGGTGTACGGGTTATTGGATGCCAGTGCGGAAATGCTGCTGAGCGGGATCGCTTTCATGTTGGTGTCGTAGAAAACGGAATTGCCCGGCAGGTACGCGTAGCGCCCGTATTCCTTGACATTTTCCGGTGTCAGGGAATCGGTGTTTGTAAACTGGGTTGTTTCGCTCTGATCCGAATCTGGCTCCGTGTACTGGATTTTAAAATGCAGGTTGGATGGATTGGCGACGAAACGGTTATACACTGTGTAATAACGATGCAGTGTGTCCATGATCTCGACCGCCGCATCCTCCAATGTGCTGCGCTTCCGGCTGGCAGAACGGTAGCTGTAGATCCGCTGCGGCTCTTGAACCGACCATTCGACGTAGCCTTCGCGGCTCTTGACGCCGTCTGCCGGTTCAGAAACCTTCTGGCAGTTAAAGTCGTCGTCGAGCTGGTACCCCATGGATTCCAGATAGGAAATCAGGGAGGACAGGGAGAAATTTTCGGTCTCGCTTGGTCCAAAGGTCATTTTGAGCATCCGGCGCGAGAGGTCGATCGAACTGTCGGCACCGAAGACGTCCTGATATTCCATATATAGGAAGATATCGTTCAGATCGTTATTAAATTGTGTGTTAAATTCCGCGGTGTCCTCATAAGGAACCGAGCCAATGCCGGTCAGCCCCAGCCCGAAATTTCCATTGATATACATGAGGCTGATACCGATGAGTCCCAGAATCAGGAAAAACAGATGCGCGAGGCTGGCGATCCATTTCTGGATCTGCATCGGAATATGTGAGAGTTTTGTCATAAATTTTGCAACTCCTAACTTCTGTTAGATGGATGATTCACATTTTTACTGCTTCTCAATTTTATATCCAACACCCCAGACAACCTTCAGATAGCGCGGCTCCCTCGGGTTAATTTCGATCTTTTCGCGGATATGGCGGATATGAACCGCAACTGTATTGTCCGCGCCGATCGCCTCCTCATTCCAGATCGCCTCGTAGATCTGGTCGATGGAGAAGACTTTTCCGGCGTTTTTAACGAGCAGAAGCAGGATGTTGTACTCGATCGGTGTCAGCTTGATGAGTTCGCCGTCCACGGTTACTTCCTTATTTTCATCGTTGATCTGCAAGCCGCCGCATTTGAATACGTGGTTGCCCATCTGATTGTTCATATTTCCCAGCTGCGTGTAGCGGCGGAGCTGAGATTTCACGCGGGCGACCAGTTCCAGTGGGTTAAACGGCTTCGTGATATAATCATCTGCCCCGATATTTAAGCCCAGAATCTTGTCCGCATCCTCAGACTTCGCGGAAAGAATAATGATCGGGATGCTGCTGGTTTCACGCACCTTCAGCGTCGTCCGGATGCCATCTAACCCTGGCATCATAACGTCCAGAATCATCAAATTCACGGTGTGCGTTTTTAAAAGTTCCAGTGCCTCCGCGCCGTCATATGCCTTGATAACCTCAAATCCCTCACCGGTTAAGTATATGTCAATCGCTTCCACGATCTGTTTGTCATCGTCACATACAAGAATACTCTGCATAGCAACTCCTCCTTTTAATAGGGTAATATATAGATAATATAGTATACAAATTTCTGTATAGATACAATAAAGATACCTATGTCTTATAATTATACAACGAAAAAGGAAACCGCGGTATCCTAATTTTTATGTATTTCAAGTGATGCGTATTTCAGGAGAAGAGCCGCCCCCAATCTGTAGGAAACATCACTCGCGCCGGCACTTAGCGAGGTTTTTTCGAGCTTAGTGTCCGCTGCAGCGAGTGCAAGAGCGAGAGCGTTTTCCGGAAGATTGGGGGCGGCTCTTCTCTGTCCGGGTTGCGTCTTCTCACCAGAATCCTGCCGTTCATTTACAAGTTATCCTTGACAAACCCCAGATTCTCCGCTACACTCTAAATTAATTTGAATATCAAACCATTTGAAATTAAAACTATCTTTTATAGAAGAAGCGGAGTTAAACGAGAAAATGACAGCTAGAATCATTGGAATCGGCGCGTATGCGCCGGAGCAGGTTGTGACGAATCAGGATTTGACGAAATTTCTTGATACAAATGATGCCTGGATCCGGGAACGGACGGGTATTGGAGCCAGACATGTCTCGACGAGCGAGGGAACCTCGGCGTTGGCGACAGAGGCGGCGAAGCGCGCGATCGCGGACGCGGGCATTTCTCCGGAGGAGATTGAGATCGTGATTGTGGCGACTTCTTCCCCGGATCGGGCGTTCCCGAGTGCGGCGGCGGATGTACAGGGAGCCATCGGGGCGAAACACGCGGTGGCGTTTGACATCACGGCGGCATGTTCCGGATTTATTTACGCCTTACATATTGTGCAGGGATTTATTCAGGCGGGCATCTATAAGACGGCGCTGATCATCGGTGCGGAGACACTGAGCAAGGTGTTAGACTGGACGGACCGCAGTTCCTGCATCCTGTTTGGCGATGGAGCGGGCGCGGCGGTTGTCCGGGCGGACGAGACGGGTGTGGTGAAGACGCTGGTCGGCAGCGACGGAACGAAGAACGACGTTCTGTACTGCCAGGCGAGAAGTCTTGAAAACTGCCTGACGGGCGGCAGACCCGAGCTTGGTTTTATGCAGATGGACGGTCAGGAAGTCTTCAAGTTTGCGGTGAAGAAGGTACCGGAGATTGTGAATGCGATTCTGGAGGAGACCGGAACGGACCGCGAGGCGGTACAGCATTATCTGCTGCATCAGGCGAATATCCGGATTCTGGAAGCGGCGTCCCGTCGTCTGAAGGTTCCGATGGATAAGATTCCGGTCAATATCGAGCGCTACGGCAATACATCGGCGGCTTCTATTCCGATTCTCCTGGATGAAATGCACCGGGACGGACGATTAAAACGCGGCGATACGCTGGTGATGGCAGGTTTTGGCGCGGGTCTTACCTGGGGCGCGGCATTGATGACCTGGTAGGTGCCTGGAGAAGCAAAAAATATATAGCAAAACTAATGTACATTATTCTATTTTTTGATAAAATATAAGAACAGTGATTGCATTTTTGCGGTCACAAAAAGAAAATTCATTTAAAAAGGAGATTGAAACGATGTTAGAGAAAATGAAAGAAATTATTGCAGAGCAGCTGAGCGTAGACGCAGATTCCATTACCGAGGCTTCCTCTTTCAAGGATGATCTGGGTGCTGATTCTCTGGATCTGTTTGAGCTGGTTATGGCTCTGGAGGACGAGTACTCCGTAGAGATCCCGGCTGAGGATCTGCAGAACCTGGCAACGGTAGGCGATGTTATGAACTACTTAAAAGAAAAAGGTGTAGAGGCATAATGAAAACAAAGATCACAGAAATGTTGGGGATTGAATACCCGATTATTCAGGGCGGCATGGCATGGGTGGCAGAACATCATCTGGCAGCAGCCGTTTCTGAAGCTGGCGGTCTGGGCTTAATTGGCGGCGCCAATGCACCAGGTGAGGTTGTCCGCGAGGAGATCCGCAAGGCGAGAGAGCTGACAAAGAAGCCGTTTGGTGTCAATGTCATGCTGATGAGCCCGTATGCGGATGACGTGGCAAAGGTAGTTGTGGAAGAAGGCATCAAGGTCGTAACGACCGGTGCCGGTATTCCAGGCAAATACATGGGCATGTGGAAGGAAGCCGGCATTAAGGTGATTCCGGTTGTTGCTTCGGTTGCACAGGCACGTCTGATGGAGAAAAGCGGCGCAGATGCAGTCGTTGCAGAAGGCATGGAGTCCGGTGGACACATCGGCGAGGCGACGACGATGACACTCGTTCCGCAGGTAGTCGATGCGGTTTCGATTCCGGTGATTGCAGCCGGAGGTATCGCAGATGGACGCGGCATTGCGGCGGCATTTATGCTGGGCGCAGAGGCAGTCCAGATGGGAACCCGCTTCGTCGTGTCGAAGGAATCCATCGTAAGCCAGGCTTACAAGGACAGAGTCATCAAGGCGAAAGACATTGATTCGACCGTAACCGGTATGAGTCACGGACATCCGATCCGCTGTCTTAGAAATAAGATGACGAGAGAGTATCTGAAGCTGGAAAAAGAGGGACGCCCGTTCGAGGAACTGGAGTATTTAACACTTGGAACGCTTCGGAAGGCAGTCATGGAAGGTGACGTGGACAACGGAACCGTGATGGCTGGACAGATTGCAGGTATGGTGAAGAAAGAGCAGACCTGCAAGGAAATGATTGAAGAAATGATGGCCCAGGCGGAGGCGCTTTTGGGCAGAAAGTAGAGAGTGAGTGTAACGCTATGAGCAAAATTGCATTTATTTTTCCGGGTCAGGGCGCACAGACCACTGGCATGGGACAGGATTTTTATCAGGAAACGGAAACGGGACGCGGGATGTTTGAGAAAGCAAGTGAGATCCTTGGATTTTCAATGACCGATCTTTGCTTTGATCCAGAGCAGACGGACCGTCTGAATATCACGGAGTATACGCAGCCGGCGATGGTAACCGCCAGCCTTGCGATGATGCGTGTATTCATGGAACGTACCGGAATCCGCCCGGATGTGGCTGCGGGTCTGAGCCTGGGAGAATATCCTGCAATGGCAGCTGCAGGCGTTATGTCTGACGAAGATGCCATCCGTACCGTACGGCAGAGAGGTATCCTGATGCAGGGCGAAGTCCCGGTTGGTCAGGGTGCCATGTCTGCTGTACTGGCGATGGATGCAGAGAAGATTGAAGAGGTGATTGCGCCGATCGACGGCGTGCAGATTGCCAACTACAACTGTCCGGGACAGATCGTTATCTCCGGTAAGACAGAGGCGGTTGCCGAGGCAGGAGAGAAATTGAAGGAAGCGGGCGCAAAACGCGTTCTTCCGTTAAAGGTAAGCGGACCGTTTCATTCCAAGATGTTAGTGGGAGCTGGCGAGAAGCTTGGAAAGGTACTCGATACCGTTGAGATCCATACACCGGAGATTCCGTATATTGCGAATGTGACGGCAGATTATGTGACCGATGCAGCCGATGTAAAGCCGCTTCTGATGAAGCAGGTTTCTTCCTCCGTCCGCTGGGAGCAGACGATTCGGAAGATGTTGGCAGACGGTGTGGATACATTTATTGAGATCGGACCGGGCAAGACCCTGACTGGTTTCATGCGTAAAATCGACAAAAACGCGAAGGCGTTCAATATAGAGAAACTGGAAGATATCGACAAAGTAAAGGAGGCGCTTGGATGTTAAATGGAAAAGTAGCAGTTGTGACAGGTGCCAGCCGCGGCATTGGCCGTCAGATCGCTATTTCGATGGCGAAAGAGGGCGCTGTGGTGATCGTCAATTATAATGGCTCTGCGGCAAAGGCAGAGGACGTTGTGAAGGAAATTACCGAGGCAGGCGGACAGGCGGAAGCCGTTCAGTGCAATGTATCGGATTACAGCGCGGCAGAGGCGTTCTTAAAGGACATTATCAGCCGCTATAAGAGAATTGATATTCTGGTAAACAATGCGGGTATCACCCGTGACAATCTTCTGATGAAGATGAGCGAGGAAGAGTTTGATGCTGTTATCGATACGAACTTAAAGGGCGCATTTAACTGCATTAAGCACGTATCCCGCCAGATGTTAAAGCAGAAGGGCGGACGCATCATCAATATTTCCTCCGTTTCCGGCGTGATGGGAAATGCAGGACAGGCAAATTACTGTGCGTCCAAGGCGGGCGTGATCGGACTGACTAAATCCGTGGCAAGGGAGATTGGAAGCCGTGGTATCACGGTCAACGCGATTGCACCGGGATTTATTGATACGGAAATGACCGCCGTTCTTCCGGACGATGTGAAGAAGGCGATGGGCGAGCAGATTCCGTTAAAACGTTTCGGTACGACCGAGGATGTAGCGCAGGCAGCCGTATTTCTGGCTTCTGACCGCGCAGCCTACATCACAGGACAGGTTCTGTGCGTGGACGGCGGAATGGCGATGTAGGGAAAAGGTGCTTTACAGATAGGCACTTTTGGAACCGAAAGTGGCGTACGATAACGTAGTAGCAGCAGATTTTGCCGATTTGGAATGCGAAGCATCGGCAAAATCGTGTCGCAGTTTGCACAACGTGTGAACTGTGACGATAGAAAGGCAGGTTTTTAGATGGGAAATAAGACACGTGTAGTAGTAACCGGTCTGGGAGCGATCACTCCGATTGGAAATGACGTAGCAAGCTTCTGGCAGGGATTAAAGGATAAAAAAGTCGGTATCGCGCCGATCACATATTTTGATACAACCGATTATAAGGCAAAGCTGGCAGGCGAGGTGAAGGATTTTGATCCGAAGAAATACATGGATCCGAAGGCAGCGAGACGTATGGAGCCGTTTTCCCAGTATGCGGTAGCGGCAGCCGGTGAGGCGATCGCACAGGCGGGTCTGGATATGGAAAAAGAGGATCCGTTCCGCGTGGGAACCAGCATCGGTTCCGGTATCGGAAGCTTACAGGCGATGGAACGTGAGCACAAAAAAATGCTGGAAAAAGGACCGAACCGCGTGAACCCGCTGCTCGTTCCGATGATGATCAGCAACATGGCAGTCGGCAATGTGGCAATGCATTATGGTTTAAAGGGCAAATCCATCAACGTGGTAACTGCCTGTGCGACCGGTACGAACTCTATCGGTGAGGCGTTCCGCTCGATCCAGTACGGCGAGGCAGACGTGATGGTAGCCGGTGGTACCGAGTCTGCGATCACACCGCTCGGTATGGCAGGTTTCGCGGCTCTGACGGCTCTTTCTACCAATGATGACCCGGAGACGGCATCCCGTCCGTTTGATAAGGACCGCGATGGTTTCGTCATGGGCGAGGGCGCTGGTATCGTAGTTCTGGAGTCCTTAGAGCACGCGCAGAAGCGTGGCGCAAAGATTCTGGCAGAGGTAGTCGGCTACGGCGGAAGCAACGATGCATTCCACATCACTTCCCCGGCAGAGGATGGAAGCGGCGCAGCGTATGCGATGGAGATGGCGCTCAAGGATGCAGGTATCGCACCGGAGAAGATTGATTACATCAATGCACATGGAACCAGTACACACCATAACGATCTCTTCGAGACGATGGCAGTGAAAAAAGCGCTGGGCGACCACGCTTACAAGGTAAAAATTAACTCCACCAAGTCGATGATTGGACATCTTTTAGGTGCAGCGGGCGGTGTTGAGTTTATCGCCTGCGTGAAATCCATTGAGGATGGATTTGTACACGCAACCGCAGGTTTAAAAGAGGCAGGCGAGGGCTGCGATCTGGATTACACGATGGGCGAGGGTGTTCCGATGGATATCCACTATGCCCTGACCAACTCCCTGGGATTTGGTGGTGTCAATGCCAGCCTGGTAATCAAGAAATTTGAGGACTAAATATAATTTGAGGACGTTTTTGTGTGGATGATTGAATGATTGGAAGCAGCGCACTGGAGCTGGCGGAAGAGACTTGCAGCATACAAAAATGATGTCTGGGAAAGCGAAAGAGGTAACTGAAATTATGATGGGAATTAAAGAGATCCAGGAGATCATCCCGCACCGTCATCCGTTTCTTTTGATCGACTGTATCGAGGAAGTGACACCGGGCGAGGGTGCGGTTGGATATAAAAATGTAACATACAACGAGCCGTGGTTTGCAGGTCATTTTCCGCAGGAGCCGGTCATGCCGGGCGTCCTGATCGTGGAGGCGCTGGCGCAGGTCGGCGCGGTTGCGATTTTAAGTGAAGAAGGAAATAAGGGCAGGACGGCATATTTCGGGGCAATCAACAACGCAAAATTCAAGAAAAAGGTAGTTCCGGGCGACAAGTTAAAGCTGGAGTGCCATATCATCAAGAGAAAAGGACCGGTCGGCATCGGAAGTGCGACGGCAACCGTCGATGGCAAGCTGGCTGTTTCCGCAGAGCTGACGTTTATGATTGGCTAATAAGTGAGGTTGAATAAGAGATGTTTAAAAATCTGTTTAAGAAATCGTATACTTCGATCAATACAAACGACCACGGTTCTGCCGGCGTAAGCCGTGCGGAGAGCGCGAAAGCAGATAAAAGGGCGGCAGAGGCAGCACAGGAAAAACCGGAGAAGATTCCGAGCCGTCCGACGGCGATGACGCCGGAAAGTCTGCGTTCTTTATGGCGTAAGTGTAATAAATGTGAGAAACCAATTCTGGTGCAGGATGTCAAGGACAACCTGTATGTGTGCCCGCGCTGCGGCGGATATTTCCGGATGCATGCGTACCGCCGGATTGAGATGCTGATCGATGAAGGTACCTTTGAAGAGTGGGATAAGGAGATGTCTGTGGTCAATCCGCTTGCATTTCCGGGCTATGAGGGCAAGGTTGAGGCAGCCAGAGAGAAAACTGAGTTAAATGAGGCGGTTGTCACTGGTAAGGGAAAGATTCACGGTTATGAGACTGTGATTGCGGTCTGCGACTCCCGTTTCCTGATGAGCAGCATGGGTCACAACATGGGAGAGAAGATTGCCCGTGCGGTAGAGCGTGCGACCGAGGAACGGCTTCCGGTTATCATCTACGCGGCTTCCGGCGGCGCGAGAATGCAGGAGGGCATGATCTCCCTGATGCAGATGGCGAAAACTTCCGCAGCCTTAAAACGTCATTCCGAGGCGGGACTTCTCTACATAAGCTTTATGACGGATCCGACCACCGGCGGCGTAACGGCAAGCTTTGCGTCCCTGGGCGATATCATCCTGGCAGAGCCGGGAGCGCTGATTGGATTTGCGGGTCCGCGTGTCATCGAGCAGACGATCGGCCAGAAGCTCCCGGAGGGCTTCCAGAGAGCCGAGTTCCAGCTGACACACGGTTTTGTGGATCAGATCGTGGAAAGAAAAGATCAGAAGCGTGTTCTGGGACAGATTTTGAAGCTTCACAGCCAGGAGCATGGCTGGGAGAAATGGAACGACGAGGCGGAGAACCACACAGAAGCGGCATCTGCATCCAAGGCAGAAAAAGCAGCTTCTGTGGCGGAAGGCAAGTTAAAGAGCCGGAAAGCACCGTTCTCCGGTATCATGCGCCAGAAGACCTTAAATAAGATCGCAGGTCGAGAGAGAGACGCCTGGGAGGCAGTACGCCAGTCCCGTAGCGCCGGACGTCTGAACGCCAGCGATTATATCCGGATCCTGTTTGACGATTTTACCGAGTTCCACGGCGACCGGTATTATGGCGATGATATGGCGGTCATCGGCGGTGTGGCATCTTTCTATGGAATGCCGGTCACGGTCATTGGACAGGAGAGAGGTAAATCCCCGAAAGACAGCATGAAGCACAACTTCGGCATGCCGTCTCCGGAAGGATACAGAAAGGCGCTCCGTCTGATGAAACAGGCGGCGAAATTTAACCGTCCGATCATCTGTTTTGTCGATACGCCAGGTGCATTCCCGGGTATGGAGGCAGAGGAGAGAGGCCAGGGCGAGGCGATTGCCCGCAACCTCTTTGAGATGTCGGATATGAAGGTGCCGATTCTGGCGATTATCACCGGTCAGGGCGGCAGCGGCGGCGCACTGGCGCTGGCGGTTTCCAACGAGGTATGGATGATGGAGAATGCGACCTACTCGATCCTTTCTCCGGAGGGCTTTGCTTCGATTCTGTGGAAAGATGCCAAGAGAGCCAGCGAGGCGGCGAAGGTCATGAAGATGACGGCAGAGGATCTGTATGAGCTTGGCATGATCGAGCGCATTATCTGCGAGGATGAGCCGGCAACCGATGACAACATCGAGGAGATCGGACGCATCATCGACCGCCATATGCGTGAGTTCTTCCAGTCCTGCGCGGAAAAGACACCGGATGAGATCGCGGAGCAGCGGTATGAACGTTTTAGAAAAATCTAAAAAATAGATATTGAAAGGGGGTTGCCGCGCGGCGGTCCCCTTTGTGAATATAGGAGATCGTATGAGTACAATTTTATCACAGTTAAAACCGCTGAAAATTGGTGATCTGACGGCGAAGCTTCCGATCATCCAGGGCGGTATGGGGGTTGGCATCAGCCTGTCCTCGCTGGCAGGAGCCGTGGCGGGGGCTGGCGGCATCGGCATTATTTCCACTGCCCAGATCGGTTTCCGGGAGCCGGATTTTGCCGAACATCCTCAGGAGGCAAACCTGCGCGCGATCGGTTCAGAGTTACAGAAGGCGCGCGCGATCGCGAAGGGCGGCATCGTGGGCTTTAATATCATGGTGGCAACGAAAAACTATGCGGAGTACGTTAAAACGGCGGTCAAGGCGGGCGCTGACCTGATCATATCGGGCGCAGGACTTCCTGTTTCCCTGCCGGAGTATGTGAAAGGGACGGCGACGAAGATTGCGCCGATCGTTTCCTCCGTTAAGGCGGCGACGGTCATCTGTCGGATGTGGGACCGCAAGTACCAGACCGCACCGGATCTGGTGGTCGTTGAGGGACCTCTGGCGGGCGGACATCTGGGATTTGACCGTGAGAAGCTGACCGAGCTGGAGGTAGACACGCCGCACGCAGCCGAGACATTCCATCAGGCGGAATATGACGAGGAAGTGCGGGGAATTATCGCGCTGGTTAAAAAATACGCGCAGAAATATGGCAAATCGATTCCGGTTGTGACGGCTGGCGGCATCTACGACCATGCGGATGTGATGCACCAGATGGAGCTTGGCGCGGACGGCGTGCAGGTGGCAACCCGTTTTGTGACAACCGAGGAATGCGATGCACCGATGGCATATAAGCAGGCATATCTGGATGCGAAGGAAGAGGACATCGTGATTGTCAAAAGTCCGGTCGGCATGCCGGGACGTGCGATCAAGAATGCGTTCTTAAAAGAACTGGAAAAAGGAAGACAGGCAGTGACACACTGTTACCAGTGTCTGGAACACTGTGATCCGGCGAAGATCCCATACTGCATCACGCAGGCACTCGTCAATGCCGCCCGCGGTGATGAAGATCATGCTCTGATTTTCTGCGGCGGAAACGCGTGGAGAGCAGAGAAGATAGAGACGGTTGAGGGCGTGATGCGGGCGCTGTGCGAAGGGTAGGATAGATTTTGGCAGGGTTCAGGGATGAGCCAAGATGAAATTTGCAAATAGTTCAGTGTAAAATGCAAAAATATAAAGAGAGGGCTTGCAAAATGCAGCCCTCTTTTGTGTATCCAATCATCCCCTAAAACGATTTAAACAAGCATAAATCTCCTGCACGCGCGGCATTGCCAGTCCCATGGCGGCATATGAAGCATCGCTGAACACAGAGAGCCCGTCTGCTTCATAGGCTTTTAAGAGTGTGGCAACCGTTTCCTGTACGGTGCAGCGCTCCAGAAGCCCTTTTTCCAGGCAGTAGCGCACCATCTGGGCAAGTGCGGCGGTCTGCTCGCTGTCGGCAAGCTGTTCGACGAAGCGCAGATCGACCGGCTCTTTGGCAACCTGGAAAGAGTGTTTGTCGTGGACACGGACTTTGATACGCGTGTTCCGGTCGGAATTTCGGTCAGCTTCGCGGCGTCCTCCGCGACCGCGTTCAAAGCGACCTGCATCGGAGGCGCTGCCGCCGCGATTGCCAAACCATCCAGAACGACCGCTGTTTTCGCCCTCTTCCTGAGATTCACCGCCAGCTTCTGCGCGGCTGTCGCCAAAATCCAGCGCCATCGCGCCCACAGCCCGTCCTGTTCCGCCAGCCGCCAGCTTCCGTCCAGCCGTCGGGAGCTTGAACCCAGGCGCCTGGATGGCGGGTTTGGAAGCCCCCTGTTCGCAGGCATTTTTTACCATCTCCGTGATATCAAACGGGCGGTATGCATCCATCTGGATAATAGTGTCTGCGATGAAGAAGTAGGCGCCGGAGCTTCCAGCTACGAGGACGGTGGAGATGCCTGCCTGCTTGTAGAGATCGCGGGCGCGTTCGATGAACGGGGTGATCGGCTCTTTATCGCGGCTGACGATGCGCTGCATCAGGTCGTCCCGCAGCATGAAGTTGGTAGCGGAGGTGTCCTCGTCGATCAGGAAAGCGCGGGTTCCTGCTTCAATGCTTTCGATCACGGCTGCCGCCTGGGAGGTACTGCCGCTGGCATCGGCGGTGGAAAAGCAGGTGGTGTCTTTTTTGTTCGGCAGATCCCGGATAAAGAGGGAAATATCAACGTGGTTGATGCTGCGTCCATCCTCGGCGCGCAGCTTGACTGCGGTTTCATCGGTGATGACATATTCACGTCCATCCCCCGGAATATGGTTGTATACGCCGGATTCCAGCGCTTTTAGCAGTGTGGATTTGCCGTGGTAGCCGCCGCCTACGATCAGGGTGATGCCGCGGTGGATTGCCATGCCGGAGATCGGACCGTGTCCCGGAAGATTCAGAGTGATTCTTAAGGAATCTGGAGAATGGAACGCCACACTGCCCTTCATCGGACGGTCGGAGACGCCGGTTTCACGCGGCAGGATTGAGCCGTCTGCGACGAAGGAGACGAGGTCCAAGCGTTTCAGCTCATTGCGGATAAATTGCTGGTCGTCTGCCAGCGTGATGCGTTTTTTGATTTCGGCGTTGTTCTGGCGGCGGTAGAAAAAGACGTTTTCGACACAGCCTGGAAGAAAATCAAAGAAAATCCGGATCAGTTCACCTGAGTTGATGGTGCGCCCGAATGCCGGGAAACCAACCTCAAAACGGGCTGTAATCTCATTTCTCCCGATCTCGCAGGCGGTCCGGGAGAGGACCTCCTGACCGGGGCGGCTGGTGGCGATCAGACCACTTTTTCCAGAACCTTTTGCCTTGAAAGAAAGACGACCGATTTCACGGGAAAAACAGCGGAGCAGGTAATCTTCAAGCGCTGTTTTTTTCCATGGCGTATCAAAGAGTTCTGCCGGAAATCCGGCTTTCGCGTGGCGGACCTGGACACTGACCTTGGAAGGAGATGCAAACGGGTCACCCTGTACATGGTCGATGGATAAAATATACGTATTAAAATCATAAGCGCCGCGCACATCCTTGTAAGCCGGATAGCTTTTGTGATCGATGGAGGTGAGGAGACGCTTTAAATCTGCGGATTGTTTCATTCTGAATACCTCGTTTTCATAATATTAAATCATATTTCAATGCCTTCACGGTTTTTGGCAGGAGAATCCATATAAAATGACCTTTTTCAAAGAATGTCTGTCATGTGAAGGAGATGATAGTTCTTATTTTAAAGATCCAAATTCTGAAATGCAAGCGGAATGGACGAAAAGAAACGATATAATTGTATCTATTTATGATGGTGTATATTTGGCGTCTTTTTATACTTGTCTGAGTATAAAATGTTCTGAGCGTACCATATGACAGCAGGGAGGTAGATGCATGTTAAATGCACTCTGGGCGTTTATGATGCTTACGGGGCTTGGCTGGGCGGCGGTGCATGGGACGCTGGGGGCGGTGACGGAGGGAATGCTTGCAGCGGCGGGGGATGCAGTCTCGCTGGGAATCACGATGCTGGGGGTGATGGCATTCTGGACGGGAATTTTGGAGATCGGACGGCGGGCGGGGCTGATTGAGCAGTTGTCGGCGGGGATGCGGCCGGTGCTTCATTTCCTCTTTCCACGCATTCCAGCGGGTCATCCGGCGCTTTCTTCGATGGCCGCCAATATGATTGCCAATATGCTGGGGCTTGGCTGGGCGGCGACCCCGGCGGGGCTTACGGCGATGAAGGAGCTGGAAGAATTGGAGGAGGAACGGAGAGCGGCGGGGGATCCGGCGGCGGTCACACAGGGAACGGCGAGCGATGAAATGTGTACGTTTCTGGTCGTAAATATTTCATCGCTGCAGCTCATTCCTATCAATATGATCGCCTACCGGAGCCAGTACGGATCGGCGCATCCGCTGGCAGTGGCCGGTCCGGCGTTCCTGGCGACCTGTGTCAGCACGCTGGCAGGAGTGGCGGTGTGCCGCGTGATGTGCAGGAGAAAGCAATATAAATCAATAAAAAAGGATGGCTGGAAATAGAAAACGCAATTTGGCGTCATGTAGGGGAAAAATTTCACACAAAAAACAAATTTATCCCCTATAATGCCCTTGTTAAAATAAGGGGCTCTGGAAACAGATCCGTTATCATAGAACGCGGATTCAAACCATACATATAAAACAAGTATAGACACGGGAGCCGTCAAATGCGCTGCATCAATTACCTCTCTGAATACCTGGTTCCGGTTGTTTTGTTTTATATCGTTGGGTTTGCGGTGCTTCAGAAACGCCCGGTTTTTGATGATTTTATCGAAGGGGCGCTTGCGGGGCTTAAAACGGTGGCTGGAATCCTGCCGACGCTGGTGGGATTGATGGCGGCGGTCGGCGTGCTTCGGACCTCCGGTTTTCTCGATTTCCTCTCCGGGGTGCTGGCGGGACCGGCGGCATTTCTGCATATACCGGCACAGGTGGTTCCGCTGCTTCTGGTGCGTCTGGTGTCCAGTTCGGCGGCGACGGGGCTGCTCTTAGATATTTTTAAAACGTATGGACCCGATTCGCGGCTCGGCATGATGGTGTCGGTTCTTGAGAGCTGCACGGAGACGGTTTTTTATACGATGAGTGTCTACTATCTGACCGTGCGGATCTCAAAGACGCGATGGACGCTTGCGGGGGCGCTGATTGCAACGTTCGCGGGGCTTGTGGCGAGTATCTTATGTAGTGCTATGGTAACTGTTCACGGGTAGTCACTTTTGGAACCGAAAGTGCCGTAAGAAAACGTGGTGGCAGCAGGAATTTGCCGTATTTAAATGCGAAGCCACGGCAAATTCCGTTACTGGGCACGTGTGCGTGAACAGTAACAAGTGCTATGGTATAAGAGAAGATGTAAGAAATTTGCTAGTTGTCTTGCCGCACAGAATATTGTATAATCGGTAGGGTAAATTGCCGTTTTGCGCGCTGAAACCAAGGATGAGAGGGAAAACTGTGGGAAATTATGAGACGCTGAATGAGCTTCTGGTGACGCTGTTCCGCGATGTGATGGACATAGAACAGAAGGTAATCATTACGCCGGAGTTTAAAGACATCACGAATAACGATATGCATGTGATCGAAGCGATCGGGATTGGTGAACCGAAAAATATGTCATCGATTGCCAGAGAACTGTCCGTTACGGTGGGAACGCTCACGATTGCCATGAACAGCCTGGTCAAAAAAGGCTATGTGGAACGAAGCCGGGGACTCGAGGATCGGCGGGTCGTATATATTTCTCTTTCAGAGCGGGGCAGAAAAGCGTATGGGCATCACGCCCGGTTCCACCGGGAGATGATCGAGAGCCTGACAAGCGATCTGTCGGAAGATGAGATGCAGACGTTGGTAAAGGCGCTGATGAAGCTGAATCAGTGGTTTAGGAGTAAGGATGGGCAGCGGTAAAAAGAATGGATGTAGTCTGCACTGGATGGAAACAGGTGTGAAAGACAAAAACGGTTGCGAAAACCGTGAAGCAACTGCTGCGAGGAGAATACAAGGAGGTACATTATGAAGAAATTTATGGTAATGGCAGCTGGTCTTATGATGGCAGCTGTTCTGAGCGCATGTGCGCCGACGGCAAGAAATACAGGAGAAACCAGCGAACATGGAACTGCCCCGGCAGGTGCGGCGCAGCAGGAGACTGTAGACGGCGTGGCTGAGAAAGAAAGCATGGTGGTAACGGATGCAGATCCGACGGTAACCGTTTGCGTATATTCTGTAAAATCTGATAAGAGCGGCTTAAAACAGAATATGGATGGCATTGACGGCGATGAGCTGGATGCACAGGAACTGCTTGATAAGATGGCAGAGGTGGGCGTCATTGAAGAGGGAATCACCGTGGATAAATTTGAGCAGAAGGACGGCGCCCTGACGCTGGATCTCTCCTCCTTAAAGGAGTCCTCTGACAAGCTGGTTGTCATGGCCATTGCCAATACATTTATCCAGAACTACGAGGCAAAGACGCTGGAGTTGAGCGTAGCAGGCGAGAAGATCGGCGACGGTCCGATGAGCTTTGAGAAGAATTACAAGAAAGTAAACTAAAGCATGAAAATGCGAAAAGAGCGGGATCCCTGAAGTCTGCGGATGCATACAGGGAGATACCGCTCTTTTTCTCTTATACGTGCAATTTCTCCGTCATCAGCCATGTTTGAAAATACGGTTTGATGACCCGGAAGGAAGCGCCGTCCATGTTCAGGATGAACTGGTGGAAGCTCTTGGCGTTGAATTTGTTTCCAAGTACCTCCTCGGCTTCCTGGCGCATGGTCAGGATTTCCAGATAGCCGGTATAGTATTTCAGGTAATTGCCCGGATTATCAATGATTGCCAGGTATATCTCGCGCGCGGATTCCGGATCCGTAAATCCGTAGGAATTTTCCAGATAACTGGTGGTTGTGGCGAGATCCCAGCCATCATAGTGGATGCAGATGTCGAGAAGCGCGTACAGCCCGTAGCTGCTGGCTTCGCTGCAGCGCATCAGCGGTTTGACCGCTTCCGGCAGTCCGTTGTCGAAGGAGTAGGCGTACAGTTCGCTGTAGAGTCCCCAGCCTTCGTTGTAGCCGCCGCAGGCAAGAAGCCGCCGTACCGGAACCGGCTCCCGGTCATTGAAATAAGCCGACTGGTAGAGATGCCCCGGATAGCCCTCGTGCGCCAGCATGGTGTAGAGGTTCTGCTCAGTGCTTGCTTTTTCGTTGATGTAAATGGTGTTGGAACCGTCGGAATCGATCGGCGGTACGAGGAAAAACGCCGGGGACAGGGAAGATTCCAGCGCTTCCGGGACGTATTTGATCGCGTAGGAGGTATCTGTAAGCGCCGGGAAATCATCCTGAATCTGCACCTGTAAATTCTGAAGGATCTCATCCGGATCGGAAAGTGTGATGGCAGAGTCGGTCATCTGCCGGACGAGTTCCGGATGTTCCTTTAAACGGACGCGGATTTCGGATAAATCTGCCTGCATCTGCTTCTCAATCCGCGTTTTGAGCGCATCGACCGAGGAATCTGTGCCGGTCAGCGCCGCCGCAAGATAGGCATAATACTCCCTGCCGTGTTCGTAGGTGCTAAGTCCTCCTGCCTCCGGATGGGAGCCCTTGAGCGATTCCAGTGCTTTAGAGAGGTTTGTATATGCCGGGATAAAGTGTTCCTTTAAAATGGTCAGATGTTTTGCTTTGTAGGACGCCTTTTCTGCATTGCTTAAGCCCTCAACCGCATTTAAGCGGGAGGCAAATGTTTCCGTCAGCAGGCTGTTTTCCGGGCGGATGAGGTAGCTTTTACAGGATTTTAAAATCCGGTCGATGGTGTCGTCGGACGGTGCGAGACCGGCGTCTGCCTGCGCCTGTTCATACGCTGCGAGCTGCTTGTAATACGTGTCGATCTGCGAAAGCAGTGCCAGGTAATGGTCGATGTCGGTACGGTTGTAAAATGTGTATTCGGCTAATAAGGTCGGAAGTTCCGCCTGCGTACCGATCAGGGCGCTTAACGGCTGATTATAGAGTTCCAGTCCCTTCGAGCCGGCTTCCGTCTCCAGTGTGTCCTTCATCATCCGGTAGGTGAAGAGCTGGTCGGAGGTCAAGAGAGAGATATCGAAGGAAGAAAGTTCCTCAAGAACGGCCGCGTTTTCCTCGGAATCCTTTTGAAGCTGTTCCAGGGAATATTCTGGAAATTTCATCTCCGGTTCGGTGATACCGTAATTTTCCGGATTCCGGACAAGAAAATGAAGGGAGAGCGGATCGTCCTGCACGCTTTCTTGAAACTGGTGTGCGAGAAACGCATCAAAACGCGCCTGTTCGCTGGCAGCATCGGACGATGCATTGGAAGGAGAACCAGTCTGCCCGGAAGCGGCGTAGGATTCGGCGGGGGTTCCTGAGCCGGAAGAACCAGCGCATCCGGAGAGCGCCAGGGCAGCAGCTGCAGCGATCGCGAGCGCTGTGCGCGGCAGGGGCGGGAAGGAAAAGCGTTTCTGCATAATATAATACCTCCAAAACAAATATATATGTCTGCAAGTATACCATACTTGACAAAGGGATGCAAAACAGATAGACTTAATCTATATATTTATATATGAAGAAAAGGCAGAGAAAAGAAGGTGGCTTGCCTTTAATCGCAGATGGAAAACCATGGGCGGTTAGAGGCTTTTTTTGTGAAGAACACAATTTAAAGCGCAATTTTAATAAGGAGGGCATGATAAATGTGTCAGAACTGTAAGAAACCTTACTATATAACAACTGCGATTGCCTATACATCGGGCAAACCGCATATCGGAAATACCTATGAGATCGTGCTGGCGGACAGCATTGCGCGCTACAAGAGGGCGCAGGGCTACGATGTGCGTTTCCAGACGGGCACCGATGAGCATGGTCAGAAGATCGAGTTAAAGGCAGATGAGGCTGGCATCACGCCGAAGCAGTTTGTCGATAACGTGGCGGGTGAGATCAAGACGATCTGGGATCTGATGAATACATCCTACGACAAATTTATCCGCACCACTGACGAGGATCATGAGGCGCAGGTAAAGAAGATTTTCAAGAAGCTCTATGATCAGGGCGATATTTACAAGAGCTGCTACGAGGGACTTTACTGTACCCCGTGCGAGTCCTTCTGGACCCAGTCCCAGGTCGTAGATGGCAAATGCCCGGACTGCGGACGCCCGGTGCAGCCGGCGAAGGAAGAGGCGTATTTCTTCCGTATGAGCAAATATGCGCAGAGACTCATCGATTATATCAATGAGCACCCGGAGTTCATCCAGCCGGTTTCCCGTAAAAATGAGATGATGAACAACTTCCTGCTTCCGGGCCTGCAGGATCTGTGTGTTTCCCGTACTTCCTTTAAATGGGGGATTCCGGTTGATTTCGACCCGAAGCACGTTGTATATGTATGGCTGGATGCACTGACCAATTATATCACCGGTCTTGGATATGACTGCGACGGTGAGAGCGGCGAGCTGTTCAAGAAATACTGGCCGGCAGACCTGCATTTGATTGGTAAGGATATTATCCGTTTCCATACCATTTACTGGCCGATCTTTTTGATGGCACTCGACCTGCCGCTTCCAAAGCAGGTATTTGGTCATCCGTGGCTGTTACAGGGCGACGGCAAGATGAGTAAATCCAAGGGAAATGTGATTTACGCCGATACACTGGTTGATTTCTTTGGCGTGGATGCAGTCCGCTACTTCGTTCTGCATGAGATGCCGTTTGAGAACGACGGCGTTATTACCTGGGAGCTGATGGTAGAGAGACTGAACTCGGATCTGGCAAATATCCTCGGCAACCTCGTAAAGAGAACGGTATCGATGACGAACCAGTACTTTGGCGGCGTGGTAGACGACAAGGGCGTGACGGAGCCGGTGGACGAGGATCTGAAGAAGGTAGTGCTGGAAGCAGTCCGCAAGGTCGATGAGAAGATGGATAAGCTGCGCGTTGCCGATGCGATCACCGAGATCTTCAATATTTTCCGCCGCAGCAACAAATACATTGACGAGACAACCCCGTGGATTCTGGCAAAGGAAGAGGACAAGCAGGATCGTCTTGCGACTGTTCTTTACAACCTGGTTGAGTCTATCACGATCGGTGCGTCCCTGCTTGAATCCTTCATGCCGGAGACCTCGGAGAAGATCTTAAAAGAATTAAATACCGTAAAACGTGAACTGCCACAGATGGATGCATTTGGCCGTTATCCGTCCGGAAATAAGGTGACTGAGGAGCCGGAGGTTCTCTTTGCCCGCCTGAAACTCGACGATGTGATGAAGAAAGTCAAAGTTATCCAGGAAGAGCAGAAGAAGGCAGTTGCTGCAAAGGCAGAGCCGGAGAAGGAAGAGGACGAGAAAGCCGAGGGCATCGATATCGAGCCGAAAGCAGAGATTACCTACGATGATTTTGCAAAACTGCAGTTCCAGGTTGGCGTGATCCTCTCCTGCGAGGCTGTTCCGAAGTCCAAGAAGCTTCTCTGCTCCCAGGTTCAGGTCGGAAGCAAAGTGCGCCAGATCATCAGCGGCATCAAGCATTCCTACTCCCCGGAGGAGATGGTCGGCAAGAGAGTCATGGTTGTGACCAACTTAAAACCGGCGAAATTGGCAGGTCTGCTCTCCGAGGGCATGATTTTGTGTGCCGAGGATGCAGACGGAAAGCTGTCCCTGATGACAACGGAGAAAGAGATGCCGGCGGGTGCGGAGATCTGCTAAGAAAAAAAGGATATAACTTATATGATATTTGATACACACGCTCATTACGATGATGAGGCGTTTGACGGGGACCGGGAAGAACTGCTTTCCGGTCTGGCAGCAGGCGGGATCGGCACGGTCGTCAATGTCGGCGCGGATATGGAAAGCACGAAGACGACGATTGCCCTGACGGAAAAATATCCGTTTATCTATGGGGCAGCAGGTGTCCATCCGAGCAGCACGGCAGAGCTTGACGAGGAAAAATTTGCCGAACTCCGTGTATTGGCACAGTCGGATAAGATTGTTGCAATCGGAGAGATTGGTCTGGATTATTACTGGGAAGAGCCGGATCATGAGACACAGAAAAAATGGTTCCACCGCCAATTAAATCTGGCGCGGGAATTAAAACTTCCAGTCATCATCCACAGCCGCGACGCGGCGAAGGATACGCTCGATATCATGAAGGAAGAGCACTCCGAGGAGATAGGCGGCGTGATTCATTGCTTCTCCTATGGAAAAGAGATGGCGGCAGAGTATTTAAAGATGGGCTTTTACTTAGGCGTCGGTGGTGTACTGACCTTCAAGAACGCGAAAAAGCTTCTGGAGGTGGCGGAAATGGCACCTTTGAATCGCCTGGTACTGGAGACAGATTGCCCGTATCTGGCTCCGGTTCCAAACCGCGGCAAACGCAACTCTTCGCTGAACCTGCCATATGTGGCAGAAAAGCTGGCAGAAATCAAGAAATGTACACCGGAGGAGATTGTCCGTGAGACTGAAGAGAATGCGCGGAAGCTGTACCGGTTAATGTAAAGAAGAGAGGAGGAACCTGGCTGGGTGGTGTCTCGGTCAGGTTCCGGACTCTGGGAAAGGATTTTCGGAATGGATCTTGGAAACCCGAAGAACACAATCGAAGTAATACAGAAATACAATTTCGCCTTCCAGAAAAAATTCGGTCAGAACTTTCTGATTGATACGCACGTGCTGGACAAGATTATCTCAGCGGCGGGCATGACCAAGGAGGACACCGTCCTGGAAGTCGGTCCTGGCATCGGTACGATGACACAGCGCCTTTCACAGGCGGCAGGACAGGTCATCGCCGTGGAGATCGATACAAACCTGATTCCGATCTTAAAAGATACGCTTCAGGACTGCGAAAATGTAACCGTTATCAACGAAGATATTTTAAAGATTGACATAAAAAAACTGGCGGAAGAGAAAGGCGGCGGACGTCCGGTTAAGGTCGTGGCGAACTTGCCGTACTACATCACGACCCCGATCATCATGGGGCTGTTTGAGAGCGGCGCGCCGATCGACAACATTACGGTTATGGTGCAGAAAGAGGTCGCAGACCGGATGCAGGTTGGTCCGGGCTCGAAGGATTACGGCGCCCTGTCGCTGGCGGTTCAGTATTATGCCGAGCCGTACATCGTGGCAAATGTGCCGCCGAACTGCTTCATTCCGCGTCCGAATGTCGGCTCAGCGGTCATCCGCCTGACCCGCCATGCGAAGCCGCCGGTGGAGGTAAAGGATAAAGATCTAATGTTCCGCCTCATCCGCGCGTCCTTCAACCAGCGCCGGAAAACCCTGCAAAACGGGATTTCCAACGCGCAGGATCTCTCCTTTAGCAAGGAAGAGATCGCAGCTGCAATCGAGTCGCTGGGACTTTCCCCGTCCGTGCGCGGCGAGACGCTGACGCTGGCGCAGTTTGCAGCGCTTTCGGATGTGCTTGGGAAATAGAAATTGGATAAGAGAAATATAAAAAAGTCCCATCCTTATGCAGATTCAAATCTGAAAGGATGGGACTTTTTGAATTTTTTGCTTTTTTAAAATTATTCTGACAATAAAATCCGGTCATTATCCAGCGCGTGGCCTGCGCCGGTCTTGAAGCGGGCGATCAGATCCTCGACAGTCATGGAAGCGCGCTCTGCGCCGCCGACGTCGAGCACGATATTTCCGTTTGCCATCATGAGCGTGCGGTTTCCGAGCTCCAGAGCCTGGTTCATATTGTGGGTGATCATCAGGCAGGTGATTTTCTCCTCAGCAACGATATTTTTCGTCAGCTCCAGTACTTTTTCAGCTGTTCCCGGATCGAGGGCGGCAGTGTGCTCATCGAGCAGCAGAAGCTTCGGCGTGATGAGGGTTGCCATGAGCAGGGTGAGCGCCTGGCGCTGACCGCCGGAGAGAAGTCCGACCGGCTGGGTCATCCGGTCTTCAAGCCCCATATTTAAGAGGGAGAGGCGTTCGCGGAACGCATCCTTATCTTTCTTGGAAATGCGGGAAAATGGCGATTTCCCCTTTGCGGTCCGCAGATAGGCGAGGGCAAGATTTTCTTCGATCGTCATGCCCGGCGCCGTTCCCTTTAACGGGTCCTGGAAGAGGCGGCCGACCATCAGGCTGCGCTTGTGCTCCGGCATATAGGTGATGTCCTCGCCGTCCAGCTCGATAAAGCCGTCATCGACGTAGAAGCTGCCGGCAATCGCATTGAACAGGGTCGATTTTCCGGCGCCGTTGGAACCGATGATTGTCACGAAATCGCCGTGATCCAGATGCAGGGACAGCCCGGAGAGCGCCTGTTTGGCGTTGACAGTTCCCGGATTAAAGGTTTTTGATATCGACTGAATATTTAACATGCTCCGTGTCCTCCCTTCCGGCGTGCCGCTGCATTTTTACGTGTCTGGAATGCCGCCCATTTCCGGATCGTCGGAAATGCGATTGCCAGCGCTACGATCACAGCGGTGACCAGTTTCAGCCCCTGTACAGGCATGATTTTTGTATACAGGACGATAGCGTAGATAAAACGGTAAATAATCGAACCGATGACGGTGGCGATGACACCTCTTGCTACGCCGCGGCGTCCGAGGACGGTTTCACCGATGATCAGGCAGGCAAGACCGATCACGACGATACCCGTGCCGCCGTTGATGTCGGCGGTATTCTGGTACTGACCGACCATTGCGCCGGAGAGTGCGGTCAGCGCATTGGCGATGCATAAGCCGACTGTAATGGTAAATGTCGGGTTGATCGAGGAGGCGCGCACCATGTCAATGTTGTTGCCGGTTGCCCGGATGGAGAGTCCCAGACGGGTACCGAGAAAATAGACGAGCAGTGCGCCCGCAAGCACAGTTACGCAGATTGCCAGAAGTGCTTCATACCAGTCACCCCCGATACCGGTTTTCTGAAGCAGGGAAAAGATGGTCTCTGTCTTTAAAAGACTCACATTGGCACTCCAGCCCATTACCATCAGATTGATGGTGTAGAGTCCCATATTGGTGATGATACCGGCGAGAATGGACGGCACGCCGAGACGGGTCTGCTGAAATGCGGTGACAAATCCGGCGCAGATGCCTGCAAGCATGGCAGCCGGAACCGCGAGAAATGGATGCCCTGCCGCAGCCATTGTGACGGATACCGCCGTGCCGAGGACGAAACAGCCGTCCGTCGTCATATCCGCGATGTCCAGTATGCGGAAACTCAAGAACAGCGCCATCGGCACCAGCGCATACAGAAATCCCAGTTCCAGAGCGGTTTGTAAAATATGAAGCATGGGAAATTACCTCCGTAGAATGATCGGTACTCCCAGGGCGTTCATGAGGCAGATGCGCCAGCCGCGTGGTAAGCGGGGGATGCGGCTGGCGTCTGGTCTGTCTTACGGCTCTGAGAGTACATGAAAGTCAGTCAAATGAAAATCAAAGTGCTGCCGGATGAGGGTGTATTAGTCCTCGGTGGTCCTAACCTCTACAACATCGCCAAAATCTTTGAATACAGCTGTGTCGATATTCAGGGCTTTTGCAGTCTCGGTATTTACGGTTACGATGCCGCCTTCTGCGGTGTAGTAGTCTTCCATGCCGTCCATGCCTTCGGTGATTGCCTGATAAGCAAGGTCAGCGGTCTGTGTACCAAGAGCCGTGTAGTTGACGCCGCAGGTGGCAAATGCGCCATTGCGGACGAAGGAATCAGCGCCGGCATAGTGCGGGATGCCTGCATCGGCCAGATCCTTGAAGATAGCCAGCTCAGCTGCCATGATGACATTGTCGGTAGGAGTGAAGACAGCGTCTACTTTGTCAGCAACCAGGGAGGAGGCAGCGGTAATTACTTCGTCGTTGGTATTTGCAGTCTGCTCGGTGTAGGAGATGCCTTTTTCGTCTAAGTATGCCTTTGCATCCGCGATCGGTTTGGTTGAGTTTGCCTCGGATAAGGAATATAAAAGCCCCACATTTTTAACATCTGGGTTTGCGGCAAAAATCATATCCATGATTTTCTCGGTGTTCAGCGCATCGCTGGTACCGGTTACATAGTCGATGCCGGTCAGCTCAGCGGCTTCCGGATCGGAAACAGCGGCGTAGACAACCGGTGTCTGGGTCTGCTGTGCGGATACGGTCGCTACCTGTGCAGCCAGGGTCGCAATCGGGATGATGGCGTCAACACCGTCAGCAACCGCCTGATCACCAATCTGCTTTAAGGTTGTCTGGTCATTCTGGCCGGAGTACAGCTCGTAGTGAATGGTTACATTGTTATCCTCGGCGATTTTATCTAACTCTGCCTCGACTGCATTTGCAATCTCATCAAGGGAAGCGTGGTCGAGCTGTTTGACAATCGCTACATTATAAATTTCTTTGTCCGCGGAAGCTTCCTGAGAGGTTTCAGCGGTGGTGTCTGCTTCGGAAGCGTTGCTGGATGTGCTGGAAGAGCATCCTGCGGTTGTCAGTGTCAGGGCTGCGGTGCATCCAAGTGTAAATAATTTTTTCAGATTCTTTTTCATAGTCATTTTCTCCATTCTTTATTCTTATTTTGATATTTGTTTTGGATGGCAGATGTATCAGTCTGCCTTGCCGGAGCAGAGTAAAGAATGTGTCTGGAAAGAAGATTCTCTTTGGTTTGGCGCCGCGCGCCGTGATGAAAGATTTTACTGAGAATGTTTCCAGAAACTAAAAAACGCCTCTGTCCCCATACATGGGACAAAAGCGTAAACTTCTGCGATACCACCCAAATTGACATTTGTGAAAATGTCCACTCGCTTACACGTACCATCATACGTGCCCCGATGGATAACGGGTGGGGTCCCGTCAGCCCCTACTGAAACAATCGTTCAAGGCTGCCCTCGGAAGTCCATTCACTGACGGTAAGGCGTTCCGTTTCCACCATCCGGAACTCTCTGTGGCGATACATAGGTCAGATACTCCTCTTCCTCATCGGTTTATCTGTGTTCTTCGTTACATGCATTATAAACACACCCAAAAGGATTTGTCAACCATCAAAATCAAAAAGATGCAGGAAAATGAAAAAGAGTCGGTTTTTCCATTGTTTACGGAAAATTTGGAGATGAAGATGTGGACGCTGGCTGTGCGGCAGGAACAGCAAGTTGAAAAAGTTTTTGAAAAAATTTAGAAAAGTAGAAAAAAATAGTTGACATTTAAAAGACTCTCTAGTATAATAACTCATGTCGCTGAACAAGAGCGAACATGAGAATCACAGGATTCCTCAGGATGCCCAGATAGCTCAGTTGGTAGAGCAGAGGACTGAAAATCCTCGTGTCACTGGTTCGATTCCGGTTCTGGGCATTACAATTTCATAATTTATCATGCGGGTGTAGTTCAATGGTAGAACACCAGCCTTCCAAGCTGGATACGTGGGTTCGATTCCCATCACCCGCTTTTTTGTTGTTTAAAATTAAGAAAGCCCCCAGAGTTGCCGCTCTGGGGGCTTTCTTGTTTCATAGGAAATTACGTCCTATGAAACAAAAAACGCTCCGCGAGGATGTGCACTCGCGCGAAGCAGGAACATGTCGCAAGCGACCGCGCGAGACGCCCGGATGTGCCAAGGCACATTCTTTTTTATCAGATGCTATAAAAAACCAGAAAATATACCGCCATCAGGACTGCTAGAAATCCCGCATTTGCAATCGTGAACCAGCGGAAGTAGATTCCTTTTTTCTCTGGGCAGGAGCGGACGATATATTTGTAAGAAATAAGACTCGCCATGGATGCGATCAGGGTGCCGAGACCGCCGAGGTTAGTTCCGATCAGAAGGGAAACTCCTTTTTCGGTAAATCCGGACAACAGGATGGCGGCCGGAACGTTGCTGATTACCTGGCTGGCCAGAACGGAGACTATCACTTCGTGTCCCGTGATCATACTGGAAAGCAGGGAGCTTACCGCAGGAATGTGTTTCAGATTCCCGATGAAGATGAAGAATCCGATAAAAGTCAGGATGAGAGAGTAATCCACCTGACAGAAGATCTTCGGGTCTGCCAGACAGCCAATCGCCAGAATGCAGATAAACAGGATTGGAAGCGGCAGAAGACCGGCTACGGTGCAAAGGCACAGGAAAAACATTCCCAGACAGCAGAAAAGGCAGCGTTTAGGAAAGGTCTCATCGGAGGTTGTATCTCTACCGGCTGTATCTAGTGAGATAGTCTCCCTTGGTGTAAACATTGTGACGAGCAGCAGCAAAACCAATGAAAGCAGCGAAAATGGACCGATGCTCCGGATAAATGTATCAAGTGAAAGCTCAAAGTGGGAATACAGATACAGGTTCTGGGGATTCCCCACCGGAGTTGTCATGCTGCCGAGATTGGCTGCCAGTGTCTGGCAGACGACAACCGGAACGATCCGGTCTTTGCGGTTTACCATCCGCAGTAGTTCCAGAGCAAATGGAACGAAGGTAATTAAGGCCACATCGTTGGTGATCAGCATGCTGGAAAAGAAACACAGAAGAATCAGAAGCTGTTCCAGCTGCCTGAGCGAATGGATTCGAAGCAGCAGTAATTCCCCGAGCTGTCGAAAGAAACCGATGTTTTGGAGGCCTGTGGTTGCTGTCATCAGGCCAAAGAGCAGGATCAGTGTGTGCAGATCCAGATATTTCAGGTATCCGGCGGACGGTGGTATGATAAACATGGAAAGGACAGCCAGAGCCAGGGCGATGGTTAAAACGGTATCCTTTTTGAGAAAAGAACTTACTTTTTGTATCATGGTAAAATACTCCCTTGAAAAGAAAAAGTGTAACTGTGACCAGTAACGAAAATAGCGGAAACCCTCATGAAAATGAAAAGGTTTCCGCTATAAAATAAAAAGAGCGCGAGACGGGACTCGAACCCGCGGCCTCGACCTTGGCAAGGTCGCGCTCCACCAACTGAGCCACTCGCGCATTTCTGAAGCATCGCTTCAACGAGTTATATAATATCATAGGTCGGTTGATTTGGCAAGCGTTTTTTTAAAAAAAATCAAAAAATATAGAAAATTCATTACTGTTCACGGGTAGGCACGTTTGAAACCGGGAGAACCGTATGAAAACGATCAAGTTTCCATATTTTCCACTGGATGTGTTCCCGCGGTCTGCACAAACCCGATGATCTGTCCGGACAGGAGTACCGTGAGGATGGAATATACCATGCGGTTTAACGGAATGTAGCTCAGTGAAAGCACCAGTACAGCAAAATCGGACAGGAGGTAGATCCACTGGATTTTGATGTGCGTCACGTGGGAAAGGCTCATCGCAAGCGCATCGTCCCCGCCCGGGGCACCGCCGATCCGCACGCAGAGCCCGGCACCGACGCCGACGAAGACCGCGCCGAGCAGGGATGCGGCAAGCGGCATATCGGCAAGCTGCGGCCACAGGGGCGGAAACTGCTCACAGATCCGGTAAGACAGGGAGAAGCTGGCGCTGGAAAGAATGGAGTAGGCGATGAACTGCCGCCCCAGAAGTTTCCATCCCATCGCGTAGCAGGCGAGGTTCATGATGAAGCCGGACACGGATGGGGAGATATGGAACCAGTGATCAAGCAGAAGCGTCATTCCTAAGACACCGCCCTCGGTGACACCGGAAAAGGAATGGACATGGTACAGGCCAAATGCCAGAAATGCACTTCCAAACAGTGCAATCAGGCAGGATTTTAGTTTTAAATCGAGGGAATGGAATAATTTCAGCAAAATAACAGGCTCCTTACAAATGATAGTGTTGTTAATGGTTTCTCTATTTTAGTATGGAAACAAATTTGTGTCAAGAATAGACAAAAATGTGGGATGTGCGTATACTGGAAGATAGGAAGACGGAAAGGGGAATGAAAACATGGTAGAAAATCATCCGGACACCCGGAAGCAGGAATACCGCGGAATTGCCTGCCTGGTGCTGTCTGCGTTCTGTTTTGCGCTGATGAGTATGTTTGTACATTTGGCGGGCGATCTGCCGTCGATGCAGAAGAGTTTTTTTCGCAATCTTGTGGCGGCGCTGGCAGCGGTTGTTTTGCTTTTGCGGGCGGGAGAGCCGTTTCGTATCCGCAGGGGAAATCTGCCGTATTTTCTGATGCGGTCAATTTTCGGCACGATGGGAGTGCTGTGTAACTTTTATGCGGTGGATCATCTGGTGCTGGCGGACGCATCGATTCTAAATAAAATGTCGCCGTTTTTTACAGTGCTGTTCAGCTGGCTGATCTTAAAGGAAAAAGTTATGCCAATTCAGCTTTCGCTGATCTTCGGTGCGTTTCTCGGCAGTATATTCGTGGTAAAGCCGACATTCTCCAATCTGGCACTTGTGCCGTCGCTGCTGGGCTTTTTCGGCGGCATCTGCGCGGGCGCGGCGTACACGATGGTGCGGAAACTGGGAGAGGCAGGAGAAAAGGGACCGGTGATCGTGCTGTTTTTCTCGGTATTTTCCTGTGTGGTTGTGCTGCCGTGGCTGATTTTTGACTATCATCCGATGACCTGGCAGCAGATGGGGATCCTGCTTTTGGCGGGCTGCGCGGCGGCGGGCGGACAGTTTGCGATCACGGCGGCATACCGCTATGCCCCGGCGAGCCGTATTTCCATCTACGATTATTCGCAGCTGATCTTCTCGACGATGCTCGGTTTCTTCATCTTCGGGCAGGTGCCGGACGGCTGGAGTTTCCTCGGATATGGAATTATCTGCCTGATGGCAATTTTCATGTTTGTATATAATAACCGGAAAAGAAAGAATACTCAAAAGCAGGCACTTTTGGAATCGAAAGAGCCGTCAGATGTAATAAAAATGTAAGGGAAAGTATCCGCCGATATGGTTTACAAGCGATGCCAAATTATATATACTGAAGATAAAGTCGGAGTGGTTTTCGTGTCCAGAAACGTGAATTTCAGGAACAAAAGCTGGGTTGCCGACACAGCTCGAAAATGGGTTATAGATAGGGCAGAAAGTTATATAGGGAAATACGACATAAGCCCGGCAGCAGACAGGAGGAAACAGGGATGAAAAAATTAGCAACCGCACTTGTGAGTGCAGCAGCCATTATGACGATGTCAACAACCGCATTTGCAGCCGAAAATCCGGCGGAGGTATTTGACCGGGTGATGGAGAAGAACAATACGATTCAGTCCGCGGAGATTCAGAGCGGCGTCCATTCGGTCATACTTGCAAAGGATGTCATTCCGGACGGTCAGATGAAAGTTGATATGGCGATGCATGCAGAGATGGATATGCAGGATACCACCGATCTCAAGTACCTGGCACAGGTCGCTTCCTCGATTCTGGGACAGGACAGCTATTCACAGGTTTTTTATACGGACGGCTACTATTACGTAGATGCCAACGGTGTCAAACTGAAATACCCGATGCCATTAGAGCAGATCATATCCTCCGTCCAGACCGGAGTCAACACCAGCAATATGGAATCCAGCTATATGAAGGGCATTTCCTTAAACGAGGTCAATGGAAAACGTGTGCTGGCATATGAGGCAAATCCAAAGAAGCTAAACAAGAACGTCAAAGAAGCCCTCGGAACCGTGATGAACACACTCGGCACCGATGTCAATCTGGACATGAACATCCAGGAAATGAAAGGCGCTTACGTGCTGGATGACAACGATTACATTATCTATATGACAAACTATATCGTATACAACATGGAAGTCCTCGACCAGCCGATGACCTGCATTACTCTGATGGAGACCGAAGTCCAGAACCCGGGCGAGCCGGTCGTAGTGACACTTCCATCCACGGATGGCTATGAAGACTTAATTGGTTTATACGATGGAGTCATTGAAAGCGAAGTAGAATAAAAAAACAGACAAAAACAAAAATAGACAATCAAAAGCCAGCGTTCCAATTATCGATTGTACGCATCCCACGCCAGCTGTCCGGCTGGGGCGGACATTTTTGTCCGATCCAGACGAACAGATGTAGCGAAAGCAAGCGAACAATGATAATTGGAGACGCAGGCGGCGCAGATTCCCGGACGCCTCTTTCCGCATCACGACAATCAATCAATCTATCTATTACTGCATCTCATCCTCAATCATCCGATATCCAATCCCGATCTCCGTAAACACATACTGCGGTTCCGCCGGATTCTGCTCCAGTTTCCTTCGAATATGTGCCATATTTACGCGCAGAATACTGTTATCATCGTCCGCATAGGGACCCCAGATATTCGAAATAATCGTATCATACGTCATGACTCTGCCGGAATTCTGCGCCAGCAGGGAGATAATCTTAAACTCGATCTGCGTCAGATGGACATCCCTTCCATCAACCGATACCAGATGTTTTTCAAAATCGATCGTCAGTCCCTTTGCATGAAATGGGCGCTTATAAAGCGGAGAAGCTGTGTTTAAGCGGTTGCTGTGGCGCAGGGCAGTCCGGATGCGCGCGAGAAGCTCGGAGGTGCCGATCGGCTTGGTCAGATAATCATCCGCGCCAAGGTCGAGCGCACGTACCTTTTCCTGTTCCTGCGTTCGGGCGGAGAGGACGATGATCGGGATGCTGGACCAGGTGCGGACCTGGCGGATGATCTCCATGCCGTCCATGTCCGGAAGCCCCAGGTCGAGGAGAATCAGATCCGGGCACTGGGACGTGATGATCGGAAGTGCTTCTTTTCCCGTGTGTGCGGTGGAAATGCGGTAATCCTGTGCGGACAGGGAGGTGGAGATGAAGTCGCAGATGTTTTTTTCATCTTCTACTAATAAAATAGAAAGTTTATGTGTCATGTTATTTGTCCTCCTTTGGAAGGGTAAAGTAAAATTCGGCACCGCGCGTGTGGTTGATTGCCTTGATTTCGCCGCCGTGGGCGAGAATGATCGTTTTACAGATGGAAAGCCCGATTCCCATGCCCTTTCGTCCATCCGGCGAAGTGCTGGTCGTCGAAGAAGAGCCGTCAAAGATGGTTGCCAGCTTCTCCGGCAGGATGCCGACGCCGTAATCGCGCACGTGGAAAATCGCATAGTCGGAAAGTGATTCCACATAGCACTCGATTGGTTCGGTGCTTTCAGCATGGACAACGGCATTTTCCAGCAGGTTGATGAGAACCTGTTCGATGAGGACGGCGTCCATCGGGACCATCAGGAATTCCTCCGGCACGCGCACATGGATATTGGCGTCTGGAAGTCTCTTTTTTAAGCGGATCATCGCCTCGGAGAGAACTTCCTCGACTGGTTCCGAGGTCTTAGTTACCTTTGCCGTCTCATTGTTGATACGCGTGACGGAGAGCAGGTTTTCAACCATGTTTAAGAGCCAGTTAGAGTCCTCAAGAATATGGCGCACCAGCGCATTTTTCTCAACCTCCGGGAGGCTGCTGCCATTTTCCAGATATACGGTACTGGAACCGATGATGCTGGTAAGCGGGGTGCGGAGATCATGGGAGATTGCCCGCAGCAGGTTCGCCCGCATCTTTTCTTTTTCCGCTTCCATCAGCATCTTTTCACGTTCTGCCAGCACGCGCGCCTGTGTTTTCATGTTGCTTGTGATGGCGCTTGTAATGCTGGAAATTGAAAACATTGCCACGAAGGTAATCGGATAGCCGGCCATCGTGAAATCCAGCGCGAAATACGGATACGTGAACAGAAAATTGACGCAGACAACGCCGACAAAGGAGGAGAACAGACCGAAGCTGTATCCGTCCGTAAAACGCGCTACCAAAAAGACCGCCAGAATGTATGTTAGCGCGATGTTGGCAGTCGGATTTTTGAGCGCATGAAAAAAGCAGAACGCGATGATCGTGGCGGTACCCATGAAAAACAGGGTAAGTCCCCAGCTCTGTATGTATGTCGGAAGTGCACAGAATTTTTCAACGATCGGGCGGGTCCGGAACCAATTTTTTAAGGCGTCAATTTTGTGTGGATATGTTTCGCTGCCATTGGAAGTGCTGGTATCCGGAGAGTTGGGTTCGGCTGAACCTTGAAGGCTGCTGGCTGATTCTGTTTTCAGGAAAGTTTCATTGGAAGTTCCAGAAACAGAAGGTTTACTTGAATGTTTCATTTAAATAAAGAAAGTCTCCTTTCAAAAAATTCATATGGATGCTTCTATTATACAATGTTTCTTCTGAAAAATAGAGAGGAAGACTGTTAAAAAGTTGAAAAAATCGTGAAAATTTGGGATAAAAACAGTAACACAATTATTGAGAATCTGGCTGGATAAGGGCGATTTCATTGCATTTTCAGCGTCGGTGTGTTAAACTCCAAACAGTCTCCCGAATGAGGGAAGCAGGCTGACCCGCCTGTTAGAAAGTGACAAACGGGCTGCCGGAGTGCAGGACGAAAGGAATGAAAGTAAGATGAAAAAATTAGGAAGAAATGATCTGTGCTGGTGTGGAAGTGGAAAGAAGTACAAACATTGCCATGAGGCGTTTGACGAGAAGCTGATGGAGGCGGCGGATGCCGGACACCAGATTCCGGATCACGACATGATCAAGACCCCGGAGCAGATCGAGGGGATCCGCGAGAGCTGCAAAATCAATGTGGCAGTTCTGGATTATGTGGCTGAGCATATCAAGGCTGGCGTCACAACCGAGGAGATCGATCAGTGGGTATATAATGAGACGACCCGCATGGGCGGAATCCCGGCGCCGCTTGGCTATGAAGGATTCCCGAAGAGCGTGTGCACATCCATCAATGACCAGGTCTGCCATGGCATTCCGTCAGCGGATGTCGTATTAAAGGATGGCGATATTATCAACGTGGATGTTTCGACCATTTATCACGGCTATTATGCGGATTCTTCCCGTATGTTCTGCATCGGAAATGTCAGCCCGGAACATAAAAAACTGGTGGATGTTGTCAAAGAGTGTGTGGAATTAGGTCTGGAGCAGGTAAAACCGTGGGGCTTCATGGGCGATATGGCGGAAGCGGTCCAGAAGCATGCGGAAGAAAATGGCTATTCTGTGGTTCGTGAGATTGGCGGTCACGGCGTCGGCATCGAGTTCCATGAGGATCCGTGGGTTGGATATATTGGCCAGAGAGGCACCGGCATGATGTTTGCACCGGGCATGATGTTCACGATCGAGCCGATGATCAATGAGGGAACCGAGGAAGTATTCGTGGACGGCGATGACGACTGGAGTGTATACACGAAGGATGGAAAAGCATCCGCCCAGTGGGAGATTCAGGTGCTGGTAACCGAGGATGGCCATGAGGTGCTTTCCTGGTAGTTTGCAGAGTACATAAAAAGAGACGGCGTCAAACCGTCTCTTTTTTGTACCCAAGGTGGGGGTTCTTCACAGCCGAAGGGGGATAAAAGACTGCGAAGAAATATCTATATAAAGGAAATTGTTGTTAGTCGAGCCAGATAACGATTGCGCGCATCTTGTAGTGTCATCTGCCTCATTGATGTTATGCCATTATAATACTGGATAATTGTGTCCATATTTTGACCAATATCTAAAATAAATCTAAACGAGTATTACATAATTCGAAACTTTTTCGGAACTGTTTATGAGGCTGGCACGCTTGAATTTTTCTTGTCGATTTCTTGGATGGGGTATATAATAAATCTGGTGATTAAAGGGGTGCGGCCTGACTGGATAGAAACCGCGTCCAGAACAAAGCAATTAAGAAGAAAGTGGCAGGAATTATATGGAAAATTTTTTATTTGCACTTAATACAGTCCTTCCGTTTCTGCTCTATATCGCATTTGGATATGGAGTCAGGATGTCGGGGCTGGCGGATGAGGATTTTATGAAGCGCCTGAATAAGGTGATCTTTCAGGCATTCTTTCCGATTCTGATGTTTAACAACCTGTATTCCATTCCGGAGGGAATGACATTAAATCTGCGCCTGGTGGCAGTCGCCATTATCAGCGTGCTGCTTTTGCAGGCGGTTCTGCTTGCTGTGGTTCCGCGTCTGGTAAAGGAAAATGAGCGGCGCGGCGTTATCATCCAGGCGATTTACCGCAGCAATTTCGTCCTGTTCGGCATTCCGCTGGCAACCAGCGTGTTCGGTGAGGAGGGAACACTGCTGGCGACGATGATGGTGGCGATCGTGATTCCGGTCTACAACATAACGGCGGTCGTGATTCTGGAATTGTTCCGGGGCGGCAAGGTCCCGGTTTCTGTTTTGATTAAGAATATCCTGAAAAATCCGATGATCCGCGGCGCGCTCCTGGGCTTTATCTTCCATATATTAGGAATTAAACTTCCGGTTTCCGTGGAAGGACCGATCAAGCAGTTTGCCAATCTGACAACGCCGCTGGCACTGTTCGTACTGGGCGGAACGCTGCATTTCAATGCGATCGGCGGCAATCTGAAATATGTGGTTCCGTCGATGACCTTCAAGATGGTGATCCTGCCGGCAGTGATTCTGGCGGTTGCGACGCTGCTCGGCTTTTCCGGTGTGGAACGTTTTGTTTACTTTGAAATGTACGCGACTCCGGTTGCGACGGCGTCCTATGCGATGGCGCAGAACATGGGCGGCGACGGCGAGCTGGCGGGACAGTTTGTCGTGTTGAGCACGGTCGCCTCGGTTGTGACGATCTTTTTGTGGGTCTATTTCCTTAATTCGATCGGGTGGCTCGCATAAAAATAAATATATAATAGGGGACTGCCAGACAGTGGTTTGTGGAAGAGCAACAATTGTCTGGCAGCTTTTTTTGTGGAAACAAACACTGTTTTTCATGAGAACCGAAATTTTTTTTCATAAATTAAGATGTATGTATAATCTTTTCAAAATTAAAACATTTAATAGACAAAACTGATTGAAAAAGTTATAATAGTATACAAATGCGAGAAAACTTATTTATTTTCCATGTGCTTTTGATGCTTCGAATCAGCGAATTGTATGGAATGGGAGGATGTGAAACATAATAAGGATATTGCATTATTGTTGAAAAAAATTAGGGGAAAAGGTGGTGGTTCAATGATCAAGGAGACGATCCAGGCGGTCGAGGACGCAGAGGCGAAGGCATCGGAACTGGTCGCGCAGGCTTCGGAGGATGCACGCCGCGTTAAGGCGGAGGCGGAGGCAGAAGCGGATCGAATGCTCGCAGATGCACAGAAAAGGGGGAAAGAAGCAGCTGTGAAGCAGGAAGAAGAACTGACTCTCAGAGGGGAGGAGTACGTAAAACAGGCACTGGCAGAAGCCGAGGCGGAGTGTCAGACGCTCAGAGAGACGGCGGACAGACGGAAACCGGAGGTGGTTGACCGGCTCATAGCGGAACTGGTCTAGTGAATGGAGGGATGTAGATATGGCAGTATTGCAGATGCAAAAGCTATGTATCTGTGCCCTGAAGAAGGACCGTAAGTCCCTGATGGAGTTTCTGCAGGCTGCCGGAGTGCTGGAGCTCTCTGCGGAGGCGGAGCCGGACGAGGTATTTAAGCGGACGGACACGCTGGAGGATCGGCAGAAGTTTGAGCGGAATGCGGCGACGGCGGATCGCGCATTGGAAGTGCTTGCCGCGGTGGTTCCGGAGGAAACATCGATGCTTGCTGGGCTTGCCGGAAAGCCGCTTGCAAAGGCAGGCGCGTACCGGGAGACGGAGGCGAACGCAGAGGCGCTTTTAGGTCAGGCGGAACGCATTTTGAACCTGCAAAAGCAGATCACGGAGGAAAAGACTGCGGCGCTTAGACTGCTGGCGGAGGCGGAAAGCCTGAAACCGTGGCAGAAGCTGGAGATTCCACTTGCGTATCAGGAGACGAAACGGTGTGCTATCTTAGCTGGCGCGGTCGGCGGAGGCGCTTATACGCAGGAAGAAATTTACGCTTCGGTGGCAAAACAGGAGCCGCAGCTTGAAAAATGGGAGCTGGAGGTTGTCGGAAGCGATGCCGACCAGACCTGCATTGCGGTAATTTGCCTGAAAGAGGACGAGGAGAAGCTGGAGACAGCACTCCGGTCGATTGGATTTGCCCGTCCGGCGCGTCCGGTGGAGGAAGTTCCGGCAGCTTACGCTAAGAAACTCAAAGCGCAAGCGGCAGAGCATGAGGGACGCGCGGCGGCGACGGAAGAAGAACTGAAACAGTGCGCTCCGGCGAGGGAAGATTTGAAACTGTTATCCGACTATTACCGCCTGCGGGCACAGAAGTATGAGGCGCTCGGCGAGATCTTACAGTCGGAAAAAACGTGTATGATCACGGGATTTATCCCGAAGCGCGATGCGAAAGGACTGGTGGAGAAGCTGAATAGCCGATTTGAACTTGCAGTGGAAAGTTCGGATGTGCCGGAGGATGAGGAAGCACCGGTGCTTCTCTCCAACGGAACCTTCGCGGCGTCGGCGGAGGGCGTGACCGCGTCCTTTGGCTTACCGGCGAAGGGGGAGATGGACCCGACCGGCATCATGGCAGCGTGCTATGTATTTTTGTTTGGTCTGATGCTTTCAGATGCGGCATACGGATTTATTGTATTTTTGATGTGCTTCCTGGCACTTAAGAAATTCCCAAGGATGGAAGAAAACCTGCGGAAATCACTGCGGCTCTTTATGTACTGCGGACTTTCGACCCTGTTCTGGGGCGTCATGTTCGGCGGTTATTTCGGAGATGCGGTGGACATCGTGAGCCGGACATATTTTGGACATACGGTGACGATACCGGCGCTCTGGTTTGTCCCGCTAAATGACCCGATGAAGCTTTTGGTTTATTCGATGTTATTTGGCGTGATTCACTTATTCCTGGGGCTGGGACTGAAAGGATATATGCTCTTAAAGGATGGCAAGGTTGTGGATTTTATCTGCGACGTGGTACTCTGGTACCTCCTGCTTCTGGGGCTGATCCTGATGCTGCTTCCGACGGAACTGTTTGGTTCCATCGCGCAGATGAATATCGTATTCCCGCCGGTGCTTAATTCGCTGGCAAAGGGAATGGCGATCGTGGGCGCGCTGGGAATTCTGGTGATGTCGGCGCGCGACAAGAAGAATCCGCTCCTGCGGCTGGCGCTTGGCGCATATGATTTGTACAATATTACCGGATGGGTGTCGGATGTGCTTTCCTACTCGCGCCTTCTGGCGCTCGGACTGGCAACCGGCGTTATCGCATCGGTTATCAACCAGATGGGAAGTATGGTTGGAAATAATGTATTTGGCGTGATTGTATTTATACTGGTATTCTGCTTCGGACACCTGTTTAACCTGGCGATCAACCTGCTCGGCGCGTATGTGCATACCTGCCGTCTGCAGTACGTCGAGTTTTTCGGAAAGTTCTATGAGGGTGGCGGAAAGGCGTTCCGTCCGTTTAAGCAGATAACAAAATACGTGGAAATCAAGGAGGATTAAATATGAGCGGAATTGTATTTGCATTGTTGGGAGTTGCAGTGGCGGTTATTCTTGCAGGTATGGGTTCAGCCTACGGCGTAGGCGTGGCAGGTCAGGCAGCAGCCGGAGTCGTAACCGAGGATCCGGATAAATTCGCGAAGGTGCTTCTGCTCCAGCTGCTTCCGGGTACCCAGGGTATCTACGGTCTGCTGGTTGGTTTCATCGCTCTTTCTAAGATTGGTCTTCTTGGCGGCGGCGCTGACATGAGCATGTCGATCTCCCAGGGACTCTTATATCTGGCAGCATGCCTTCCGATCGGCGTGGTTGGTCTGGTATCGGCGAGACATCAGGGAAGAACGTCGGTTGCTTCCATCGGTATCGTAGCGAAGAAACCGGAACAGTTTGGTAAAGCGATGCTGTTCCCGGCGATGGTTGAGACCTATGCGATTCTGGCACTTCTGGTTTCGATTCTGGCAATCAATGCACTGTAATCTGGCACGGCGGAAAGAATCAAAATCAGTTAAGGAGTGAAGCGTATGAATGGATTAGATAAGATTATTGCTCAGATCCTTGACGATGCAAAGCAGGAATCGCTTGCGATTCGGGAAAAAGCAGCCGGTGAAGCGGAGACGACTCTTGCGGCAGTCGGTGAAAAGGTAAAAAAGCTGGAGGAAGAGCAGGCGAAATCGGCGGCGCAGCGTGAAAAAAGCTATGAGGAACGGCTTCGTTCTTCGGCGGCGCTAAAGAAGCGCCAGGCGATCCTTGCGGAAAAGCAGGCGATCATCGAGGAAATGCTTGCGGCGGCACACAAGGAGCTGCTGGCAAAGCCGGATGAGGCGTATTTTGCATGGATGGAGCAGCTTCTTTCCCGGTTCGTGACGGATCGGGCAGGAGAAATCTATGTTTCAAAACGTGATTTAGAGCGGATGCCGGATGATTTTCCGGCAAAGATAGAGAAGGCAGCGCAGGAAAAGGGCGGAAGCCTGGTACTGAAAAAAGAACCGAGGGAGATCGACGGGGGCTTTGTTCTGGTGTATGGCGGTGTCGAGGAAAATTGTTCTGCCGGGGCGTTGTTTGCGTCGCAGCGGGATGAGCTGGCGGACAAGGTACATGCGATGCTGTTTGGATAACGGCGGGAGAAGGTAAGGAGGGCTTATATGTCTGATACAAAATATGCCTACGCGGTCGCCCGGATCCGGGCACTGGAAAATGGGCTTTTTTCCTCCGCACAGATTGAACAGCTGCTGTCCGTAAAAAGCTACGAGGGGGCGCTGCGTTTCCTGACCGAACACGGCTGGGGGGATGCAGATACACCGCTCAGCGCGGAGGCGATCCTGACCCGGGAGAAGGCGAAATCCTGGGAGACGGTCCGCGACCTTTTGAAGGGCGACGACGCGATCCTGGCAGTGCTTTCCTACGGGGATCTCTACCACAATTTAAAGGCGGCGATCAAGGATGCAGCGGCGCCGGGCAGCCACGGCAATGTCTATTTTGACGACTGCGAGGTGGACGGCGCGCGGATGTCGAAGATCGTGGCGGAGAAGGACTGGCAGGCGCTTCCGGCACATATGCGGGAGGCGGCGAAGGAAGCCAGCGAGACATTTCTGCACACGGGCGACGGGCAGCTCTGCGATATCATTGTTGACCGGTCGGCGCTCGCAGCTATCTATGAGTGCGGAAAGAATGCGTCCGACGCGATCATCCGCGATTATGCCGAGACAACGGTCGCGGTGGCGGATATCAAGATAGCGGTGCGCTCCCAGAAGACGGGAAAACATCTGGATTTTATGCGGCGCGCGATGGCACCGTGCGATAGCTTGAATATCGAGCGCCTGTCACAGGCGGCTCTTGGCGGTGTCGGCGCGATCTGCGAGTATCTGGAAGGAACCCGCTATGGGGGCGGCGCGCAGGCATTAAAGGAATCGCCGTCGGCGTTTGAGCGGTGGTGTGACAATCAGCTGATCGAGACGATCAAGCCGCAGAAATACAACCCGTTTACGGCGGGACCGCTGGTTGCCTATATACTGGCGAAGGAAAATGAGATCAAAACGGTCCGTATCATCCTGACCGCCCGTCTGAACGGTCTTGAGGAGGAACAGATTCGGGAAAGGATAAGGGAGATGTATGTATAAGGTTGCAGTAGTCGGAGATTACGACAGCATCTACGGATTTGCGGCGCTGGGACTGGAGACATTTCCGGTGTCCGATGTAAATGAGACGGAGAAAGTATTTCTGGAACTGGCTTCTGGTTCCTACGCGGTGATCTATATCACCGAGGCGGCGGCTGCCGGGATTGAGACAGCCATCGACCGCTACCGGGAACAGCCGCTTCCGTCCGTGATCCTGATTCCGGGGATTTCCGGGAATACGGGAAAAGGCGTGGAGTCGGTCAAGCATTCGGTGGAACAGGCAGTCGGATCGGATATTCTGTTTGGAGATGCATGATAGAAAGGTGGGTGAAACCTTCCAATGAGCAAAGGAACGATAAAGAAGGTAGCAGGACCGCTGGTTATCGCCAGCGGGATGCGGGATGCCAATATGTTTGACGTCGTCCGCGTCAGCGACGAACGTCTGATTGGCGAGATCATAGAGATTCACGGAGATGAAGCGTCGATTCAGGTATATGAGGAGACTTCCGGTTTAGGACCTGGCGAGCCGGTAGAGTCGATGGATGTGCCGCTTTCGGTTGAACTGGGACCGGGACTCCTGACGAGTATCTACGATGGAATCCAGCGTCCGCTGGACGATATCATGAAGGAGACGGGCAGCAACAACTTAAAGCGCGGCGTTGAGGTTCCGTCCTTAAAGCGTGATAAGAAATGGCAGTTTGTGCCGACCGTGAAAGCGGGCGACAGCGTGGAAGCAGGCGACATCATCGGTACCGTGCAGGAGACGCTGATCATTGAGCATAAGATTATGGTGCCGTATGGTGTAAAAGGTACCGTCAAAGAGATCAAGAGCGGTGAATTTACGGTGGAGGAAACTGTAGCGGTCATTGAGACGGAAAACGGCGAAAAAGAGCTTACAATGATGCAGAAATGGCCGGTTCGGCGCGGACGTCCGTACCAGACGAAGCTGCCGCCGGTAAAACCGCTGATCACCGGACAGCGTGTCGTTGACGCATTCTTCCCGATCGCCAAGGGCGGTGTGGCAGCCGTGCCGGGACCGTTCGGAAGCGGCAAGACCGTCATCCAGCACCAGCTGGCGAAATGGGCGGAAGCGGACATTGTTGTTTACATCGGCTGCGGTGAGCGCGGCAACGAGATGACGGATGTTTTAAATGAGTTCCCGGAGTTAAAGGATCCAAAGACCGGGCACTCCCTGATGCAGCGGACCGTGCTGATTGCCAATACTTCGGATATGCCGGTAGCAGCCCGCGAGGCATCAATTTACACGGGTATTACGATCGCAGAGTATTTCCGCGACATGGGTTATTCGGTGGCACTGATGGCGGATTCCACCTCCCGATGGGCGGAGGCGCTGCGAGAGATGTCGGGCCGTCTGGAAGAGATGCCAGGCGAGGAAGGTTATCCGGCCTACTTAGGAAGCCGTCTGGCACAGTTCTATGAGCGTGCAGGTCATGTCATCTGCCTTGGCAGGGACGGACGCGAGGGCGCCCTGTCCGCAATCGGAGCCGTATCCCCGCCAGGCGGCGATATTTCCGAGCCGGTTTCCCAGGCGACGCTGCGTATCGTCAAGGTATTCTGGGGACTCGATTCAGCGCTGGCATACAAGCGCCATTTCCCGGCGATCAACTGGCTGACCAGCTATTCCCTGTATGTGGACAATCTGGGAAAATGGTTTGATGAGAATGTATCGGATGAGTGGATGAGCTGCCGCCAGGGTCTTATGAGCCTTCTGCAGGAAGAGGCAGAGCTGGAGGAGATCGTAAAGATGGTCGGCATGGATGCATTGTCCCCGATCGACCGCCTGAAAATGGAAGCGGCGCGCTCGATCCGTGAGGATTTCCTGCATCAGAACTCCTTCCATGAGATTGACACGTATACACCATTGCAGAAACAGTTCCGCATGATGAAGCTGGTGCTGGCGTTCTATGAGCAGTCGAAGAAAGCGCTGGAAGGCGGCGCTTCCATCCAGAATCTCATCAAGATGCCGGTGCGCGAGCAGATCGGACGTTTTAAATATACGAAAGCAGAAGACGTGGAGAAAGAGTATCAGGCGGTCCTCGATGAACTTGCGAAAGAGGTTGCCGATGCGGCTGGAAAGGGGGCATTCTAAATGCCGAAAGAATATAGAACCATACAGGAGGTTGCAGGTCCTCTGATGCTGGTGCAGGGCGTGGAAAATGTTACCTATGACGAGTTGGGTGAGATCGAGCTGGCGAGCGGCGAAAAGAGACGCTGCAAGGTGCTGGAGATCGACGGCGGCAATGCGCTGGTACAGCTTTTTGAGAGTTCCACGGGTATCAACCTTTCAAATAGTAAGGTGCGTTTTTTAGGCAGAACGATGGAACTTGGCGTATCGGAGGATATGCTGGGACGCGTCTTTGACGGTCTGGGCAATCCAATCGACGGCGGTCCGGAGATCCTGCCGGAGGAACGCCGCGATATCAATGGTCTGCCGATGAACCCGGCGGCGAGAAGCTATCCGCAGGAGTTTATCCAGACGGGTGTTTCCGCGATCGATGGTCTGAATACACTGGTTCGCGGTCAGAAATTGCCGATTTTCTCGGCGTCCGGTCTGCCGCATGCGAATCTGGCAGCCCAGATTGCGAGACAGGCGAAGGTGCGCGGCACGGACGAACCGTTTGCCGTTGTCTTCGCGGCGATGGGTATCACCTTTGAGGAAGCGCATTTCTTTACCGAGAGCTTTAAGGAGACGGGCGCGATCGACCGTACCGTCCTGTTTATCAACCTGGCAAACGATCCGGCGGTTGAGCGTATCGCGACCCCGCGTATGGCGCTGACGGCTGCCGAGTATCTGGCATTTGAGAAAAATATGCACGTTCTCGTTATCCTGACGGATATCACAAACTACGCGGATGCGCTGCGAGAGATTTCGGCTGCCCGCAAGGAAGTTCCGGGACGTCGTGGTTATCCGGGTTATATGTACACGGATCTTGCATCCCTGTATGAGAGAGCCGGACGCCAGAGAGGCAAGAATGGTTCGATCACGATGATTCCGATCTTAACCATGCCGGAGGATGACAAGACGCACCCGATTCCGGACTTAACCGGATATATTACCGAGGGACAGATTATCTTAAGCCGTGATCTGTACCGCAAGGGCATCACACCGCCGATTGACGTACTTCCGTCGCTGTCCCGTCTGAAAGATAAGGGAATTGGCGAGGGCAAGACGCGTGCCGACCATTCGAACACCTTAAACCAGCTCTTTGCGGCGTATGCGCGCGGCAAGGAAGCAAAGGAACTCATGGTGATCCTGGGCGAGGCGGCATTGTCCGATGTTGACTTAATCTATGCAAAATTTGCGGACGCCTTTGAAAAAGAATATGTTTCCCAGGGCTACAATACGGACCGCGATATCGAGGAGACGCTGCGGATTGGCTGGAAACTGCTTTCCATCCTGCCGAGAAGCGAGCTGAAACGTATCGATGAGAAGTATCTGGATCTGTATTATGGGAAAGAGTAAAAATGCCTGTGCATGGCGGATGCGCTTGAAAACGAAAGCGGCGTGTCATAACGCGGCTGCGGGAGCTGGCGGATCTGTTGTGACAAAGTGATTGCAGGAGAGAGGTGGTACGCATGGCATCGACACAGGTCAACCCGACCCGAATGGAGCTTACGAGGCTGAAAAAGAAGCTGGCGACAGCCACGCGGGGACATAAACTGCTGAAGGATAAGCGGGATGAGCTGATGCGCCAGTTCCTGGATCTGGTCCGGGAAAATATGGCGCTGCGCCAGAAAGTGGAGGCGGGCATCCGGAGTGCGAATGTGAATTTCGTCATCGCTAAAGCCGGGATGTCCGAGCAGGCGTTAAATACCGCGCTTGCCGCGCCGAAACAGGCGGTTTATCTGGAAGCAGACAAGAAAAACGTAATGAGCGTCGATATTCCGGTGTTCCATTATAAGACCCGGACGGCGGATGAGAACGATATTTACTCGTATGGATTTGCGTTTACTTCGAGCGATCTGGACGGGGCAGTCAAGTCGCTGGCGGACATTCTGCCGGATATGCTGCGGCTGTCCGAGACAGAGAAAGCCTGCCAGCTCATGGCAGCCGAGATCGAGAAAACGCGCCGGAGAGTCAATGCGCTGGAACACGTAATTATTCCGGAGGCGCGCAAAAATATCAAATATATCACGATGAAGCTGGATGAAAATGAGAGAAGCACGCAGATCCGCCTGATGAAGGTAAAGGATATGATGCTGGAGGAGAAGCATCATTATAAGGAGAAGCGGGAGCTTTGTTCGTGATGATGAAAATGCCTCTTCTGGCGGCTTTAGGGCTGTCAGGGGAGGTTTTTTTGCACATAGTTGTGAAAATGACGGGACGAGCCCACGAGGTTCGAACCGCCCTTTCGATATACCTTTGTTCGCTTGCTTTCACTACAGATGTTCGCCCATGACGGACTGCGTCCGCCCTGTTCGGACACCTGTGTTCAAGATGCGTACAAAGATATATGAAAGGCGGTTCGGACCTCGCGGGCTCGTCCCTGTGTATTGGAAAAATAAAAGAGACAGAAAAAAGTAAAGTATTTATTGGAAATATTTGGTAGAATAGGAGGAAATGAGGGGAGGAATTTTGCATGGCAAAGCAGGTACAGAGGGCGATCGGCTGGGTGGCAGCATTTCTTTTGGCGGTGGGGATGTTGTTCCTGCCGGTTTCGAAGGCGTATGCGGGTCCGGTATCGGGCGGCAGTCCTGGAAGTGGAGAGATGAGAGGTGTCTGGGTTTCGTATCTGGACTGGAATGGATGGGCGAAGGATGAGGCTGGATATAAGAAAGCGATGGATCAGACACTGGACCTCTGTGTACAGAAGGGGTTAAATGCGGTTTTCCTACAGGTTCGCCCGGATGGAGATGCGATGTATCCGTCACAGTATTTCCCGTGGTCGAAATTTGCCTCTGGAAAACAGGGAAAGAATCCGGGGTATGATCCGCTGGCATATGCGGTGCAGGCGGCGCATCAGCGGGGCTTGCAGCTTCATGCGTGGATCAATCCGTACCGGATCACGGGGTATCTGAACCGTTATTCGGATCTGTGTGCGTCAAATCCGGCGATCGCGTGGGCGAAGGACGGGGACAGTTCGAATGACCGGTGGGTATTGTGCCAGAATGGTGAGTATTATTACAATCCGGCGATTCCGCAGGTGCGCCAGCTGATTATTGACGGTGTGAAAGAGATCGTGACGAATTATGAGGTGGACGGCATCCATTTTGATGATTATTTCTATCCGAATCTCGATGACAGCAAGGCGGAAACATGGTTTGATTATCCAGAGTACCAGGCGGGCGGCACATCGCTGAGTGTGGCGGCGTGGAGACGGAATAATGTCAATGAGCTGGTAAGGGGCGTTTACAGTGCGGTCAAGTCGATCCGTCCGCAGGCATTGTTCGGTATCAGCCCGGAGGGATATTTACAGAACCTCCGAAAAGATACCCGCCAGTTTACAGATGTGGATGCGTGGATGACCCAGAGCGGCTATGTGGATTACCTGATGCCGCAGATTTACTGGGGATTTGAGGCGAAGCAGAACGGCCAGGCAGCGGGCTATGCGTTTGCAAACTGCCTGAATGAGTGGGTGACGCTGAAAAAGAAGGGCAATGTGAAGCTGTATGTCGGTCTGGCGCTCTATAAGACCGGAACAGATGCAGTGGACGGCAACGAGGTGCCGGAGTGGCAGCGGTATCATGATATCATGAAGCGCGAGGTGCAGGCTGGACGGGCAACCGGACAGGTGAGCGGTTACTGCTTCTATGATTTATCGTCCCTGACGCGTGCGGCGGCAGCGGAGGAAGTGGCGAATGTGACGGCGCTGTTCCATTAAGTGCTCCCAGATAGTTACTGTTCACGCATACGTGCCCAGTAACGGAATTTGCCGTGGCTTCGCATTTAAATACGGCAAATTCCTGCTGCCACCACGTTTTCTTACGGCACTTTCGGTTCCCAAAGTGCCTACCCGTGAACGGTAACCATGATACCTTGTTGGGGAAATGGAAACCCCTGTGGATGATTGCAACCACAGGGGTTCTGTGCTATACTGGACATACGATTGCAGTAAAAATGTTGTTGTTTACATAATGTTCAGATGGCAGCAAATATACGGACGAGGAGAGGGAAGATGAAAAAAACAGCACTTGTCATTATGGCAGCCGGAATCGGAAGCCGTTTTGGCGGAGGGATCAAACAGCTGGAGCCGGTGGGTCCGAATGGGGAGATCATTATGGATTACTCTATCCATGACGCGCTGGAAGCTGGATTTGACCGGATTATCTTTGTGATCCGTCATGATTTGGAGGAGGACTTCAAAGAAGTGATCGGGAACCGGATTGAGAAGATTGCGCCGGTGACATACGCATTCCAGGAGCTTTCGGATGTACCGGAGGGATTCAGTGTCCCGGCAGACCGGAAAAAACCGTGGGGAACTGGACAGGCGATTTTGAGCATCCGCGGACTGGTCGAAGAGCCATTCCTGGTGATCAATGCGGATGATTATTATGGAAAAGAAGTGTTCCGAAAGATTCATGCATACATGGTGGAACAGATGGACGTGAACGCACCGGTGTATGATATCTGCATGGGCGGCTTTATTCTGGCAAATACGCTCAGCGAGAACGGCGGCGTGACACGCGGCGTCTGTGAGGTGGGCGAGGGAGAGATTTTAAAACGCGTAACCGAAACCTACAATATCCAGAAGACAGCGGACGGCATGACGGCGACGGACAAAGAGGGGAATCCGGTTTCGGTTCAGGAGAACCAGCATGTATCGATGAATATGTGGGGACTCACACCGGGCTTTGTGGAGGAGCTGGAAAAAGGATTTCCAGAGTTTCTTGCGGGGCTGAAAGAGGGCGACGTGAAGTCGGAGTACCTGCTTCCGACGATCATCGATCAGATGATCCACGACGGGCGCGCAAGGGTGAAACTTCTGGAGACGCACGACTGCTGGTTTGGTGTGACCTACCGTGAGGATAAGGAGAGCGTGACGGAGTCGATCCGGGCGCTGATCCGTGATGGCGTGTACCCGGAAAAACTGTTTTGATAATTTGAGGAACAGTTTAAAGAAACAGAATTATTTGAAAAGATAAAACATCATGAGAACGATACTGCGAAATGGTGCAGCTGATTCGGCTGTGCAGAGGATAACGTGAAAAACGGTACGTGAGAATAACATGATACGCATAAATCCTGCATAGGATACCATGTAAGCCTTGAATTAAGGGGGAATGGCAGTCCGATGCAGGATTTTGCATATTTTAAGAGTCTTTATCCGGCTGCATGTAAGCAGATGCAGCTTTGCGTGGAAGCGGTCTGTGATGAGCTGGAGTATGAGGGGAGTCCCATCTATGATGAATATCCGGATCGGATCTTTCTGGAAAAACTGACAAAACGGGCACTGGAAAAATGGCAGAAGGTTTATCCGGCTGGAACGGAAAGGACGGATACACTGACGACCTATATAAAGGCGGCGGACGTGGGCACCGTATCCACAGAAGAAGGAACGTCGATGGTGGAAAATTCCCTGAAAATAGATTCTCCTGGTGGAGAAAGAGAAGAGAATCTGGCGGGAACCAGCATACAGCCGCATCTTCCTGGAAATGATGTATGGTATGGACCACTTCGGGGCGAACAGAAGGGCGGAAACGCTGGATATATGGTGTGGGAGGCGGATGAGCCGAATCTGACCGCGCAGGAGCGCCGTCCATGGAGTCCGCCGCCGGGACCGCGCCCGGGAGGACCGGGAAATCCGTGGGGAGCGCCGCCCCCGCCGCCGGGACCGCGCCCGGGAGGACCGGGAAATCCGTGGGGACCGCCGCCTCCGCCGCCGGGACCGCGTCCGGGGAGACCGGGGAATCCGTGGGGAGCGCCGCCCCCGCCGCCGGGACCGCGCCCGGGAGGACCGGGAAATCCGTGGGGACCGCCGCCTCCGCCGCCGGGACCGCGTCCGGGGAGACCGGGGAATCCGTGGGGAGCGCCGCTTCAGGATTTTCTTCAGGTTTTATTAATGAATGAGCTGCAGGAGCGAAGACGGTGTCGGAAGTGCTGAAATTGCAATTTTCAGGTGTAAATTTTCTGAATTAAAATGCGGTAACATCCAGTTGTGACAACGAATTTTATCGATTTGGAAATCCTGTTCACGGGTAAGCACTTTTGAAACCGAAAGTGCCGTAAGAAAACGTGGTGGCAGCAGGAATTTGCCGTATTTAAATACGAAGCCACGGCAAATTCCGTTACTGGGCACGTATGTGTGAACAGTAACACAATCGGAGTTCTTACAAATCATAGAAATTCTGGAATTTGGAGCCTGCTTGTGTTATACTGAAACAAAGGCTGCCGCCGGGACAGATGGGTGCCTGCGGCAGTTTTTGGCGTGCATGACAAAACGGAAACAGTTCGGCGGGTAGATTTTCCTGTACCTGTGAAGATACGGAACTGGTATGGTGGAGCGATAAAAGGAATTGATTTGATATATGAAGAAAAACTTGAAAAAGATACTGATTTTACTGATCTTATTTGTGCTGGCAGCAGCCGGTTATTTTACCTGGTCCTGGATGCAGCTGCGGGAGGATGGGGCAGTCTATACCTCGATTGAGGACGCGAACCTTCCAGTCGCTTATGTGAATATTCTGGGACGGCGGATGAACGAGCTGGACGGTTTCGTGGAGGACAGCCAGAAAGCGGCTGGACGCGGGGATCTGACGCTGCTTCCGGCAGACCGGAAACTGTCGGTGACGATCGACAAGCTGGACTCCCAGATTACGGGGATGCAGTATGAGATCCGCAGTCTGGACGGCGAACGTCTGGTAGAACGGACAACGCTTGACCACTGGGAACAGTCAGGGGAAGAGGTTTCTGCGGAGCTTCCGATCCAGAACCTTCTGACGGAGGAAAGCGAATACCGCTTAACGATTGCGATCGCGACGGAAAAGCACCCGGCGATCTATTTTTACACGCGCGTGATGTGGCAGCAGGAGAGCCGTGTGCAGGAGATGGTCGATCTGGCGGTGTCCTTTTCTGAAAAGACGTTTGATTATGATTCAGCGAGGGAGCTGACGACCTATCTGGAGACGGATCCGAATGCGGACAACAGTTCGTTGGGACATGTGACGTTAAAAAGCGATTTCAGCCAGCTGACCTGGAAAGGGCTTTCGATGGAGCGGGTCAGCGAACCGGAAATTCATCTGCGGGAGCTGCAGGGCATCATTGGGACGATCGATTTAAAGTATGTTGTAAGTGAGATGAAGGATGGCAAGGCGGCTGCTTATTACGATGTGATCGAGAGCTTCACGATGAAGCTGGGCGCACAGCGCATCTACATGATGAATTATGACCGCCGCGCGGACCAGATTTTTACGGGGGAGAGCAGCGCCTATTCTGGCGACCGGATTCAGCTGGGGGTTTCGGATGCGGAGGATCTGCAGTCGATGCAGGATGAAGCGGGGAAATACCGTGCCTTTGTGGCAAACCGGGCGCTCTGGATTTATGATACAGGAAAAAAAGAGAGCACAAAGGTATTTGCGTTCCGCAAGAGCGAGAATGATACGAGGGTCAATTATGATACCTACGGAATCAAGATTCTGGATGTGAGCGAGGCAGGCCAGATTGATTTTGCCGTGTACGGCTATATGAGCCGCGGTAACCACGAGGGAACGACGGGAATCGCGCTGTACCGCTATGAGAGTGCGGGAAATGCCCTGACAGAGCGGCTGTATCTGCCGGCATCGACCGATTACGGCAACCTGCGCCAGGATATCAACCAGCTGTGCTACTTAAGCGGCGGGCAGACGTTGTATGTGCTGATGAACCATGCGGTTTACAGTGTCGATCTGACGGGAAAAGAGTACATGGTGGTGGCAGATGGCCTGACGGAGGAAAATTTTGCAGTCAGCACGGATGCCTCCCGGATTGCGTGGCAGGATGGGGCGGATATTTACCGTTCGACCAAGCTGCATGTCATGAATCTGGAGACAGGCAAGAAGGATGAGATTTCCTTTCCGGATCAGACCGTGATCCGGCTGATCGGATTTGTCGGAACCGACTTAGTCTACGGGCTTGCTCATCCGAACGAGCAGCTTACGATGGACGGACGCGTGACGGGGCTTCCGCTGTATGCGGTCGAGATCGTCGGCAGCAATATGGAGATGGAGACCCGCTATGAGAAGCCGGGCGTCAGCCTGGTGGATGTGCGGATTCAGGACAGCCGGGTTCATCTGTCACGGATGCACCAGATAGGAAGCGGCTATCAGCCGATGGACGAGGACACGCTGGTCTGTAATGAGGAAGTGTCGAAAGATCCACTGGATGGAATCGCTACGTTAAATGACAGCGCAAAGGGGCGTCTCTACTGCGTCAAGCTGGATGCAGGCAAGACGGCACGGAGCACGAAGGTGCATGTTCCGAAGCAGGTGGCAGCAGAAGAAAATGATGTGATTGTGCTTCAGAACAATGATGTGGCTGCACAGCGGATTTACAGTGCATACAGCGAGGGACGCCTGAAAGGCTCATATGCGGAATTTTCCAGCGCGGTGCAGGCAGCTTACGATGGCATGGGACTCGTAACGGATGAAAATGACCGGGTTGTCTGGGTGAGAGCAAACCGGAGCGACGCGAAGACGATCCGCGATGTCCAGAATATGGCGGGAACCGTCAGCCGCTATCTGTCGGATATGGCGGACGGAAAGACGACCTCCTCGGATGGCACAGAGTTAATCGACGCACGCGGGCTGACGCTGAACCAGATTCTCTACTTTGTCTACGCGGGCATGCCGGTGGTGGCATATCTGGGAGACGGAAGCTATGGCCTGATCTGTGGATATGACGCGTACAACATCTCCTGTCTCTGGTATCCGGGCACGGAATTTGCCTACACGGATAAGATGGGACTCAACGATGCAGCGGCATTTTTCGAGGGAAACGGAGGCAATGATTTCATTTGTTTCCTTGCCAATTAAGGGAAAAACGGAAATTACTGTTCACGGGTAGGCACTTTTGGAACCGAAAGTGCCGTAAGAAAACGTGGTGGCAGCAGGAATTTGCAGTATTAAAATGCGAAGCCACGGCAAATTCCATTACTGGGCACATATGCGTGAACAGTAATAAACGGAAAGCCAGTGCTTTACAAATTGAGATGTTATGATATAATCATGTAGATAACATGATATAAATTTAAGAAAATATTAAAGATTTGAGGCGCCGTCTGGCGCGTGTAAGTATCGTAAGATAATAGATTTTGAGGTGCAGAATGGAACAATTTATTATGAAGGGCGGAAATCCGCTGGTAGGCGAAGTGACTATCAGCGGAGCGAAGAATGCGGCGCTGGGAATCTTGGCGGCATCGATTCTGACTGACGAGGATGTTTTAATAGAAAATCTGCCGGACGTGCGTGATATCAACGTGTTTCTGGAGGCTGTTTCGGAGATTGGCGCGATGGTAGACCGGATTGACCGGCACACTGTCCGCATCAATGCGAAGGGGATTCATGCGATCCATGTGGATGACGAGTATATCCGCCGGATCCGAGCTTCCTACTATTTTATTGGCGCCCTGCTTGGCAAGTACAAAAGCGCACAGGTTCCGCTTCCGGGCGGATGCAACATCGGCAGCCGTCCGATCGACCAGCATTTAAAGGGCTTCCGTGCCCTCGGTGCGAAGGTACAGGTGGAAAATGGCGCGGTGCTCGCACATGCGATTGATTTAGTTGGTACCCATATTTATCTGGATATGGTGTCGGTCGGCGCGACGATCAATATCATGATGGCAGCGACGCTGGCAGAGGGCGAGACGATCATCGAGAATCCGGCGAAAGAACCGCATGTCGTCGATGTGGCGAACTTCTTAAACAGCATGGGAGCCAATGTCAAGGGTGCCGGAACCGACGTGATCCGCATCCGCGGCGTCCACAAGCTGCATGGAACCGAATATTCGATCATCCCGGACCAGATCGAGGCAGGTACATTTATGTGTGCGGCAGCGATCACCCGCGGCGACGTGATGGTACAGAATGTCATTCCGAAGCATCTGGAAGCAATTTCTGCGAAGCTTATCGAGATGGGCTGTGAGGTGACGGAGTTTGATGAGGCGGTTCGTGTTGTGGGACGCCCGAGCCATGTGCATACCGATATCAAGACACTTCCGTATCCGGGATTTCCGACTGATATGCAGCCGCAGATCACTGTGACACTGGCACTGGCAGAGGGAACCAGTGTAGTGACTGAGAGTATTTTTGAAAACCGTTTTAAATATGTGGACGAACTTGCCCGCATGGGTGGACGCATCAAGGTAGAGGGCAATACCGCGATCATTACCGGCGTGAAGAAGCTGACCGGAGCACAGGTGGAGGCACCAGATCTGCGCGCAGGCGCTGCCCTGGTCATTGCGGGGCTGGCAGCGGAAGGATATACGACCGTTGATGAGATTGGTTATATCCAGAGAGGCTATGAGCATTTTGAAAAGAAGCTGCAGGGACTTGGCGCGGTGATCGAGAAAGTCGATTCCGAGAAAGAGGCGCAGAAGTTCAGACTCAAAGTGGGCTGATAAAAAAGAATGCGGTGTCACATATTGCTTGACAGACACCGCGGAGTATGTTATCGTACTGTTGAAACTTTTAACAATTAAAAAGTTCGTATATATCCCTTATTCAGAGTGATGGAGATACAAAGGATCTATGAAGTCACGGCAACCCCGTTACATGGGACTGAAAATTGGTCTCAGCAGGGAACGGAAGGTGCCAGCCTGAGCGAGGAACCGGGAGATCGGTTTATCGAGCAATAAGAGGAGTTGATCGAGATAATCAAGTCCGTGTTGCTGCGGACTTTTTTTATGTCTTACGACAAACTTATCAAAGGAGGAAATATGGAGAGATTACTTTTTACATCTGAATCAGTAACCGAAGGACATCCGGATAAAATGTGTGATCAGATTTCCGATGCGATTCTGGACGCGCTCTTAGAGCAGGATCCGATGAGCCGTGTGGCTTGTGAGACGGCGACGACAACCGGTCTGGTTATGGTTATGGGCGAGATCACAACGAAAGGCTATGTGGATATCCAGAAGGTAGTCCGCAATACCGTCCGTGAGATCGGTTATGACCGTGCGAAATACGGTTTTGACTGTGATACCTGCGGCGTGATCGTGGCACTGGATGAGCAGTCCCCGGATATCGCGATGGGAGTTGATAAAGCGCTGGAGGCAAAAGAGAACAAGATGACCGACGAGGAGCTGGAGGCAATCGGTGCCGGCGATCAGGGTATGATGTTTGGTTATGCGACCAACGAAACGGATGAATATATGCCATATCCGATTTATCTGGCACACAAACTGGCACGCCAGCTGACCAAGGTCCGCAAAGACGGAACCCTGCGCTACCTGCGCCCGGACGGCAAGACACAGGTAACCGTAGAGTACGATGAGAACGGCAAACCATCCCGTCTGGATGCAGTGGTTCTTTCCACCCAGCATGACGAGGAAGTAACCCAGGAGCAGATCCATAAGGATATAAAAAAATATGTATTTGACGAGATTCTGCCGGCAGAGATGGTTGATGAGAATACAAAATTCTTTATCAATCCGACCGGACGTTTCGTTATCGGCGGTCCGCACGGAGACAGCGGCCTGACCGGACGTAAGATCATTGTGGACACCTACGGCGGCATGGCGCGTCACGGCGGCGGCGCATTCTCCGGAAAAGACTGCACAAAAGTGGATCGTTCTGCTGCATACGCAGCCCGCTATGTTGCGAAAAACATCGTAGCAGCCGGACTGGCAGACAGATGTGAGATTCAGCTTTCCTATGCGATCGGTGTCGCACAGCCGACCTCCATCATGGTAGATACATTCGGAACCAGCAAGTTGCGTGAGGATCAGCTGGTTGAGATGATCCGCAAGCATTTTGACCTGCGTCCGGCTGGCATCATCAAGATGCTTGACCTGCGCCGCCCGATCTACAAACAGACGGCTGCATACGGACATTTCGGCCGCGACGATCTGGATCTTCCGTGGGAGAAGCTGGATAAGGTGGATGAATTAAAGGCGTATCTGTAAGAGTAGGAAACGCTGCTGGGATATCTGCCCGTAAAAAATCATAAGATCAGAACGAGGGGGCTGCCGCTTTTGCGGCAGTCTCTTTTATTATACAAAAAGGCACATGCTTTTTTATTTATAATACTTTTAGAGACGTAATCTGCAAAATATGATACACTATTTGTGGAAGATATCAGGAGCAAAAGCGCAGAAGTCCGACGCAGTTTTGCGGGAGGATTTTTGTAGGGGCAATCTGGTATCAGACCGGGCAATGACTGGAGGAAATAGGATGAAGATACGCACACGTCTGGCGATTGCTTTTGTGACGATTACGGTCGTTCCGATTGTGCTCATATTTGTGGCGGCGTTCGGACTCGTAAACTATCAGGAGCATCTGTTTCAGAAAACATACGGGCTGTCGGAGCAGATCGATCTGCTCTCCGGCAATCAGACACAGGTGTTTAACCGACTGACGCAGGGAATCCAGGAGGAGATCCGCGAGGCAGTCGGGGAAAATACAGATTTATTTGAAGAACCGGCTTATTTGAACAAGGTCAATGAAGAACTGCGCGATAAATATTCGTATCTGGTCATCCGCAAGGGCAAGAACATCACATTCTGCGGAAGCGAGGATGGACGCGAGCTCTGCGAACGGCTGGCGCCGTACGGTGATCAGGGAAGTATGGCAGGCAGTATTTACATGGATGGCGAGGAACAGCATCTGGTCAAACAGATCGATTTCCGGTTTTCAGATGATTCACAGGGCAGTGTGTTCATCGTGACGAACGTCGGGGATTATGTGCCGGAGATCAAGGCGCTGCTCGGAGAGATGCTGCTTCTCGGCGTGCTGATCATCAGTTTTATGGGCGGTCTGCTGATCATGTGGATCTACCGTTCTCTGCTGCGTCCGCTGCACAAGCTGCAGGAGGCGACCAAGCAGATCCGGGATGGAAATCTGGACTTTACGCTCGATGTGGATGATGAAGATGAAATCGGAATGCTCTGCCAGGATTTCGAGGAGATGCGCCTGCGTCTCAAGGAATCGCAGGAAGAAAAACTCCAGTACGACAAGGAGAGCAAAGAGCTGATCAGCAATATTTCCCATGATCTGAAGACTCCGATCACGGCGATCAAGGGGTATGTGGAAGGCATTCAGGATGGCGTGGCTTCTTCACCTGAGAAATTGAATAAATATATTCGGACGATTTATAATAAAGCAAACGATATGGATCGATTGATTGACGAGCTGACGTTCTATTCGAAGATTGATACGAACAAGATTCCGTACAACTTTTCAAAGATCAATGTGGCGGAATATTTTGGTGATTGTGTTGAGGAAGTTGGTCTGGATATGGAGACGCGCGGCATCGAGCTGGGATATTTCAACTATGTGGACGAGGATGTGGTCGTGATCGCGGACGCGGAGCAGATGAAGCGAGTGATCAACAACATTATCGGAAATTCGCTCAAATATCTGGACAAGAAAAAGGGTATTTTAAATATCCGCATCAAGGATGACGGCGATTTTATCCAGGTCATCATCGAGGACAACGGAAAGGGAATCGCGGCGAAAGATCTGCCGTATATTTTCGACCGTTTCTACCGGACGGACTCGTCGAGAAATTCGTCCAAGGGCGGCAGCGGCATCGGGCTTTCGATCGTAAAGAAGATTATCGAAGATCACGGCGGACGCATCTGGGCGACCAGCAAGGAGGGCATCGGAACGGAGATCCATTTCGTTTTGCGCAAGTATGTCGGGGCATAGTGATTTGAAGTTTGGTCGTTTAAATAAAAACAGCAGGAGGAATTCACAGATGAGCAGAATATTAATCGTAGAAGACGAGGAGAGTATTGCAGAGCTGGAAAAAGACTATCTGGAGCTTTCTGGTTTTGAGGTTGAGATAGAAAATAATGGAGAAACGGGACTGAAACGCGGCATGGAGGAAGATTTTGATCTTCTGATTCTTGATCTGATGCTGCCAGGGGTCGATGGCTTCGAGATCTGCAAGAAGATCCGGGAAGTAAAAAACACACCGATCATCATGGTATCTGCGAAAAAGGACGATATTGACAAGATCCGCGGTCTGGGACTGGGCGCGGACGATTATATCACGAAACCATTCAGTCCGAGTGAGATGGTGGCACGTGTCAAGGCGCATCTGGCGCGTTATGAGCGCCTGATCGGCAGCGGTATGCCGGAAAACGAGATCATCGAGATCCGGGGACTCAAGATTGATAAGACTGCCCGCCGCGTTTACATCAACGGCGAGGAGAAGAACTTCACGACGAAGGAATTTGACCTGCTGACCTTTTTAGCACAGAACCCGAACCATGTATTTACCAAGGAAGAACTCTTCCGCGAGATCTGGGATATGGAGTCGTTGGGAGATATCGCGACGGTTACCGTGCATATTAAGAAGATCCGTGAGAAGATCGAGTTCAACACGGCGAAACCGCAGTATATTGAGACGATATGGGGCGTTGGATACCGGTTTAAAGTCTGATGACTGGATAAGCCACATAAAAACGACCCTTGGGAAACGCAAACAGGAGCGCTTTCCAAGGGCCGTTTTATATTTCATAGGAAATTGTGTCCTATGAAATATAAAATGCTCTGCGCGGATGCGCACTCGCGCGAAGCAGAAACATGTCGCAAGCGACCGCGCGAGACGCCCGAATGTGCCAAGGCACATTCTTTTTCATCCCAACAGGATTTGGTTTGCCCGCTTCAGATCGTTCTCGTCCGGGATACGGATGCCGGACAGGGAATAGGGAATGCCAAGCGTTTCCCATTTATAGATGCCGAGCGTGTGGTAGGGGAGAATTTCTACCTTTTCCACATTTGAAAGTGTGTCTAGAAATGCACGGATTCCATGCAGGTTGGTCGGATCATCGGTAATGCCGGGGACTAAAACATGACGGACCCACATGGGCTTATGAATCTGGTCTAAAAACCGGGCAAAGGAAAGAATGGATTCGTTGGAGTGCCCAGTCAGAAGACGATGTTTTTCCGGATCGATGTGTTTCAGATCCAGAATAACAAGATCGGTGTGCTCTAAAAGCGTGGTCAGGCGGGAAAAGAAAGGTTCGGCGGTGGTAAATGGCTGTCCCGCGGTGTCCAGTGTGGTGTGAATGTGCTGTTCTTTGGCAAGCTGGAAAAATTCACATAAAAAGTCAGCTTGAAGGAGCGGTTCTCCGCCGCTGACGGTGATGCCGCCGCCCCCGCGCCAGTAACTCCGGTAGCGGAGTGCCTGGCGAAGAAGTGCTTCCGGGGTGATTTCCTGCGAACCGGTGTGTTTAGATGGGCAAGAAACACCTTCGGAAAGAGCGGATGCGCCGGAAGTGTGGGGGGAGGCGTCCGGGAGGGGAAGTCCCTTTGGCAGTACCCATGTATCCGGATTGTGGCAGTAGCGGCAGCGCATGAGACAGCCCTGCATGAATACCACGAAGCGGACACCGGGACCGTCTACGGAGCCGAAGGTATCGATGGAATGAATATAACCGGTATGCATCGTTACAGCACCTCGTGGCAGGTACGGGCGATCACGTCGAGCTGCTGTTCTCTGGTCAGATTGATAAATTTAACGGCATATCCGGAAACACGGATGGTGAAGTTGGCATATTCCGGTTTTTCCGGGTGTTCCATCGCGTCCTTCAGTTTTTCGATTCCAAAGACATTTACATTTAAATGATGCGCGCCCTGATCAAAATATCCGTCCAGGACGTGAACCAGGTTGTTTTTCTGTTCCGTCTCGGAGTGCCCGAGCGCCCCCGGTGCAATCGTTTCTGTGTTGGAGATGCCGTCGAGCGCATATTCATATGGAAGTTTTGCGATCGAGTTTAAAGAAGCGAGCAGACCGTTCTGCTCTGCGCCGTAGGAAGGAGTTGCGCCCGGGGCAAACGGGGTGAATGCCGGCCGTCCGTCCGGAAGTGCGCCGGTTGCCTTGCCATATACAACATTGGAGGTGATCGTGAGGATCGAGGTGGTTGCCTCGGAATTCCGGTAGGTGTGGTATTTTTTTACTTTATGTAAAAAGGTTTTTAACAGCCATACGGCAATCTCGTCGGCGCGGTCGTCATCGTTTCCGTAGCGTGGGAAATCGCCCTCTGTCTCAAACTTGCGGGCGATGCCGTATTCATCACGGATGACCTTCACTTTTGCATACCGGATCGCGGAGAGAGAATCGACCACGTGGGAGAAACCGGCGATTCCGGTGGCAAAGGTACGCCGGACATCCGTGTCGATCAACGCCATCTCAGCGGACTCATAGTAATATTTATCGTGCATATAGTGAATCAAATTGAGGATATTCACATAAATACCCGCCAGCCAGTCCAGCATCTGATCGTATTTATGCATGACTTCCTGATAATCGAGGTATTCGGATGTGATCGGCGCATACGCCGGACCAACCTGCATCGGGCGTCCGTCTTTGGTAGTGTATTTCTCGTCTCTGCCTCCGTTGATGGCATAGAGAAGGCATTTGGCAAGATTGGCACGGGCGCCGAACAGCTGCATTTCCTTGCCTGTCTGGGTGGCGGAGACGCAGCAGCAGATGCTGTAGTCGTCCCCCCAGATCGGACGCATGACATCGTCGTTTTCATACTGGATCGAGGATGTGTTGATGGAGATTTTGGCAGCATATTTCTTAAATGCCTCTGGCAGGCGGGAAGAGTAAAGGACGGTCAGGTTTGGTTCTGGGGACGGTCCCATATTTTCCAGCGTATGTAAAAAGCGGAAATCGTTTTTCGTTACCATCGGACGCCCGTCTTGTCCCAGACCGGCAACCTCCAGCGTCGCCCAGACCGGATCGCCGGAGAAAAGTTGGTTGTAGGATGGAATCCGGGCGAATTTTACCATGCGGAATTTCATTGTCATATGGTCGATTAATTCCTGTGCTTCGGTCTCGGTCAGTGTTTGTTCTGTTAAATCCCGGTTGATGTAGATATCAAGGAAGGTGGAAATGCGTCCGACACTCATGGCGGCACCGTTCTGGGTCTTAACGGCAGCGAGGTAACCGAAGTAGAGCCACTGGACGGCTTCTTTGGCATTGGAAGCCGGACGGGAGATATCAAAACCATAGATGGCAGCCATCTCCTGAATGCCCTTTAGAGCGCGGATCTGCTCGGCGATCTCTTCCCGCTGGCGGATGATGTCATCAAACATGGCGCCATTTCCACAGCGTTCCAGATCCTTTTTCTTTTCCTGAATTAGGAAATCGATTCCGTACAGGGCGATCCGGCGGTAGTCGCCTACGATCCGGCCGCGTCCATAGGTATCCGGAAGCCCGGTGACGATATGGCAGTGGCGGGCGGTTTTCATTTCCGGGGTATATGCATCGAAGACGGCCTGGTTGTGGGTTTTATGGTATTCGGTAAAGATTTTATGAAATTTTGGATTGACATGGTAGCCGTAGGTTTCAGCGGCTTCCTCTGCCATCTTGATTCCGCCGAACGGCATAAAAGCCCGCTTGAGTGGTTTGTCGGTCTGAAGTCCGACGATGCGTTCCAGATCTTTAAGCTCCGGATCGATATATCCCGGACCATAGGCGGTCAGGCTGGATACGATTTCAGTTTCGCATTCGAGCACACCGCCCTTTTCGTGCTCTTCCTTCTGAAGCTTTTGAAGGCGTTCCCAGAGCAGATGAGTGGCACTGGTTGGGGCAGCGAGAAAGCTTTCATCGCCATCATATTGCGTATAGTTGTTCTGGATGAAATCGCGGACGTTCACTTCGTCGGTCCATTTGGAGCCCAGAAAACCTCTCCAGGCCGTTTGAAAGATAGGTGTGTTTTGGAATGTTTGATACATAGCAGACATGTGTTTCCCTCCTGGTTGAAAAATTTCGATCCCAGCAGAGACAGTGAGAGTGAAAAAAAGTAAAAAAAATACCCACGGTCTGTGCTGTGACGCCCAGACGGTCGGCAATTTCCAGTCATACTTCATGTGGTTGATCCACTTATCCGTCAGTTGTATGACTGCTATGTTTAAGATATACCAGAACCAAAGAGGAATGTCAAGCTATATTTGGGGGAAGAGGTAACGGTTCAAATCCGTAGCTGTTCACAGTAACAAAAAGAGTGCCGGAAAGAGTGGACATTTGGCAAATGACTTGATAAAATGAGTGAAGTTTTAGGACAGATGGGAATGAAAAAGGGATAAAAAGTTGCTGGGCACGATGCTTGAACAGTAATGATGAAACCTGAATTTGACAGAAATGACAGAAGAGAGGAAGGAAATGCTGGAAAAATTTTGTGTCGGTCTGGTGCGGATTTTGTTGGGAGGAATTCTTTTTTTCCTGACACTGCTCAGCGCGGTTGTGACCTGCCGGGTCTATGGAGGTTCTGAGATTGTACAGTATGGAAGGGACAGTCTGTTTCTGCACCTGTTTTTTGGTGCGGGTGTGATTGGACTGACGGTGTTTTACAGGCGGAGAAAGGATCGAAAGCGCCTTGTGGGAAAAGAAAAAGTGCGAAATGGCAGCGAAGAACGGAAAGATATCTGCCGGAAAAACCAATGGCTTCTTTTAGCGGCTGCTGCCTATCTTTTTTGGATTCTCCTCGTCCCGTCCTGGGGCGGTTCTGACTCTCATCAGTGTATGGCGTCCGCGCAGGGACTTCTGCAGGGCGATTTCAGCGCCTGGGAGCCGGTGGCGTATTCGTATGGGACAGCGGAAGGATCGCTTGGGTATGCGTACACTTACCCGTCTCAGAATGGGCTGATTCTCTATATGGCAGTGCTGGCATTTCTCTTTGGAGATGCGGCGTATGCAGTTTTTCAGATTTTAAATATCGGTTTTTTTATTCTGGGAATCGTGAGTCTGCAGCGGATGATGGTACGGGGAAACGAAAGGTGCAGCCTGCTTTTGTGGATGGCGTGCTGTCTGCCATTTTCTTTCTATATCCTCTTCGTGTACGGCACGATGCCGGGATTTGGACTTTCATGTCTGGCGATGGAACGTCTGGTGCGGTATGTGGAAGAGGGGCGGGGAAGAGACTTCTGGATTGGCGCGGCAGCAGTAGCGGCGGCGGTGATCCTCAAGTCGAATTATGAGATTGTGCTGGTGGCGCTGTTTTTGTATCTGGCATCCTCGGGAGTCTTTCGAAGGAAAGCACGCCTGCTGGTGGCAGCGGTGCTTCTGATTACAGTGTATGTGATTGGAAACCGGGGGATTCAGACAGGAATTTCTTCCGTGACCGGACGCACGGTATCGGACGGTGCGCCGATGATTGCCTGGGTGCAGATGGGACTGGAGGAGAGCAAACGTGGACCGGGCTGGTACAATGGCTATCAGGTAAAACTCTTTCAGAAGGCAGATGGGGATGCGGATCTGGCGGCCGCATGGGCGCAGGCAGATTTGCGGAGAACGATTTCAGATATGGCAGAGGAACCGGCGAAAGCCGCTGATTTCTTTGTTCGGAAGATCGAGTCAATCTGGGCGGAACCGACCTTTCAGAGTCTCTGGATCCAGGAGGTGGGAAATACCTCCTGGGCGGAGGGAAGCCCGCCATGGGAGCTTTTCAAGGAAGAAGGGGGTCTGAACCGGCTCTATGTTTTTGCGGCGAATCTGTTGCAGACGTTTGTGTATGCGATGGCATGTGTATGGGTGATTGCCGGGATGAGTGCCAAAGGAAGCCGAAGTAAGCATGTCCTGACGAAACGAACATGGGAAAAGAGGATAGAAGCAGAAAAGGCAGAAAAAACTGTGAAAGCTGTGAAAAAACAGGGAATGGAAACGGTCTGGGAGAGTCAGGAATGTGGAGAACCGGACAGATGGGGGATGCTGCTTCCGGGTATCGTGTTTATTGGGGGATTCCTGTTCCATCTGGTCTGGGAGGCGAAGGGGCAGTATTCGGTGGTGTATTTTATGCTGCTGCTGCCGTATGCGTATCTGGGGATGGAAAGAGTGGCGGATGTGTTTTTAGATGTGACAGGTGCCGGGAAAGAATGATGTTTTGAGATAAAAAAGATACTGGGAACAGCCTGAAATAAGCCGTTTTCAGTATCTTTTTTATGGTTTAAAAGAGCTATGATTTCTAAAAATCCATTAAAAATTGCAATGATAAATCCGCTCCGCCGCCTGATAGAACACAGTTTCCCAGTATTTTTCCGGAATCAGCCGTTTCGTAATTTCGATGTAATCTTCATAGTTGGCGAGCGGCCAGTCGGTGCCGAACATGAGCTTATCATAGTCGCGGATGTAGGCAAGCCAGGTTTTCAGGGTGCTGATATACCCGCTCTGCTCTTCCAGAAACTCCGGAATGTCAAATTTGCCCTCTAAAAGCCCAGAGAGGTCGGCGGCGACATTTTCATTTTTCTCGACGACGGCGGCGGCATCCATCAGCCACGGGTTGCCGAAGTGGCACATGACGAACTGGACATCCGGATGGCGGACGGCGGCTTCATCGAGGGTCAGCGGATGGCTGTATTTGATGAATGCTTTGGAACCGGCGGTCTGTCCGGTGTGGATGGAAACCGGCTTTTTATACGCCTTGGCGAGGTCGTAGATCGGTTCGAAGCGCTCGTCGGTAACGTAGATGGAATCATATCCCGGATAGAGTTTGATGCCGACGCAGGTATTCCGTTTTAAGTTTTCTTCGACAAGATCGCATGTCTTCTGAATCTTTTCCGGCGTCAGTTTTCGTGCTTCGACGCCGACGCAATAGCGCAGAAAATCCGGGTATGTGTGATTATCCGGGTGAACGCCGCGGTTCCCCATGACGATGCCGCCGACGATATTATATTTCTGAAAGCATTCCCGCAGATGCTCTTCATTATTGATATGACCGGCTTCGATGGCAATCTCATCGAAATGCGGGTAACCGGGACAAAAGTGCAAATGTGAATCAATGATTTTCATAATGATAACAGGCGCCTGTATCAAAAACCTTTTGGAAAAAGAACGGCGCTGTCCTCCTTTCTGCTGTGATGTATGTCTGGAAGTTTTGAGAAAATCCGGTGCAACAAAACTTCGGGTGTATATAAATAAGAAATGCAGTGACAGTCCGGCAGGTTCATAGAGCATGCAGCAACTGTATGAAATCAACTGTTAGTGTAGTCCCAAATGGGGTGGATGTCAAATTTTTCTCCATCTGTTTGACATCCACACTATGATCTGGTATAGTGATAGCTATGCGTATTGCAAAGGGGCAAACTGCCTCTTTCTTTTTTTGTAAATATTCCGGAAGAATGCAAAAAAGATAACTAATATGATATATGAAATGTATCTCCGGAATGTGCAGACCGTTAATCAGACAATGAAAGGAATAGAATGGAAACAATCAGATTTGAAGATTTAGAGTTAGATGCAAAGATCATGCGTGCGATCACCGATATGGGGTTCGAGGCGGCTTCTCCGATTCAGGGACAGGCGATTCCGCTGGAACTGCAGGGACTGGATATCATCGGACAGGCACAGACCGGTACCGGTAAGACGGCTGCGTTTGGTATTCCGCTGTTACAGAAGATCGATCCGAAGAATAAGAAGCCGCAGGCGATCATTCTCTGCCCGACCCGTGAACTTGCCATCCAGGTATCTGAGGAGATACGCCGCCTGGCAAAATACATGCACGGTGTCAAGGTTCTGCCGATCTACGGCGGACAGGAGATCGGACGTCAGATCCGTTCCCTCAAGGATGGTGTGCAGGTTATCATCGGTACACCGGGGCGTGTGATGGATCACATGCGCCGCAAAACCGTCAAGATGGATCAGATCCACACGGTTGTTCTCGACGAGGCGGACGAGATGCTGAACATGGGCTTTTTAGAGGATATGGAAACCATCTTAAGCGCACTGCCGGAGGAGAGACAGACGCTGATGTTCTCAGCGACGATGCCGCAGGCGATTCAGCGGATCGCGGCGAACTTCCAGAAAGATCCGCAGATTGTGCGCGTGGTCAAGAAAGAGCTGACCGTTCCGAAGGTAACCCAGTATTATTATGAAGTAAAACCGAAGAACAAGCTGGAGGTTATGTGCCGTCTGCTGGATCTCTATGATCCGAAGCTCTCAGTGGTATTTTGCAACACGAAAAAGCAGGTCGATGAGCTGGTACAGGGCTTACAGGGACGCGGCTATTTTGCAGAAGGGCTTCACGGCGATTTGAAACAGGAGCAGCGTGACCGTGTCATGCGTGCATTCCGTACCGGACGGACGGACATTCTGGTGGCAACGGATGTGGCAGCCCGCGGTATCGATGTGGATGATGTTGAGGCGGTATTCAACTATGATGTACCGCAGGATGACGAGTATTATGTACATCGCATCGGACGTACCGGCCGTGCCGGACGCGAGGGCAAGGCGTTTAACCTCGTAGTCGGCAAAGAGGTTTACAAGCTGCGCGAGATCCAGCGCTATTGCAAGACCCGCATCATTCCGCAGGCGATTCCGTCTCTGGACGATGTGACCTCCATCAAGGCAGATAAGATTCTCGACCAGGTGGGCGAGGTGCTGCAGGACAGCGATCTGAGTAAGGTGATCGATATTGTAGAAAAACGTGTGCTGGAAGAGGACTACACGACGCTCGATCTGGCAGCAGCGCTGCTCAAAATGATGATGGGCGAAGAGGGCGAGGAGCTCTTAGAGGAGAACCGCCCGCTGCGTGAGCTGGAGGATCTCGAGGATGAGAGCCGCCGCAGCCGTGGTGGAAGAAACGGCAGAGGAAGCCGTGGCAGAAATGAGGACGTAGCGCGTCTCTTCATCAACATCGGAAAGAACCAGGGCATCCGTCCGGGCGATATCCTCGGTGCGATCGCCGGAGAATCCGGCATGCCGGGACGTATGGTCGGAAGTATCGATATGTTCGATAATTACACATTCGTCGAGGTGCCGAGAGAGCATGCGGACGTTGTACTGCAGGCGATGCGCGGTGCGAAGATCAAGGGCAAGAACGTGCATATGGAGAAGGCGAACCGGAAGTAGGGGAAACGGATTCAAATAATCATGTATAATAGAACCCTCAGGTATGGACATGAGGCGCCTCCTAAAAGTCTAATTTTGGGAAGTTGACTCAGATATGCCTGGGGGCTTTCTTTGTTCTTGTAAATCGAACTCGAAAAAGAAAATATGTAACAAAAATGTAAGAAAAATTAAATTGAAAGAATATAATTGATATGATACAATAATTGTACCGAAATAGAGGGCGCTGTGGAAGATCCAGTGAGAGAGAAAGCGGGAAAATGAAAATCCGCGGAAAGGAGCTGCCATGAAAGCATATACGGCATCGAATGCGTTTCGTCAGGGAAGAGAAGCGGCGTTTGGGGCGCTGTTGATGGAGTTGTGCCTTGGCGGTGAAAGGATTGCATCTTTTTTAGGGATACGAACCTGGTATGAATCCGTGGGAATGTTCCGGATCATTCTTTGTATTTTGATTTTTGTATATTTTTATATTCTAAAAAAGCCGAGGCTTTTGGATACGCCGGAATGGTACGAACTGGTGAAAAAAGATAAGGTGATTTATGTGATGTGGATGATCAATATGGTTGTGCTTGTCAGTGGGATAGGAACGTAACAAAAAGGCGTATCAGAGGTGAAGAAAATGATGAAAGTCTTTCGACCGCTAATTATTTTAACAAACGCAGAGATGGAAGAATATTACAATCATATGGCATTAGAGGGCTGGAAGCTTTGTAAGAGCAGCGCGGTTGCAGATTTTTTTGAAAAGGGAGAAAAGCAGGAAGAACATTTTTGTGTAATCCCGGAACGGGCCGAAATACGTTCCGACAGCAATAAAGATCTGATATTATTAGGGCGGCATAAATGGTATCAAGTCTATAGGCAGCAGAAGCAGAAAAAAATAGAATATGAAATACAGGAGAGCGCGATAAAACCATTATGGCTTAGGCTTATAGTCGGTTTTATGGCGTTGCTTTGGATATTCTATGTGATAATCATTACGTCGGAAAATCAATTAAAAATGGCGGGATTTCCTTGGCTTGTCATATATAGTATATCTGTATTTATAGAGTTATTTGCGTTCTGCTGGGGAGCAGCTCGGAGAACCAGGGAAGAAAAAAATTATAAACAAGAAAATACAAAGATTTTTCCTTCGTCCTACAAAAAAATGATGAATATCCAAAAATTGGTAACATTGAATCACTTTATATTAATTGGATGTATGTTATTTTTGTGGAGATTATAGAAATATATTTTATAAGTACAAGGACAAATATCATCTAAAAGCTTTTAGTGTAAGAATTGATGAAATTGCAAAATTTGCTATATCTAAAACGGCATCTTTGAGACGTTTTATTTCTCTCAAAGATGCCGTTTCTTTACAATTCTAAAAATTTGCTCTTACAGCTCCGCCGTAATAAAAATATCATAAATCGCTTTCACAGCCGCCTCGAAATCTGCGTTCTTCACGCCGATGATGATGTTGAGTTCACTGGAACCCTGGTCGATCATCTTGACGTTGATGCGGGCGTGTGCCAGGGCGGAGAAGATGCGTCCGGCAGTGCCGCGGGTGGACTTCATGCCGCGTCCTACGACGGCGATGAGTGCTAAATCGGACTCAAGCTCGATGGAATCCGGCTGTACCGCGCGGTGGATGTTGGAGATAACGAACTGCTCATGCTGTTCGAATTCGGACTGGTGTACGAAGATGGTCATCGTATCGATTCCGGACGGCATATGCTCGAAGGAAATACCGCAGTCCTCGAAGACACCCAGAACTTTTCTCCCAAACCCAATTTCGGAGTTCATCATCGCTTTCTCGATGGTGACAGAGCAGAAACCAGTCTTTCCGGCGATACCGGTGATGGTGTATTTCGGCTTCCGGCAGGTATTCTCGACGATGAGTGTACCCGGATCCTCCGGCTTGTTGGTGTTGCGGATGTTGATCGGGATGCCCTCGCGGCGTACCGGGAAGATGGCATCCTCATGAAGGACGCTGGCACCCATGTAAGCCAGTTCACGCAGTTCTTTGTAGGTGATGGTCTCGATCGGAACCGGATTTTCCACGATGCGCGGGTCGGTTACCAGGAAACCGGATACATCGGTCCAGTTCTCGTAGAGGTCTGCGTGAATCGCGCGGGCTACGATGGAGCCAGTGATATCCGAACCACCGCGGGAGAAGGTGTGGATCGTGCCGTCCGGATTGGACCCGTAGAAGCCTGGGATAACGGCGCGCTCAGTGTGCGCGAGGCGTTCGGACAGCTCTTCATTGGTTTTCTCGGACAGGAATGTACCATTCTCGTCAAAGAAGATTACCTCGGCTGCATCGATGAACTCATAGCCCAGGTAATGGGACATGATGATACCGTTTAAATACTCACCGCGGGAAGCTGCGTAATCGCTGCCTTTTTTTGCGATAAAGTTTTCCTCGATGGTCTTGAACTCATAATCGAGGTTTAAATTCAACTCCAGACCGTCGATGATCTGCTCATAGCGCTCTTTGATGGCGGAGAGAAGCTTGCCGTAGCTTGCGCCGGTGGAAGCTGCCTCGTAGCAGGCATAGAGCATATCGGTTACTTTGGTGTCATTTTTGTTGCGTTTGCCCGGAGCAGACGGTACAACGTAGCGTCTGGATTTATCAGCACGGATAATATCTCCGACTTTTTTGAACTGTTTTGCGCTGGCGAGGGAACTTCCGCCAAACTTTACTACTTTCTTCATGATGTTCTTTGTTCCTTCCTAAAGTAAATATTGGGTTAATTCAGTTTCTGGATCTTCGGAAAATACTGGAACAGTACCTTGGCAACCAGTTTGTCGCGCTTGACGTATTTGTGCGTCCAGCGGCGGGCGTCGTTGGAATAGTTCCGGTTGTCGCCCAGCATGAAATAGCAGCCATCCGGCACTTCGTAGTGCTGCGGTTCCTCCGGTTCCATCGGTTCATGCAGATACGGCTCGTCGAGCGGTGTATCGGAACCATTTAAGTATACCTTGCCGTCCACGATGTCGATCGTGTCGCCCGGCATACCGATGATACGTTTGACATAGTACGTTTTGATGCCTTTCGCTTCATCATCCGGATAAATGAAAATGGCGATGTCACCCCGCTGCGGATCTCCGAATTTGTAGCTTAACCGTGAGCCGATGACGCGGTCGCCAGCCATGATGGTCGTTTCCATCGAGCTGGTCGGGACTTCGCTGTTGGCGATGATGAAATGGTTGACGCAGAATGCGATAATAGCGGCGGCAACCAGGACCTGAATCCAGCTTATGACCTCGTCCTTGAGATTGAAGCCTTCCTTGCGGCTCTTGCCCTTCTTGGATTTTGCGGCATTTCCGGTACCTGAAGCGTTGTCGTTCTCTTCGGGCGTATCTTCCGAATCGTGTTCCGAAGAGTTCTGGCCCTGCTGGTTGATGCCGATTTTTCCGGTGCGGAGTTCATCGAGCATCTCATCCAGTTCCTGATCGGAACGCCCGGAGAAATGGCTTCGGGACGAAATATGGTCTCTATCTTGATCTTCCATATATATCTCCTCTCTCTGCTGTTGCTGTCTGTGTGACGTTATCTTATAGCACTTTCAGTTCCAAAGGTGTCTGGCTACAGCAGTAACGTTTGTGCAACGCATGAGCAGTAATAGGCTACTGTAAATGGTAACCTTCTGCCATAATAGTGTATATGAGATGCCTTGATTTATCAAGTTTTTTCACGAAATTTCGGGAAAATTCATAAATGTTTTGAAGTGTATGATTGTATTATTGGGCGCGGGATGCTAAAATGAAGCTAAAACCAAAAACCACAAAGGAACGCAAGGGGGCGTATGTATGGATAAAACATTATACGATCTGATGGACTGGGCTGGAATTGAAGAAATTGTCTATTCGGAAGCGGCAAACCCGCACCGGATGCTGGGAGCCCATATGACGCCGGAGGGAATGCTGGTACAGGCGTTTATTCCGACGGCGCGCGATATTACGGTCAAACTTTCGGCAACCGGCAAGCAGTACCAGATGGAGATGGCGGACGAGACTGGCTTTTTTGCGGCGCTGATTCCGCGCAAGACTCTGGCGGATTATACCCTCCTTGTGTTTTATGATAATGGTACATTAAGTGAGATACACGATCCGTATTCCTTTGCACCGCAGTTTACGGAATCGGATTTGAAGAAATTCGAGGCGGGCGTCCACTACAGCATTTATAATAAGATGGGCGCGCATCCGATGACGGTCAAAGGTGTGAGCGGCGTCTATTTTGCAGTCTGGGCGCCGGAAGCGATGCGCGTGAGTGTTGTCGGTGATTTCAACCTGTGGGATGGCAGACGCAGCCAGATGCGGCGGTTGGGAGATTCGGGCGTGTTTGAGATTTTTATCCCGGAGCTAAAAAAGGGCGCTGTTTATAAATATGAAATTAAGTTCAAGAACGGTGACCCGGCGCTGAAGGCGGATCCGTATGCGAACTATGCGGAACTTAGACCGAACACGGCGTCCATCGTCTGGGATCTGGACGAATATAAATGGAACGATCAGGACTGGATGAAGAAACGGGCGGCGCTCGACACGAAGACGGCGCCGATGTCGATCTATGAGGTACATCTCGGTTCCTGGATGCGAAAACCGACCGAGGTGGATAAGAGAGGACGCGAGATTGTCGGATCGGAGTTTTACAATTACCGTGAGATCGCGGTCAAGCTGGCGGAATATGTGAAGGAAATGGGGTATACCCATGTGGAACTTCTGCCGGTCATGGAACATCCGCTGGATGCTTCGTGGGGCTATCAGGTGACGGGATATTACGCACCGACCAGCCGCTTCGGCACACCGGATGATTTCATGTATTTTATGGATTATCTGCACGGACAGGGAATCGGCGTTATCCTTGACTGGGTTCCGGCACATTTCCCGCGTGATGCATGGGGCATGGCGCAGTTTGACGGAAGCTGCCTATATGAGCACAAGGATCCGAGACAGGGGGCGCATCCGCACTGGGGTACGCTGATCTACAACTACGGCAGACCGGGGGTTTCAAACTTCCTGATTGCGAATGCGATGTTCTGGGCGGACCGCTATCACGCGGACGGCATCCGGTTTGATGCGGTGGCGTCGATGCTGTATCTGGATTATGGCAAGAATCCGGGTGAATGGATTGCCAATATGTACGGCGGTCATGAGAATCTGGAGGCGGTCGAGTTTTTAAAGCATCTGAACTCTGTCTTCAGGGGACGCAAGGATGGTGCGATTCTGATTGCCGAGGAATCGACGGCATGGCCGAAGGTTACCGGCGACGTGAAGAACGGCGGTCTTGGATTTGATTATAAATGGAACATGGGCTGGATGAACGATTTCCTGGGCTATATGGAGCAGGATCCATATTTCCGGTGCCACCACTACAATGAACTGACCTTCAGCATGATTTACGCCTATAGTGAAAATTTCGTCCTCGTTTTCTCACATGACGAGGTGGTTCACGGAAAAGGTTCCCTGGTCAATAAGATGCCGGGACAGACGTTTGAGGACAAGTTTGCGAACCTGCGGGCGGCATACGGTTTTATGATGGGACATCCGGGCAAGAAACTCCTCTTCATGGGACAGGATTTCGCCCAGATGGATGAGTGGAATGAGAATGCATCGATCGAGTGGGAACTGCTGCAGTACCCGATCCACAGCCAGATGAAGGAGTATGTGAAGGAGTTAAATCACCTTTATACCAGCCATCCGGCACTCTATCAGAAAGATTATCAGACGGAGGGCTTCGAGTGGATCAACTGCATGGATGCAGCGGACAATATCATTGCATTTCTCCGGCGCGGCGCGGATGAGACACTGCTCTTTGTCTGCAATTTTGCCCCGCAGCTGCATGAGAAGCTGGCGGTCGGCGTACCGTTTAAGGGAAAATACAAAGAGATTTTCAACAGCGATGCGGAGAAATTCGGCGGAAGCGGAAAGGTCAATCCGCGTATGAAGTCCTCGAAGGCAGAGGAATGTGATGGAAAGGACAATTCCATCACGATCCAGCTGGCACCGCTTGGCATCAGTGTCTTCAGCTGCACGCCGACGGAGCCGGAGAAGAAGGAAAAACCGGCGAAGGTGAAGAAGACGACCCACAGCACTAAGAGTGTAAAAGAAAAGGCAGAAACCGATCCCCAGAGCATGATGGCGGAGGCAGCGTCGGCATTCAATGGAAAAGCCGGGGGGACAGCTGCTGCGGCAGCAGAACGCTTGGCGGGTATTTCAGATAAGCTGGCAGAGGCGAAGGCGGGGCTTTCCTCCAAGATTATCAGTCTGTCCTCGATTGCGAGACGACAGGCGGGATTGGAAGAAGGTCTGGATAAAAAGGTGGGAAAAGAGTAAGTACAGGAAGGAATGAAATAGATGGCAACAGCGGCAGAGCTGACAGGCGAGGAGATCGCGGCGGTAGCAGAGTCACTATCGGATCCGGCAAATTTGAACGTGGATACGATGGCTTCGATCATGCATCGGATTGGTCCGGGGCTTATGGCATTGGGACAGAAGGTACTGGTGGCGTTCATCATTTTCCTGATTGGACGGAAGATCATCTCGATGATCGAGAAGATGCTGTCCCGCTCGATGGAGCATGCCGGTATGGATGTGGGCGTGACCCGTTTCCTGCGGGCTCTGACCCAGTTTGTGATGAATGTATTCCTGCTTTTTATGATTGCAGGGCAGCTTGGCATGGACAGCGCCTCGATTGTGGCGGTTCTTGGCGCGGCAGGTCTTGCGCTGAGTTTGGCGCTCCAGCAGAGTCTTGGAAACTTTGCGGGCGGACTCTTGATTTTAATTATGAAACCGTTCCGGGTGGGTGATTATATCATTTCCCCGTCCGGGGAAGGAAGGGTTTCGATGGTCGGGCTGATTTACACGACTATCCTGACAACCGATAATAAAGCAATTACCATCCCGAATGGCACCCTTTCAAACTCAACCGTGACCAATGTGACGGCGATGGACAAGCGGATGCTGGAGCTCAAGGTCGGTATTGCCTATGAGGCGGATATCCGGACGGCAAAGGCGGTGTTAGAGCGCGTTTACCGGGAACATCCGATGGTGAAGAAGGATGAGGACATCAAGGTATTTGTGGACAGCCTGGGCGACAGCAGCGTGGTGCTTGGCATCCGGGGCTGGGTAGAGACGGCCGATTACTGGCAGACGAGATGGGACATTCTGGAACAGATCAAGCTGTCATTTGACGAGGCGGGCATCGAAATTCCATACAACAAGATGGATGTACATTTAAAACAGTAGCAATCGTTTAAACAGTATAAGCAATATAGACAGAGGAACAACCATGATTGACAGAGCGGCAAAATTCGCAGAACAGGCGCATAAGGGCGCACACCGGAAGGGAACCAGAATTCCGTATATCGTTCATCCGCTGGAGACGGCGCTGATTGCGTCGATGCTGACGAACGATGAGGAGATACTGGCAGCGGCACTTCTGCATGATACGATCGAGGACACGGGTGTGACCTACGAGGATTTGAAACAGGAGTTTGGCACCCGGGTTGCGGATCTGGTCGTGGCGGAGAGCGAGGATAAGTCCAAAACCTGGATTGAGCGCAAGGGGCACACGCTGGAACATCTGAAAACAGCGAGCCAGGCGGAGAAGATCCTGACGATGGCGGACAAGCTGAGCAATATCCGCAGCATGGCGCGTGACTATCTGTTGGTCGGGGAGGAGCTCTGGCAGCGGTTTAATATGAAGGACAGAGAGAAACAGGCGTGGTATTACACGTCGATGATAGACCTTTTGAAGGATTTGAATGAGACACCGGAATATCAGGAATATGTGCGTCTCTGCGGCAAGGTATTTGGCGGGATCGCAGGGTGTTGTAGTTTACAAAAAATATGAACGGCAGCATAAAAACAACATAGGATGACAATGAGAAACTGCAGCAGCCAATCAGAAAGAATGGCTGTCGGAGAAGAGAAGGACGATAGGTTCTGGGATTTTGCGGAAACGGAAAGGTCATTCAGTTCAGTAAAAGGGGAAGAGACATGATTTTAAAAGATATTTGGATGGATGTAAAAGCGGTTCAGGAGCGAGATCCGGCTGCGAGAAATGCATTGGAGGTACTACTTTTATATCAGGGCGTACATGCCCTGATCTGGCACCGGGTGGCGCACTGGTTTTATGAGCACCATATGTTTTTCATTGCGCGCCTGATTTCACAGGTGGCACGTTTCTTTACATTGATTGAGATTCATCCGGGTGCACAGCTCGGACACGGTATTCTGATTGACCACGGCTGCGGCGTTGTCATCGGTGAGACGGCGGTGGTCGGTGACAACTGTACGATTTACCAGGGTGTGACGCTGGGCGGTGTCGGAACACAGAAGGGTAAACGTCATCCGACGCTGGGAAATAATGTGACGGTCGGTTCCGGCGCAAAGATTCTCGGTTCTTTCGAGGTCGGTGATAACTGTTCCGTAGCGGCAAATGCGGTTCTGCTCCGCCCGCTCGAGGAAAATACCACGGCTGTCGGCATTCCGGCGCGTCCGGTCAAGAAGGACGGCGTGGCGCTGCCGAAGAAGCAGAAGATGATCATCGGCGAGGACGATCAGCGTATTTTAGAGCAGATCGACGCGCTCCGGAAAGAGCTTCAGGAACTTAGAGAAGAGTCGGCAAACCTGCGGAAGGAACTGGAGGCAGTGCGGGCAGGACAGGAGAAAGCCTGACACAAAATTATTCATAACACCCATTTCGGCTGCATAAATTTCTTTGAGAGAAATGCGTGCGGTTTGGAAAGGGGCGTTTTTTATGATAGAGCTGATCAAAAAAGAGATACATATGAACCGGCAGAGGGGGACGGCGGTGTCGCAGCTGACGCTGGATGATGATTTTATTGTGCCGGATGCGCTGGATGATGCGGTGCAGATACTGCTGTCAGACGGGGAGGTTCAGATAGAAAATTCACGGATTCAGGGAGAAAAGGTGCTGATCCGGGGAAAGCTTGTGTTCCGGGTGCTGTACCGCCGGGAGTCGGGCGGGCTGCAGGCGATGGGCGGGGAGATCCCATTTGAGGAAACGGTCAATGTGCCGGAGCTTTCGGAGCGCGACTATACGCAGATCGTATGGAATATCGAAGATTTGAATATTACCATGATTCATTCGCGCAAGCTGAGCGCCAAAGCGGTGCTGACGCTTACGGTGCGGGCGGAAAGCCGCGTCGATGTGCAGGCTGCCGCGGATGTCGAGACGGATGATGCGGGGCTGCAAGTCCTGAAGAGAAGCGTTCCGGCAGCGACGCTTGCAGTGCGGCGCAAAGATATCTACCGGGTCCGGGAGGAAGTAAGCGTATCGGCAAATAAGCCGAATATTGAGACGATTCTCTGGCAGGAGATGCGTCTTCGGGATGTTTCGGTGCGCCCGTTGGATGGAAAACTGCATCTGGACGGTGAATTGTCGGTGTTCCTGATTTACAGCGGCGAGGGCGAGCACACGCCGGTTCAGTGGTTGGAGGAGAGTATTCCGTTTTCCGGTGAAGTGGAACTCTCGGAGGCGGTGGAGGAGATGATCCCGGCGGTCGGGGTCCGGATTCTTCATGCAGAGGCGGGCAAAAAGCCGGACAGCGATGGGGAGATGCGCGAAGTGGAAGTGGAGGCGGTGCTGGAGCTGGACATCCGCCTTTATAAAGAAGAATCAGTGGAACTTTTAAGCGATCTCTATTCGACCGGCTGCGAGGTCGTGAGCGAGCAGGGGGAGGTGTGCTTTGACCGGCTTTTGACGCGCAACAGCTGCAAAATGCGGGTGGGCGGAAGTGTTTCTTTTCAGAAACCGGAGCGAATTCTGCAGATTTGCCACAGCAGTGGGATTGTCCGGCTGGATGAGAGCCGCCCGTCAGAAAACGGTCTGGCGATCGAGGGAGTGTTGGAAGTCAGTCTCCTGTATCTGACGGATGATGACGCGGCGCCGGTCGGGGCAATTTCTGAGGTTCTGCCATTTTCCGGCACGGTCGAGGCGGAGGGGATCCGGGAAGACTGCGTCTGGCAGTTGAATCTAGGGCTGGAACAGCTCGGCGCGGTGATGCTGGGCGGCGGTGAGGCGGAGGTCAAGGCGCAGCTCACGGTGGAACTGCTTGTATTCCAGCCGATGCAGGAAGAGGTGGTTACATCCGTGCAGACACAGCCGTTCGATTTAAAGCGCTGGGAGCAGCAGCCAGGAATTGTGGGTTATATTGTGCAGCCGGGGGATTCTCTGTGGAAAATTGCAAAAAAATTCCACACGACGGTGGATCAGGTGCGGGAAATGAATGAAATCGACGGGGAGGAAGCCGGTGCAGGGGCGCGGCTGCTTCTGATCAAAGAGGTAACGGTGGGTAACTGTTCATAGGTAGGAATTTTAGAGAGAAAAAATCGTTTCTGTTCACGGGTGGGCACTTTTGGGACCGAAAGTGCCGTAAGAAAACGTGGTGGCAGCAGGAATTTGCCGTATTGAAATTCGAAGCCACGGCAAATTCCGTTACTGGACACGTATGCGTGTACAGTAACAAAAAATCCAGCCGGAATGGTTGCATTTGGGGGAAAACTTTATATACTATTATTGTAACGGTTCAATATCTTTACAGTTACAAGCAAAAATCCATGCAGATTTGACTTTGACAAAGGATTTTTGCCTTGTAAGCCAGGAAAACGCATCCGGCCGGTGCTTGATGATAGATCCGGGGAAGGAGTTTCCCGAACCGGGCGGTGCCCGTGCATTGCAAGGCGCGGCGCCGTTTACATAGGGCGTCCGGATGCGTTTTCCTGTGTACTGAGAAATTTTTGTCGGGAGTGCGAACCATAAAGGCAGGATGAGGCATGAATTATACATATCTTTTGCGCTGCGCGGACGGAACCTTGTACTGCGGGTGGACGAACCATCTGGCAGCGCGGGTGGCGGCACACAATGCCGGGAAAGGTGCAAAATACACGAAAGCCCGCCGTCCGGTAGTGCTGGCATACTATGAAGAATATGCGACGCGCAGCGAGGCGATGCGCCGGGAGGCAGCGATCAAGAAACTGACCAAAAAGGAAAAAGAGGCGATGGCAGCGCTGGGACGGACGGAGCTTCCGGTGGATGACGAGACGTAGATATATCGCGCCGGGGCAGATTATGTACGAAGAATTGGTACAAACAATAGCGGTAAAGGCAAGAAACAGCAGTAGAAATTGGTAACTGTTCAGTAGGTCTGCACATTTACTGTGCTGACCGTACGAAAACATGGGCCAGCAGGCAAAAATCCCATTGCCGTAGGCAATTTTTAATGGATTTTTGCGCGTGACTGTGAAGGTACTGAACAGTTACAGAAATTGAAAGATAGAGAGAAAACAGGAGCGGATAGGTACAGTGAGAAAAAGTAGAAGAAACAAAGGATGTATAGTGATGGCAACAGTCCTTCTGGCAGCGCTGCTTGGCGGCTGTTCGTTTCTATCGAAGGAGGCAGACGCGACGGAGGTTTCCAGCAAGGCGGAAACGGAAAGTCCGGGTGCCACACAGGAGTCGGAGACTGAGACAGCTGAGACAGAGGAGACACAGGAGAGCCATGAGGCTGCCGAAGACGAAGAAAGCGGGGAAGAGGAAACCGAGGACCATTTCGTGGAAAAGAAGATCGTGGTGGCAACGGATATGCACTATTTTGCCGAGAAACTGGCAGGAAACCGCTGTGATTCCTTTGTCGAAATGGCGAGGGGCGGAGACGGGCGCGTGCTGGAGTACGGCTGGGAGGTCATGGACGCCTTTCTCGATGATATGAAGAAGGAAGATCCAGACCTCCTGATTCTGAGCGGAGATCTGACGCTGGACGGAGAGAAAGCGAGCCATGAGGAACTGGCAGAACTTCTGGAAGGACTCAGCGAGGCGGGAATTGAGGTCGCGGTTATACCGGGAAACCACGATATCAATAACCCGGATGCCCGCCGCTATACGGCGGATGGAGCGGAAAAGGTGGAGTCCATCACAGCGGACGAGTTCCGGGATATCTATGCTGATTTTGGCTATGTAGCGGCGGACAGCCGGGATCCGGCATCGCTGAGTTATCTTTATAAGATAGACAGTGCAAACTGGGTGCTGATGCTGGATTCCTGTCAGTATGAACCGAAAAATGAGGTCGGCGGCATGATCCGCCGGGAAACGTATGAGTGGATGGAGCCGATTCTGGAAGAGGCGGAGCGGGAAGGCGCCCGCGTGATATCCGTCAGCCATCATAACCTGCTGGATGAGAGCGGAGTGAGCCGGACCTTTTATGACAACTGTACGATCGAGCACAACGAGGAACTGGTGCGGATGCTGTCGGATCATGGCGTGCGCCTGCACTTGAGCGGACATCTGCATATCCAGCATTATAAGGAAGACGAGGACACGGGCATCTATGAGGTTGTGACGGGTTCCATGGTGATGGCTCCGTGCCATTACGGGATTGTCCGCATCTGGAACGACGGGACCTACCAGTATGATGCGAAACCTGTCGATGTGGACGGCTGGGCGATACGCCACTCGTACCACAACCGAGATCTGGCAGATTTTACGGCTTATTCGGAGTCGATCCTGCGTCGGGCGGCAATCCGCGATGCAATTCGGGATCTGAATCGCCATATCGAGGATCGCCATGCATTTTTTACGGACGAGAAGAAACAGGAAATGGCTTCGTACTACGCGGATCTGTGCGTGAATTATTATGAAGGACGGATGTATCAGATCGAGGAAGCCGCAAAGGAAAATCCAGTGCTGGAAGATTGGAACAAGATCGGCTATGTCAGCGAACTGAGCGATTTTCTGCAGAATATCCTGGAGGACGAGGCGAAGGACTACGGGCATCTGAAGATTCCGAGCGTACATTAAATAAAAATGGAGGTACCAGGAGGCATGGGAGAGACAAAAAAACAGCGTTCGCCGCTGACAACGCTCTGCTACATTGAAAAAGACGATTCATATCTGATGCTGCACCGCATTAAGAAGAAACAGGATGTGAATGAAGGAAAATGGATTGGCGTCGGCGGACATTTTGAGGAGAATGAAAGCCCGGAGAACTGCCTGCTGCGCGAAGTGAAGGAGGAGACAGGGCTGACTCTGACTTCCTGGCGCTTCCGCGGAATCGTGACGTTTATCGCGAAAGGCTGGCCGACGGAATATATGTGCCTGTACACGGCGGATGGATTTGAGGGAACGCTTCGCGAATGTGACGAGGGCGAGCTTGCCTGGGTGGCGAAAAAGGATGTATCGGCTCTGCGGCTCTGGGACGGCGATCGGATCTTTTTGAAGCTTCTGATTGAAAGGGATACGTTTTTTTCATTGAAATTGTCATATGATGGGGACGAGCTGATAGAAACTGAGCTGGACGGGGTAAAAATTACATACAAATAAGCACGCAACTGCGGGTTGGTTGGGGAACGAGGGTTCTGCAGTGCGTGCTCATGAGGAATAATCAATATATGGGAACCGATTTTGGGGAAAATCGGGGTGGTTGGCTATGCCAGAAAGATAAGAAGATGAATTATTTTCTCTTGTTCCTTATCTTTAACTTGATTATATATCATTCATCGTATATAATCAAATATAAATAAGAAGATAATTATTATAAATTTTTTGTTATAGAATCACAAGTGGACAAAAGTGCCGGAAACCCTGTAGATAAAGGGGAAAGAATGGAACAGAATGAGAATGTTCACGGGCGGGAAGTTTCGGGATGAAATATCCCGCAGGATGCAGCGATGAGAAAAAGCAGGGTACATAGGAGGAAACATGTTCGACGGAAAAGAGTATGTATACGCGGTCTACGAGGAAAAGAGTTTTTCGAAGGCGGCGCAGAAACTGTATATTACGCAGCCGGCGTTAAGCACGGCGATCAAGAAGGTGGAGAAAAAGATAGGAACTCCGATTTTTGACCGGAGCACCTCTCCGATCGGACTGACGCCGGGCGGTGAAGTTTATATCGACGCGATCGAAAAGCTGTTTGCGCTGGAACAGAACACGCTCAATCAACTGAATAACTTAAATGGGCTTCTGGCGGGCAAGCTGTCGGTTGGCGGAACGATCTTTTTTACCTCGTTTGTACTTCCGGGCGTGTTGAGCGAGTTTTCCCATCGGTATCCGCAGATCAAGATTGATCTGCAGGAGGGCACGACCACACAGCTGACGGATAAGCTGGTTGCCGAGGAACTGGATCTTCTGATCGATAACTCGGAACTGGATGACAAAAATTATGAAAAGTATTATTATAGCACGGAGAGAATTATTCTGGCTGTTCCGAAGAGTTTTCCGATCAATGAGGAGCTGACCCAGTATCAGCTTACCGCGGAAGATATCCGGGCAGGACGCCACAGTCAGGCGGGGTTCCCGGTACTGCCGCTGCCGCTCTTAAAGAGCACTCCGTTTATCTTCGTTAAAGAGGAAAACAGCATTTACAAGCGCAGCATGAAGATGTGCAGCCGCCAGAATTATTCGCCGAATATTATCATGAAACCGGACCAGGTTGTCTCTGCGTTCAACATGGCAGGACGGGGCGTGGGCGCGACCTTCATCCCGGATGGCCTGATCGTCAATCTTCCATATGAAGTGCCGCTGTGCTTTTACAAGATGAATGAAGAGCTGGCGGTCCGTTACGTTTATTTGTACAAGAAGAGAAATAAGTACCTCACGAAAGCGATGGAGGAGTTTATCCGCGTGGCAGTCGGCGACGAGGCGTTCCAGAAGGTACGGGAGCAACGGGAGAAAGAGAATCAGGAGAAGAAAGGTTCGGATAAGAAGGGGGATAAATAATGCGAAGAGGAGAACGTGCGATTGAGTCGAAAGACGGGCAGAAAGCCATTTTGGAACACTGCCGGGTGTGCAGTCTCGCCTTTTCCGGGGATGAATACCCGTATGTGATCCCGTTAAATTATGGTTTTGTGTGGAACGAAGACCAGGAGACGCCGGTGCTGTATTTCCACGGCGCTCCGGTGGGAACGAAGATTGAGCATATGGAGCGCGACAACCGGGTGGCATTCTGTGTGCAGAATGAAAAAGAGATAAAGATTCTGGAACCGGCATGCAGAAGCACGATGATTTATGAGAGTGTCTGTGGCACTGGACGGTTATCCCGTGTGGCTGATCCTGGGGAGAAAGGAGAGGCACTGACAAGGATCATGCAGCAGTATGATCCAGAGGGCGGACCGTATGAGTTTGCTCCGGAGGTGGCGGCGAGAACCACCGTCCTCTGCCTGCGTGTGGAAACTCTGACAGGTAAGAGCAATGCGCCGAAACCGGAGCAGCCATGAAACAGTTAAGACAGATATCAATTCTGGTGCGGGGGGCACAGCTTCTGCTGCTGGTCCTCGCACTTTTTCTGGTTGTATGGCTGGTGCCGGATGCAGGGAAAAAGCATGCATCCGGGACGGAAGCTTCGGAAGCTGAGACAGATGGCGGCGATGTGGCGGAGAATGAAAAAAATGGAGCCGCCGGGAATCTGAAGGAGGATGGATCATCCGCCGGGGAAGTGATACAGGATGATGCAGATGAGAACGCTTCGGATGTAGAAGCGGCTTTAAAGCGCCGGACTTCCCGGAAACAGCTGTATAAAAGAAAAAAAGTACCCCAGAAGGCACAAGAAGAGACGGTTTATATGCCGCCGACGATCTGGCTGGCGACGGATCTTCACTATCAGTCCCCGCAGATGACAGATTTCCAGTCTGCGTTTGATACCTATACGATGGGAAATGATGGGACGCTCGTGCCGTATCTGGATGAGATCACGGAGGCATTTCTGGAGGAGGTGCGGACGGTGCATCCATCGGCACTGGTTTTGAGCGGAGATCTCTCCCAGAATGGTGAGAAAGCAAACCATGAAGCGCTTGCAGAAAAGCTAGAGCGGGTGCAGGCGGCGGGAATTCCAGTGCTGGTGATTCCGGGCAACCATGATATCAACCACCCGTGGGCAGCAACGTATTTTGATGATCAGGTATCTCCGGCAGAGGGAACAAGTTCGGAAGAGTTTTACCAGATTTACCATAAGTTTGGCTATGATCAGGCGGTGTCCCGGGCTTCGGATTCACTGAGTTATGTTTACCGCCTGGATGAAAAATATTGGCTGATGATGCTGGACAGCTGCATGTGTGAACCGGTCCATGAGACGGGCGGAAAGCTAAGCGAAGAGACGGTTGCGTGGATGAAAACACAGCTGGAGGAGGCGAAAAAACAGGGTGTGACGGTCATTCCGGTTTCACACCACAATCTGCTGGATGAGAGTACACTCTATCCGGAGGAATGCACGATTGAAAATACGAAAGAAGTGACCGCGCTTCTGGAAGCATATGGAGTTCCGGTGTATTTGAGCGGGCATCTGCATTTGCAGAGAATCAAGAAGCATACGTCAAATCTGAATACACCGGGCGGATATGGAATCCGGGAGATAGTGACTTCTCCGCTTCCGATGGCGCCGTGCCAGTACAGTATCCTAAACTGGCAGACGGATGGCAGTCTGTCCTACCATACAAAAAAGGTAGACATAGCAGGCTGGGCGCAGCGCTACGGGGAAGAAGACGAGAATCTTCTCAATTTTGATGCTTATGCGGATCAGTTTCTGGTAGATGTGATTTCGAAACAGGCGTTTAAGGCGCTGCAGTCGGCATCAAAGGATATCAAAGAAGAGATGGCAAGGCTCTATGCCGATATGAACCGTGATTATTGTTCGGGCACGAAGATTGATGTGGCAAAGATCAGAAAAAGCGAGGCATATCAGTACTGGATCCGTTATAGCGGCAATGATTTCTGGCTGGCAAGGCTGCAGGCGATCCTGCACGATGCCCGGACGGACAACACGGTGCTGGAGCTGAAAGCGGGTGTGGATTTCCCGCTGCCGGGGGAGACGATAGAAAACCCGGAGAATGCAGAAAAAGAGGAAACTGTCGGAGCAGATGCGGGCAGTCCGGCAGAGGAGATACAGAAAAAGGAGGAATCATATGGACTACGAGGGAATTGTATACAGACCGCCGAGTGAGGCGCGCAGCCTGATCATTCAGGTGACGATCGGATGTGCACACAACACCTGCGGCTTTTGCAATATGTATAAAGAAAAGAAGTTCCGGATCCGGAGCCTGGCGGAGATTCTGGCAGATTTGACGGAGGTTTCGCACAATCCGTATGCGCCGTATATCGAGAAGGTATTTTTGGCGGACGGCGATGCGCTGGTTATGAAAACAGAGGATCTTCTGGTAATTCTGGATGCGATCCACCGCCTGTATCCGGGCGTGAAGCGGGTGGCTTCCTACGGAACGGCACAGGATATTTTGCGGAAATCGGAAGAAGAGCTGATCCGCCTGCGCGAGGCGGGACTCGGAATCGTCTATGTGGGCGCGGAATCCGGCGACAATGAGATTTTAAAATATATCAATAAAGGCGTGACGGCGGAACAGACCATTGAGGCAGGGCAGAAGCTGAAACGCTGCGGCATCGCGACCTCAGTGACGCTGATTTCGGGGCTTGGCGGACGCAGCAAGGTGGAAGAACATGCCCTGTCCTGTGCGAAGCTCATCACGGCGATGAACCCGGAGTACGCATCCTTCCTGACGCTGCGCCTGTACGAGGGCACGCCGATGTATGCAGATGTCGTGGAAGGGCGGTTCCAGCGGATAACCCCGGATGAAATTGTGGATGAAATGGAAATTTTTCTGAAAAATGTGGATTCTCCGGGCACAGTATTCCGGACGAACCATGCGTCGAACTACGTGATTCTGGCGGGAACCTTAAACGGGGATATTCCGGCCATGCTTAAAAAACTGGAGGAGGCAAAGAGAACGCATCATTACCGGAAATTCCGGGAGACCGGCGATCTCTTATAAGTGGATATGATTTATCTGATTTTTGCGATTCTTTTCAGCGCGTCCCTGGCGCTGGCGCTGCGGATCAGTGAGACGTTCAGCGATAACCGATATGGGATTTTGGTTGGAAATTATGTGACCTGCCTGGTGGTGGCGTTTGTTCTGCTTCCAGATAAAAATATCTTTGCGGCAGGCAGCCGGACGGCGGTTCTTACGGGAATCGTGAATGGATTTTTGTTTACAGGAAATCTGGTTCTAATGCAGAAATGCATCCGTGAAAATGGGGCAGTTCTGTCGTCGGCATTTGCGAAGCTTGGTATCGTGATTCCGGTCACGGCGAGTATCCTGTTTTTAGGTGAGATCCCAACGCTGTTCCAGCTGGTGGGGATCGTGCTGGTTATTGTGGCGATCTGGGTCATCAACAGCGAGGGGGACCGCGGCTGCGGACGCAGACGGAGGATGGGTTCGGCGGGACTTCTGCTCGTTTTATTTGTCGTCAGCGGTATGGCAGACGGGATGTCCAAGGTAACGGAGCGGATCGGCGAGAGACGGTTTGATGCGCTGTTTCTGTTCTATACGTTCCTGACCGCACTGGTTCTGACGATAATTCTGGCATTTCTCGAGCAGCAGAGAACCCGCCGCAAGATTGGAAAGATGGACTTTTTGAGTGGTGTGGCAGTCGGATTTCCAAACTATTTTTCAACCTCGCTGCTGCTGGCGAGTGTGTCGAGACTGCCGGCGTTTATCGTGTATCCGAGCTTTAGTGTCGGCACGATCCTGGTGGTCAGCTTTGTGAGCGTGCTGGTGCTCGGGGATCCAATCAGCCGGAGGCAGATTGGGGGATGCGGGATTATTTTGGTGGCGTTGGCGCTGCTGAATCTTTAGGATTTTCCGTTTCGGATGCTGCGCTCATAATAAAAGATATACTGCTGCATTACCCCTGCGTATCCTTTATAGCTTCCAAAAAAATCCTGGATAATAGTAGTGTACAGGCGGCTTTTTGGAAGGCGGCGGTAGCGGATGGGGTGTTTGGGAAGGTATTCTTTGGTCAGGATCTGTTCGATCCAGGTATCGACGGGGAAGGCGTCGATGTGGTGGAGTCCGAAGAGGCAGACGCAGTTGGCGACCTTGGGACCGATGCCATAGAGGCTGGTAAGTGCGGTCATGGCTTCGTCCGGAGGCAGGGCTGCGAGAGATTCTAAGGATACGGTTCCGGCGAGGACATCCTGGATGAGGCGGTGGATGTATTTGGCGCGGTAGCCGAGTTTTAAGGTTAATAGGTCGTCCAGGCTGGCAGATGCCAGTTCTTCGGGCGAGGGAAAAGAATAGTAGGTGCGGATGGAACCGTCGGACAGGGCGGCGGTTCTCTTCGCACCGTATTTTTTTGCCAGAGCTTCGACGGCTTCGCGGATCTTTGGGATGGTTTTCTGCTGGGAGATCAGGAAGGTGATCATCATTTCCCAGAGATCCTGACGGAGAATCCGGATGCCGGAACCGGCGTCTGCCGCCGCCGCGAGGTAGGCATCGTCTGCGCGGATGGAGGCGATGAAAGAACCGTAATCGGTGCCGAGATCGAAGTATTGTTTCCAGAAAGGAAGCGCTTCGTCCGGGCAGTCGAAGAAGAAACCGTCCGGCGTCCCGGAAATTTCCAGATAGTGCGTCCCGCTGATGAGTGACCAGATCCCCGGTTTTTCCGGAACCGGAAGCATACGGAAACATTGGCCGGATGCGGCGATCTGGGCAAGGTTCAGGTTCAGGCAGGAGATGATGTGGGAGTTGGGAAAATTGTGCTTTTCGATTGCAGGCAGGTTTGTTGTATGTGTGTTCATGGCAGGGCATCCTCTTTTTTTAAAATATTCGTAACTGTTCAGTACCTTCACAGTCACGCGCAAAAATTCATTAAAAATTGCCTACGGCAATGGAATTTTTGCCTGCTGACCTATGTTTTCGTACGGTCAGCGCAGTAAATGCGCAGACCTACTGAAGAGTTACAAATATTCTTTGCTTATATCTATGGAATATCAAGTTATAAAACCTTGAATCATAAAGTATCAAATCATGTAATTCTTATGAGACGTATCATAGCATAGAAGACCTTTGCCTGCAAACGGTTACCTTTTATCAGAAAGGAATTGGTTACTGTACACGCATACGTGCCCAGTAACGGAATTTGCCGTGGCTTCGCATTTCAATACGGAAAATTCCTGCTGCCACCACGTTTTCTTACGGCACTTTCGGTTCCAAAAGTGCCTACCCGTGAACAGAAACGCATCAGAATTGCATTAGAGCGTAAAAAAATCTTGCGAAAGACGCGCTACTTAGGTATGATGTATATATGTGCGCACTCGCGCGAAGAGGAATCATGTCGCAAGCGACCGCGCTCGGCGCGAGAATGTGCCAGAGCACATTCTTTGTTCTATGGCAGGAGGGGAGACGGATGTTTTTTATCGGTGGCATCAGTTCCGGCGTGAAGCCGCTGGAGTACCTGAAAACAGTGATCTGCGGGCGCTGCGGCGCTTATGGGCGGTATCAGGTGTACATGACCTATATGTATTTTAGTTTCTTTTTTATCCCGATTTTTAAATGGAACCGGCGCTTTTTCGTAGAAATGTCGTGCTGCGGTGCGGTCTATGAGCTGGATCCGGAGGTGGGAAAGAGGCTGCTTCGGGGCGAGGAGGTCGAGATCACGGAAAGCGATCTGACACTTCGGCAGGATGGAAATGGAAATCCGTGGACAGGAAGTGATGCATCACACCGTCATAAGGTCTGTCCGTCCTGTGGATTTGAGACGGATGAGGATTTTTCGTACTGTCCAAAGTGCGGCAAACCGCTGTAAGGCGGAGAAATACAGACGGATACCGCTAAAAGAGTGATGGCGGCTGTGGAAGCACGGGACGGTTACAAAAATTTGATACAGCGCAGATTTTGGCGCAAAAAAGAAAGAGAGGCAGACAATATGTTAGAAGCTGGTATCAAGGGAAGACAGGAAGTTATGGTTACGGATGAAAATTCCGCAGCAGCAGTGGGAAGCGGTCTGTTACCGGTGTTTGCAACTCCGGCGATGGTTGCATTGATGGAGAAAACCGCGTGGATGAGCGTGGCTCCGTACTTAAACGACGGTGAGGGAACCGTTGGTACAAAGCTGGAAATTGCCCATAATGCAGCGACTCCGGTCGGCATGCAGGTTTGGTGCGAGAGTGAGCTGGTAGAAGTAGACGGCAGACGTCTCGTATTTAAGGTAGAGGCATTTGACGCGAAAGGTTCCATCGGCGGCGGCACACATGAGCGTTTCATCATCAAAAATGAGAAATTCTTAGCAAAAGCACAGAGCAAGAAAGAAAACTAAAGGTTGCGAAGAGAGCACAGCCGGCTGAAAGCGCTGCGAGTATCGTATGCGGGATACTTTTGGCTGGCTGTTGTTTCGTGTAATAGGAAATTCCTTGAAATTTCCTATTACACAAAAAGGCACTAACGTGCCAATGATGCGCACTCGCGCGAAGCAGAAACATGTCGCAAGCGACCGCGCTCGGCGCGAGAATGTGCCAAGGCACATTCTTTTTCATTATAGAAGGGAATTAATTCGTTTGAAAATCACATATATTCATCACAGCTCGTTTTCAGTTGAGCTTGAAAATGCCGTGATTCTGTTTGATTATTTTAAGGGAACTCTCCCGGAGTTTCCGGCAGGGAAGCCCCTCTTTATCTTTGCGAGCCATTTCCATGCCGATCATTATGCTCCGGTAATCTTTCAGCTGGGAGAGAAACGGGAAAATGTTTTTTATATTCTCTCAAAAGAGATTGGGAAAAAGATACCGGAGGAATATCGTAAACGATATAAAGACAGGATACGGCTGGTAAAGGCAGGAGAAAGATTTTGCCTGAATATTTCTGAAGAAAGCCTTATCGTCGAGACGTTCCATTCCACCGACGAAGGCGTCGCCTTCTGGCTCTCCTGCGAAGGAAAGGAGATTTATCACGCCGGTGACCTAAATAACTGGTGGTGGGAAGGCGAAGATATGGCATGGAACCGGAATATGGCGGCTTCTTATAAACAGGAGATGAAAAAGCTTTCCGGGCGCACGGCAGATCTGGCATTTATCCCGGTCGATCCGAGGCTGGAGCAGTGGTTTTATCTGGGCGCTGCCGGTTTTATGGAGCAGGCGGACGCAAAATGGATTTTCCCGATGCATTTCTGGGAAGATTATACGATTATACCAAAATTAATCGAACATATATCCAGTGAAGGCTGGCGGGATCGGATTGTAGAGATTCACAAGGAAGGAGAGGAGTTTATCCGATGAAATTTACATTTGCACACAACAATTTCAATGTAATCGATCTGGACAAGTCACTGAAATTTTATGAGGAAGCACTGGGACTTAAGGAGGTACGCCGCAAGGAGGCGGCAGACGGAAGCTTTATCCTCGTCTATCTGGGCGATGGCACGACCGGCTACCAGCTGGAGCTGACCTGGCTGCGCGACTGGGAGAAGGACTCTTACAACCTGGGTGACAATGAGTTCCATCTGGCATTTGAGACGGAAGACATGGAGGCGGCGCATGCCAAACATAAGGAGATGGGATGCATCTGTTTTGAAAATCCGGCGATGGGCATTTATTTCATTAACGATCCGGATGGATACTGGCTGGAGATCGTGCCGGCGAAGAGGAGTTAAGGGCTGAGTTTGTCTGAAAAAATGTTTTGACGTGATTGTGAAGGTACTGAACAGTTACGTTTTAACATATGAGTTAAAAAGGGGTTAGAATGGTAAAAATAATTAAAAACGGCAGAGTCATCGATCCGGAGAGCAGATTCGACGGAAGGGCAGATTTGTGGATTGAAAATGGGAAAATCCAGAAAATCGTGAAAAAAGATACAAAAGCAGAATCAGATGGGGCATCTGACGCACCGTCCATCCCGGCAGATGCCGAGGTGCTGGACGCAGAAGGGCTGATCGTCGCGCCGGGACTGGTGGACGTCCACGTGCATTTCCGCGATCCGGGTCTGACCTACAAGGAGGACATCGAGACGGGCGCGGCGGCTGCGAAGGCGGGCGGCTTTACGACGGTGGTCTGTATGGCAAACACGAAACCGGTTGCCGATACGCCGGAGATTGTCCGGTATATTCTGGAAAAGGGCGCGAAAACGGGAATCCATGTGGAAACCTGCGCGGCAGTCTCAAAGGGATTTCAGGGAAAAGAACTGACCGATATGGACGCCCTCAAAGAGGCGGGGGCGATCGGATTTACGGATGACGGAATCCCGCTGATGAGCGAAAAATTGGTCAAAGAGGCGATGGAGACGGCGAAACGCCTCAATGTGCCGCTCAGCTTCCATGAGGAGAATCCGGCGTTTATTTTCAACAACGGCATCAACCGCGGTCCGGTGTCCGAGCAGCTGGGAATCGGCGGTTCCCCGGCGCTGGCGGAGGATTCGATGGTGGCGCGCGACTGCATGATCGCGCTTCACACGGGCGCAGATGTGGATATCCAGCACATCAGTTCCCGCAATGCGGTGCAGATGGTCGGCCTGGCGAAAAAGCTGGGCGCGCATGTCTGGGCGGAGGTGACACCGCATCATTTTACACTGGACGAGACGGCGGTTCTGGAGTACGGAACACTGGCGAAAATGAATCCGCCGCTGCGGAGTGCTGCGGATCGCGAGGCGTTGATTGAGGCAATCAAGGACGGCACGATTGATATGATTGCGACGGATCATGCACCGCACAGCGCCGAGGAGAAGGCAAAACCGCTGACCGAGGCACCGAGCGGCATCATCGGGCTGGAAACCTCCCTGCCATTGGCGGTTACCAGGCTGGTAAAAGCTGGTCACATTGATTATCTGACTCTGTTTGAGAAAATGTGCCTGAGTCCGGCGAAGCTGTACCGGATGAAGGAGGCGGGACGCATCCGCGAGGGCGGCGCGGCGGATCTGGTTCTTTTTGACGACCAGACACCATATACCGTAGAAAAATTCCATTCCAAGGCGTCTAACTCTCCGTTTGTGGGAGCGAAGCTCTATGGAAAGGTTCACTATACCATCTGCAGCGGTGAGACAGTATATCGGGCAGAATAGGAGGAAACGAAGCGATGAAGACAATGTTAAAACGCGGCGCAGGCGTGCTGATGCCGATTTTCAGCCTGCCGTCGCCGTATGGAATCGGTACGTTCGGACGGGCGGCGTATGAGTTTATTGATCAGTTAAAACGCGGACGCCAGACGTACTGGCAGGTGCTTCCGATGGGACCGACCTGCTACGGGGACAGCCCGTACCAGTCCTACTCTGCATTTGCGGGAAATCCGTATTTTATTGATCTGGATACGCTGAAAGACGAGAAACTTCTGACCCAGGATGAGATAGACGCCTGCTGGTGGTGCGACAAGCAGGATCAGGTCAAATATGACGCTCTGTATTATTACCGTTTTCCGCTTCTGCGCAAGGCGTATGAGCGGAGCAGCCATAAGGAAAGTGTGGAATATCAGGCATTTCTGGAAGAAAATGAAGAATGGCTGGACGACTATGCGCTCTACATGGCAGTCAAGGGTAAATATGAAGGAAAAGGCTGGATGGACTGGGACGAGGACATCCGGTTCCGCCGTCCGGAGGCGCTTTCGGCATGCCGCGAAGAGCTGGCAGAAGAAATAAATTACTGGAAGTTCTTACAGTTTAAGCTTTTTAAACAGTGGAAAAAATTAAAACAGTATGCAAAAGAAAAAGAACTTCAGATCGTCGGCGATATTCCGATTTACGTGGCGCTCGACAGCGCGGATGTCTGGAGCCACCCGGAGCTGTTCCAGCTCGACGAGGAAAATCTGACGCCGCTCAAGGTATCGGGTGTGCCGCCGGATGCATTTTCAGAGGATGGACAGCTCTGGGGCAACCCGCTTTACGACTGGGAGAAAATGGAACAAACCGATTTCGCCTGGTGGCGAAGCCGGATGAAAGCGTCCGCGAAGCTCTACGATGCGGTGCGGATCGACCATTTCATCGGCGTGGTGCAGTATTATGCAATCCCGTATGGCGCTGTGACTGCGAAAGACGGCGAGTGGGAGAAAGGTCCGGGCAAAAAGCTGACCGACGCACTTGATGAGGCGGCAGGCGAGACGAAGATCATCGCGGAGGATCTGGGTGTCTTCTGTCAGGAGGTCAAGGATCTGCTGGCAGAGACGGGCTATCCGGGCATGAAGATCATTGAGTTTGCGTTCAGTGGCGACCGTTTCAACGAGCATCTGCCGCACTGCTATGACCCGAACTCCGTAGTCTACGGTGGAACGCACGACAATGAGACGCTGGCGGGGTATTTCAAACCGGAAAAACGTCAGTGGTGGGAACTTCAGTACATTGCCGATTACCTCGGTGCAGCACACCAGAGTGAGGTGGTAGACCGCGTGTTCCGCGCGGCATACGGTTCAGTCGCGAGCGTTGCCATTTTCCAGATGCAGGATGTGTTAAAACTCGATAACTGGGCGCGCATGAATACGCCGGGAACCCTCGGGGAAAACTGGCGCTGGCGTCTGGTTCCGGGGCAGTTTACGGATGAGCGGGCAGATTATTTGTCCTGGCTGGTGGATACGTTCGGAAGATTTTAGTTTTTGGCGTATTTAAATGCGAAGCCACGGCAAATTCCGTTACTGGGCACGTATGCGTGAACAGTAACTTGGTTTTTGTCGGATGGGAATAAAAACCCGTAAAATGCTTGCAAATTCGGGAAAAACCTGTAAAATATACATGGATTGCACCCGCCCGGGGCAAAGATGCACCTGGGGAGTATGAACGATTTGAACAGTATGAAAGGAAATTGCCATGATTAGTACAAGCAATGTAACACTGCGAGTAGGAAAGAAGGCGTTATTTGAGGACGTAAGCATTAAATTTATCGAGGGAAACTGCTACGGACTCATCGGTGCCAACGGTGCCGGAAAGTCTACCTTTTTACGAATCCTGTCCGGACAGCTGGAACCGACCAATGGTGAGGTTATCATCACACCGGGACAGAGACTTTCATTCTTACAGCAGGATCACTTTAAATATGACGCATATCCGGTACTTGATACCGTTATTATGGGAAATGCGAGACTCTACGAGATCATGAAAGAGAAGGAAGCCATCTACATGAAGGAAGACTTCTCCGAGGAGGACGGCGTCAAGGCTGCCGAGCTGGAGGGCGAGTTTGCCACGATGAACGGCTGGGAGGCAGAGTCCGACGCGGCGAACCTTTTAAATGGTCTGGGAATCGAGACGGATCTCCACTACAAACAGATGGCAGATCTGACCGGTGCCCAGAAGGTCAAAGTTCTTCTGGCACAGGCACTGTTCGGAAACCCGGACATCCTGCTTCTCGACGAGCCGACAAACCACTTGGATCTCGATGCGATCGCATGGCTCGAGGAGTTCTTGATCAACTTTGAGAATACGGTTATCGTGGTATCCCATGACCGTTACTTCTTAAATAAAGTCTGCACCCAGATCGCAGATATCGACTATGGCAAGATTCAGCTCTATGCCGGAAACTACGATTTCTGGTACGAGTCCAGCCAGCTGATGATCAAGCAGATGAAGGAAGCCAACAAGAAGAAGGAAGAGAAGATCAAGGAGCTGCAGGAGTTCATCCAGCGATTTTCTGCCAATGCTTCCAAGTCTAAGCAGGCAACCTCCAGAAAACGTGCTCTGGAGAAGATTGAGTTAGATGAGATCAAACCGTCCAGCCGTAAGTACCCGTATATCGACTTCCGTCCGGAACGTGAGATCGGTAATGAGGTATTAAGTGTAGAGAACCTGTCTAAGACTATCGATGGTGTGAAGGTTCTTGATAATATTTCCTTCATTCTCGGACGCGAGGACAAGGTAGCATTTGTAGGACCGAACGAGCAGGCAAAGACCGTTCTCTTCAAGATTCTTTCCGGCGAGATGGAGCCGGATGAGGGATCCTATAAATGGGGTCTGACCACCAGTCAGGCATATTTCCCGAAGGACAATTCGAAAGAGTTCGATAACGACGACACGATCGTAGACTGGCTGACCCAGTACTCTCCGGTTAAGGATGTGACCTATGTCCGCGGATTCTTAGGACGTATGCTGTTTGCCGGTGAGGACGGCGTGAAGAAGGTCCGCGTTCTTTCTGGTGGTGAGAAGGTGCGCTGCATGCTTTCTAAGATGATGATCTCCGGTTCCAATGTCCTGATTCTGGACGAGCCGACCGACCATCTGGATATGGAGTCCATTACCGCTCTGAACAACGGTATGATCAAGTTCCCGGGCGTGCTGTTATTCTCCTCCCGTGACCACCAGATCGTTGAGACGACCGCAAACCGTATCATGGAAATCGTAAACGGCAAGCTGATCGATAAGATTACTACTTACGATGAGTATCTGGCAAACGATGAGATGGCGAGAAAACGTCAGGTATTTACTGTTACGGATAGTGAAGAAGAGGACGACTAAGAGCTGGAATCAAAGTGATTTAGACAAAAGTCTGAAAGATAAAAGACAGCCCCAGACGCTGCATGTGAGCGATGCCTGGAGCTGTCTTTTGCACATCTATGGTGTCAATGTCCCGTTTTTGGCGCGATCAATCCTTCTTATGGCGTGATTCCAGATAAACCAGGTAATTGATGTATTCGATCAACTGCTTTTTCGTGGAAGTCTGGAAGGATGAGATACGCCCATTGACCTCTCCATAGGTGACATTTTTAAGAAATGGTTTCGCCATTTCGGGCGGATTCTTCGGGTAGGAGGTTCGACCGAGAATATAATCGGCGCTGACCTGGTAATAATCCGCCAGTTTTATCAGATGCCGAAGAGGCAGATCCGTCCGGTTTGTTTCATAGCGGGAATAGATTTGCTGAGTTGTACCCAGCAGACTGGAAATTTCCGCCTGCGTTTTTCCTTTGTCCTCCCGTAAATCACGGAGCCGGTCACCAGCAGCAATCATTTAAAGCACCTCCCGCATACATCAAATATTTGTGAAAACAATCTATCATACAAGTATGCGCAGAACTAAAAGATACAATTAACTGGTGTAGAAACAGTAAAAAATACATTTATAAAAATGTAAACAAAAAAGAATATCCGCTCTATGGAATAAAACGGCAACTGGGTTTTTGTTTTACTGTTTACAGTCTGCCCGAATTAGTTTAAAATAAAAGGAAACAGGCAATTCTGCTTTGAATGAAAACGGGCAGGATTGTGGATAAGAAACAGAAAGCGAGGACAATTTTCATGAGTCAGAAGCCAGTTCTGGTGATCATGGCGGCTGGTATGGGCAGCCGGTACGGCGGTTTGAAGCAGATTGATCCGGTCGATCGGGAAGGAGATCTGATCATCGATTTTTCGATCTTCGACGCAGTCGAGGCTGGATTCGAAAAGGTCGTATTTATTATCAAGAAATCGATTGAGAAAGAGTTTAAGGAACATATTGGAAACCGCATGGAAAAGCACGTGCAGGTGGAGTATGTGTATCAGGAAAATGACCGTCTTCCGGATGGGTTTGAGGTTCCGGAGGGACGCGTCAAACCGTGGGGAACCGGTCATGCGATTCTCTGCTGCAGCGAGGTGATCGACGGACCGTTTGCGGTGATCAACGCGGATGATTACTATGGAAAATCGGCGTTCAAGGCGATCTATGATCGTCTGGCATCCTGCGGTGATGATGACAAATATCAGTATGCGATGGTTGCCTATCATCTCTACAACACATTGACGGAAAACGGGCATGTGGCGCGCGGCGTCTGTACGGTGGATGCGGATGGACATCTGGCGGATATCCACGAGAGAACGCGCATCGAGAAGCACGGCGATCAGGCGGAATATACCGAGGATGACGGCGCAACCTGGGAGCAGCTGGGGGAGGATACGCTTGTATCGATGAACCTCTGGGGCTTTACTTCCAGCATCTTAAAGGAGTTAAAGGCGCGCTTTGTTCCATTTTTGGAGAAAAACCTGTCGGTAAATCCACTCAAATGTGAGTATTTCCTCCCGTTTGTGGTGGATGAACTTCTGAAAGAGGGGAAAGCCGAGGTGACCGTGTTAAAGAGCGTGGACCGCTGGTACGGCGTGACCTACAAGGAAGATAAGAAGATGGTGACAGACGCGATCCAGGGGATGAAGGACGGCGGTCTGTATCCGAAAAAACTTTGGGAAGAGTAAGAATGAAGAGATAGGTATTAGGAAGGAAAAATGGGTATGAGCAAGTTGATGAAAAGCCTGCCGTTTCGGCTGGTGCTGGGTGTAGCGATCGGTATTATTGCCGGTCTTATAGCAAATGAAAGTTTTATGAATCTCGTTGTGACGCTGAATTATATTTTTGGGCAGATTATTTCGTTCTGTGTACCGCTGATCGTCATCGGATTTATTGCCCCGTCGATCACGAAGCTTGGAAAGAATGCCTCCAGATTGCTTGGAGTAGCGCTGATTCTGGCGTATACATCGTCTCTTGGCGCGGCGCTGTTTTCGATGGCAGCCGGATATACGCTGATTCCGCATATGTCGATTCAGTCGGCAGTCGATGGACTGCGCAGTCTGCCGGAGGTTGTCTTTAAATTGGACATTCCGCCGATCATGGGCGTCATGAGTGCGCTGGTATTTTCCGTTATGATTGGTCTGGCAGCGACCTGGACCAAGGCGGTGACGGTAACGAAACTTTTAGACGAGTTCCAGAAGATCGTTCTGGAGATTGTACAGAAGATTGTCATTCCGATTCTTCCGGTTTACATCGCATTTACGTTCTGTTCCCTGGCATATGAGGGAACCATCACAAAACAGGCTCCGATCTTCATTTCGGTTATCCTGATTGTTATGGCAGGTCACTATATCTGGATGGCGCTGCTGTATACACTGGCTGGTATTTACTCTGGCCGTGACCCGAGAGGCGTTATCAAGCATTATGGTCCGGCATATCTGACGGCAGTCGGTACGATGTCTTCTGCGGCGACCCTGGCAGTGGCGCTCAGCTGTGCCAAAAAGGCAGAGCCGCTTCGTGACGATATGGTTGATTTCGGTATTCCGCTGTTTGCGAATATCCATCTGTGCGGTTCGGTTCTGACTGAGGTATTCTTTGTCATGACGGTATCCAAGATTTTGTACGGTGCCCTCCCGGATATGATGACGATGGTTCTGTTCTGTGTTCTTTTAGGCGTATTTGCCGTAGGTGCACCGGGTGTTCCGGGCGGTACGGTTATGGCGTCTCTGGGACTGATCACCGGTGTCCTCGGTTTCGATGCGACCGGAACGGCGCTGATGCTGACGATCTTTGCGCTTCAGGACAGTTTTGGTACTGCCTGCAACGTAACGGGTGATGGTGCGCTGACCCTGATGCTGACGGGATATGTGGAGAAACATGGGATTAAACATCAGGATTTACACGTAGATTTATAAAAATGAGAGAGGTGGGGCAGGCAGCAGCCGCCCCGAAACTGCTCTGCATCCACAGACCAGTTTCGGAGCGGCTGCCACCTGCCTGCTGTCTTTTTATGTATCGGAAAAACCTTATTTGATAAAAAGGAGAAATAGAATGAAAAAAATGATTTCCTGGAACGTAAACGGCTTGCGGGCGTGTGTGGGAAAGGGATTTCTGGATGTATTTCATGAGCTGGATGCGGATATTTTCTGTATTCAGGAGAGCAAGCTGCAGGAAGGGCAGATTGATCTGGAGCTTCCGGGGTATTATCAGTATTGGAGCTATGCGGAGAAGAAGGGGTATTCGGGAACGGCGTTGTTTTCGAAGGAGGAGCCGCTTAGCGTGAGCTATGGTCTTGGCATTGAGAAGCACGATCATGAAGGGCGCGTCATTACGGCGGAGTACCCGGATTATTATGTGGTGACCTGCTATACGCCGAACTCCCAGAATGAGTTGGCGAGACTTCCGTACCGGATGCAGTGGGAGGATGATTTCCGCCAGTTTTTGAAGAAGCTGGAGGAGAAAAAGCCGGTTATTTTCTGTGGGGATCTGAATGTGGCACACACGGAGATTGACCTGAAAAATCCAAAGACGAACCGGAAAAATGCCGGATTTACGGATGAGGAGAGAAGCAAGTTTACGGAGCTTCTGGACTCTGGATATATCGACACGTACCGCTATTTTTACCCGGATAAAGAGGGCGTTTATTCCTGGTGGTCGTACCGGTTTAAGGCACGCGAGAAGAATGCTGGGTGGCGGATTGATTATTTCTGTGTTTCCAAGAGCCTGAAGGACCGGCTGGCGGGCACACAGATTCATACGGAGATACTGGGTTCGGATCACTGCCCGGTAGAATTACAGATAAAGGATCGGGATGAGACATGAATTTACTGACAGCAGAACATCTGAAAAAATCATATACGGAACGGCTGCTTTTTGATGACGTGGCATTTTCCATCGGTGAAGGTGATAAGATTGGTCTCATCGGCATCAACGGAACCGGAAAATCTACTCTTCTAAAGATTGTAGCCGGTCTGGAAGAGCCGGATGAGGGTACGGTGGTAAAGGGACGAAATCTCTATATCCGTTATCTGCCTCAGAATCCGGAGTTTGAAGCGGGACGGACCGTCTTAGACTGCGTGATCCGGGAAAATATGGCGCATGAGCACGCCTGGGATCTCGAGGGCGATGCGAAATCCATGCTGAATAAGCTTGGAATCACCGATTATAGTGCCAAGGTGGAGACACTTTCGGGCGGACAGAGAAAGCGCGTTGCGCTCGCAGCGGTGCTGTTATCGACGGCGGATCTGTTGATTTTAGACGAGCCGACGAACCATCTGGACAGTGCGATGGCGGACTGGCTGGAAGAGTACCTGAAAAAATTCCGCGGCGCGCTTCTGATGATCACGCACGACCGGTATTTCCTTGATAACGTGACGAACCGCATCGTCGAACTGGACAAGGGAAAGCTGTACAGTTATCAGTCCGGCTATGAGGGCTATCTGGAATTAAAGGCAGAGCGCGAGGCGATGGCGGTGAGCTCGGAGCAGAAACGCCAGAATATCCTGCGGACGGAGCTGGCGTGGATCCGGCGCGGCGCACAGGCACGCAGCACGAAGCAGAAAGGGCGTATTCAGCGCTTCGAGGCGTTGAGTGCGGTGGAAGCTCCGAAAGTAGATGGAAATGTGGAGATGAGCTCGATTTCCAGCCGTCTCGGACGGACCACGGTCGAGGCACACCATCTTCATAAGGCGTATGGTGACCGCCTCCTGATCGATGATTTTTCCTATATCTTCTTGAAGGATGACCGCATCGGCATCATCGGACCGAACGGCAGCGGCAAATCGACGCTGATGAAAATGATTACCGGCTGGGTGAAACCGGATTCGGGCGAGACGATCATCGGCCAGACCGTAAAAATGGGTTATTTTTCACAGGAAAACGAAGATATGGATCAGTCGATGCGCGTGATCGACTACATTAAAAATGTGGCAGAGTACGTGCGGACGGCGGACGGGCTGGTATCGGCATCCCAGATGTTGGAACGGTTCCTGTTCCCGTCCCATATGCAGTACACGCTGATCGGCAAGCTATCGGGCGGCGAGCGGCGCAGACTCTATCTGCTCCATATCCTGATGGGCGCGCCAAACGTCCTTCTGCTCGACGAGCCGACCAACGACCTGGATATCGGCACGCTGACGATTCTGGAGGATTATCTTGATCATTTCCAGGGGATCGTGATTACGGTATCGCATGACCGGTATTTCCTTGACCGCGTAGTGCGCCGGATCTTCGCCTTTGAGGGCGGCGGCGCGATCCGTCGGTATGAGGGCGGCTATACCGACTATCAGGCAGCCTGTGGGGAACGCATAGCGGCAGAGATGGAGGAATCCGGTCAGGAACACGGCAGAGGCCAGAAGACCGGAGGCGCTTCTGGTGCGGGAACGTCAGATGCAGCGGAGACGGCAAAGGATAAAAACCGCGGTCGCCAGCGCGAGAAAAAGCTCAAATTCAGCTATATGGAGCAGAAAGAGTGGGAGACGATCGAGGATGATATCGCGGCGCTGGAAGAGGCAATCGCGGATCTGGAGCAGCAGATGCAGGACTCTGCCCGCGATTATACGGCTCTGAACGGCATCATAAAGGAAAAAGAGGAAAAAGAAGCTCTTTTGGAAGAAAAGATGGACCGCTGGATGTATCTGAACGATCTGGCGGAAAAAATAGAAGCGCAGGCAGCTGCTCACAAGTAGGCACTTTTGGAACCGAAAGTGCCGTATGAAAACGTGGAGGTGGCGGATTTTGCCGATTTGGAATGCGAAGCATCGGCAAAATCCTGTTACAGTCTGCATATGTGTGGACTGTAACAGGCGCAGGCAGCTGCTCACAAGTAGGCACTTTTGGAACCGAAAGTGCCGTATGAAAACGTGGAGGTGGCGGATTTTGCCGATTTGGAATGCGAAGCATCGGCAAAATCCTGTTACAGTCTGCATATGTGTGGACTGTAACAGGCGCAGGCAGCTGCTCACAAGTAGGCACTTTTGGAACCGAAAGTGCCGTATGAAAACGTGGAGGTGGCGGATTTTGCCGATTTGGAATGCGAAGCATCGGCAAAATCCTGTTACAGTCTGCATATGTGTGGACTGTAACAGGCGCAGGCAGCTGCTCACAAGTAGGCACTTTTGGAACCGAAAGTGCCGTATGAAAACGTGGAGGTGGCGGATTTTGCCGATTTGGAATGCGAAGCATCGGCAAAATCCTGTTACAGTCTGCATATGTGTGGACTGTAACAGGCGCAGGCGGCTGCTCACAAATAGGCACTTTTGGAACCGAAAGTGCCGTATGAAAACGTGGAGGGGATACAGGTGAAAGCAGAAAAAATCGTGAGACAGAAGATAAGAACCCCTGATTTTACACCGGGAATCAAGCGGACAGAGACGGGAATGCACTTGTGCGTCGAGGCACCGGGGACATTCTGCCATCTGGCAATTTATGAGACAGGTAAAAAACAGGGTGTTCGGATCCCATTTTCCCCGGAAGAACGGGTGGGGGATCTCTGGATGATGGAGCTTGCGGGCGATGATTTTTCGGGACTGGAATACACGATCGAGACCGAGCAGGGGGAGCTGCCGGATCCGTGCGGGCGTATCTATACAGGACATGAGCGCTGGGGCGATCTAAAAGCTGCGCTCCGTCCGATGCGCTGCCGTTTTCCGGAAGAAACGTATGACTGGGAAATGGATCAGCCGCTGAAACATCCATATGATGAGACGATCCTGTACCGCCTGCATGTGCGCGGATTTACCCGTCATACTTCTTCTGGCGTCGGGGAGCGGGGAACGTTCCGTGCGCTGACGGAGAAAATTCCCTATTTAAAGGAATTGGGTATCACAGCAGTTGAATTAATGATGCCGAATGAATTTCAGGAAGTGATGATGGAGGATGGGGCAGACGGGAATCCATATGCGACCGGGGCACCGACCGGACGGCTCAATTACTGGGGCTATGGGGAGGGATACCTGTTCGCGCCGAAAGCTTCATATACATCTGGGAAAGAGAAAGAACCGGAGCGGGAATTTAAGGATCTGGTGAAGGAATTTCATAAAAATGATATTGAGGTGCTGGTTGAGCTTTATTTTACCGGGAAGGAGAGCGCGGCGCTGGCGCAGGAGGCAGTCCGTTTCTGGGTTTACGAGTACCATGTGGATGGCGTGCACCTGTCCGGGTTTGCGCCGGCCGAACTGCTGGCGTCGGATCCGCTGTTAGCTGATACGAAGCTATTAGCTGGTTCCTGGGATGGCGTGCGCGTGCCAAAAACGGCAGCGGCATCGAAGCTGCGGGAGCGCCGTTGGCATCTGGGCGAGTACAATGAGGGATTTTTGACCGATATGCGCCGGGTATTAAAGGGCGATGAGGATCAGGTCGGCCGTCTCATTTACCAGACACGCCGGAATCCGGACGCATATGGCGTGATCAACTATATGGCGGCGACAAATGGCTTTACGATGATGGATATGGTTTCCTGTGAGCAGAAGCACAACGAGGCGAACGGGGAGAATAACCGGGACGGAAACGATTATAATTATACGTGGAACTGCGGCATCGAGGGCACGACGCGGAAAAGGAAGATTGTGCAGATGCGGAAAAAACAGCTCCGCAACGCATTTCTGCTGCTCTTTTTGAGTCAGGGAACACCGATGTTTTTAGCGGGCGATGAGTTCGGCAATTCCCAGAACGGCAACAATAATGCTTACTGTCAGGACAATGAGATTTCCTGGCTCAACTGGCATCAGCTGGAGACAAACCGGGATATTTATGAATTTGTAAAATATATGATAGCGTTCCGCAAAGCGCATCCAGTGTTCCACCTGCCGATGGAGCCGAAAAATATTGATTACCTCGTCTGCGGACACCCGGACGTTTCCTACCACGGCGTCAAAACATGGTGCCCGGAGTTTGAAAACTTCCGCCGCCAGCTCGGTATTCTCTACTGCGGCGAGTACGGGCGGAGAGCGGACGGCACCAGCGATGACTATTTCTTTGTCGCCTACAATATGCACTGGGAGCCGCATGAATTTGATCTTCCGAAACTTCCGAAGGGAATGCAGTGGACTCTGTGCATCAACACAGACGACGCAGACAATAACGGAATCTGTCCGCCAGAAAGCCTGGAGGCAGGGCAGGAGCCGCAGGAAGAGCTTCGCCAGTATATGGTTCCGCCGCGGAGTATTCTGGTATTTCGCGGCTTTAAGCCAATTTCCGGTCCGGCATCCGAAAAGGATGGCAAAAAAGCCGGGAAAGTGGTAAAATCGGTAAAACGGCAGAATGTCAGAAAAGAACCGGCAAAGGAAGCGGAGACTGTGGTTGCGGCAGCGCGCGAACTGTAAGAACGGAATTGAAAGAGGATAAAGCAAGTTGAAAAAGAAACTTTTTAGAGGGCTGGCAGCCGCCCTGTGTGCTGCCATGATGGCAGGGAGCGCGGCGCTTCCGGCATATGCGGCGGGTCCGTCACGGGAATCGGTTCCCTATGCGGATTCCTATGCCTCCTATCAGTGGGCTTTTTTAAATACAGGTGAACTGCGTCTGGTGCCGAGCCATACGGCGGCGGTGGATGCAGCGATTGGGGCGATTACCGGCAGCCCGGCGCTCTCAGCAGATGGAACGGTTCGTTCTCTGGAAGGGATCGATATAAATATTGTCCCGGCATGGAAGAAATATGACGCGAAAAGTGAAAAACGTCAGGTGATTGTGGCGCTGATTGATACAGGGGTTGACATAACTCACCCGGAGCTTAGCGGTTCGATCTGGACGAATACGGGGGAAATCCCGGGCGATGGCATTGACAATGACGGAAATGGTTATATCGATGACGTTTACGGCTGGAATTTCTATGATAATAATGCCCAGGTATTTACCGGGGTGGATGACAATCATGGTACCCACTCGGCGGGCACGATCGCGGCGGCGAGAAATGGAGTCGGAACGGTTGGAATCTGCGATCCGGCGTATGTGAAGATCATGGTGATCAAGACGCTTGGAACATCGTCCGGTGTCGGAACCGTCAGCAACGTGGTTAAGGCGATCCGGTATGCGCAGGTGAACGGCGCGTCGATCTGCAATCTGAGCTTTGGCACGATGAAATATAGCGAGGAGCTGTATCAGGCGATCAAGGATTCGGGGATGCTGTTTATTGTGGCGGCTGGAAACGGTGACGCCTCCGGTAATGGCTACAGCATCGATGAGCAGCCGATGTACCCGGCAAGCTTTGAACTGGACAATATCATTTCCGTGGCAAACCTGCGCTTTGACGGTCAGCTCGACCGTGCGTCCAATTACGGGGTGAGAAGCGTGGATCTGGCAGCGCCGGGCAATTATATCCTGAGCACGATCACGGGCAATGACTATGCCTACATGAGCGGCACATCAATGGCGGCGCCGATGGTGACCGGAACGGCGGCGATGCTGTACTCCTGCGATGCGTCCCTGTCGCTTATGGATGTGAGAAACCGTATTCTGCAGTCGGCGCGGCCGCTTGAGAGTCTGTCCGGCAAAGTGGCAACCGGAGGTATGCTGGATGCCGGGGCGGCGATGCCGTAGATGAGAAAAACGAAAAGAAAGATTGTTAAAAAAATATTGAAATTCTCGTTTGTATGTGATACTATGACCGGGTGAGATAATTACTCCGCAGATTCACATGTTTATATGTATGAAGACGGAGTAATTACCATGATTTCTTCGGGGCAGGGCGAAATTCCCTACCGGCGGTATAGTCCGCGAACCGCGATGGCGGCCGATTCGGTGAGATTCCGAAACCGACAGTATAGTCTGGATGAGAGAAGAGGCAGGAGTCAGAGAGTGTACCGCTTGAGCGTAAGCAGGCTGGTGTACATCGGCTAAGTTGCGATTTATTATCCCAGGTCCCGAACAACCTGGGATTTTTTAGTTTTACAAATGCAGCTAGTCCGGCACTTGATTCATACTCCTCCTTCGGAGAAATGAGTTTTAAAACCGAAAGGAGATTTAAGATGAAGACAGGAAAATGGAGTATTCAAAAATTGATTTATACGGCGATGCTGGCAGCGGTTGCTGGCGTGCTGATGTCATTGGAATTTTCGGTTCCGATGATGCCGCCGTTTTATAAGGTGGATTTCAGTGATGTACCGTCTGTGATTGCCGTGTTTCTGATGGGACCGGTATCCGGTATCTGTGTAGAAGTCATCAAGCTGTTAATCAAGCTGATTACTGTCGGAACTAACACGATGTACGTCGGTGAGCTGGCCAACCTGATTGCGGCGTTCCTGTTCGTATGGCCGCTGTGGTTCCTCTATCAGAAGCTGGGCGCTAACCGTAAGGCAGCTGTAGAAGCACTTCTGATCAGTATCGTGATCCGCACCGCGTGTGCATGCTTTATCAATGCGAACATTACGCTTCCGTTATATGCGAAAGCGATGAGCCTGCCGCTGGATGAAGTGATCCGCATGGTAGCGTCGGTCAACCCGGCGATCAAAGACCTGAATGGATTTATCATCCTGGCGACGATCCCATTCAATGTATTGAAAGTGGGACTCAACTATATCGTTGGACAGCTTTTGTTTGTACGCCTGCGTGCGGCGAAGATTGTGCCGAAAGCAGTATAAAATGAAATAAGAGGAATGGTTTGACGGATTTGGCTGTTTGCTGTGAAACGGCAGAACCATTTCATAGAAAGGATTGTCGGGAAACCGCTGGGAAAGCTGCCTGGGGGAAGAATCCCGGACAATCCTTTTTGTTTGATGGAACGTGCAAAGACATATCTGTTTTTATAAGAGGAGGAGATACTATGATACGTAACTATAGAGATTTGACAAGATGGGAAATGGAGCAGGTGGACCGTGAGAACACGATTGTCCTGATTCCGCTCGGGGCGCTGGAACAGCATGGCAATCAGGCACCACTGGGAACGGATGATATTATCGCGGAGGCGATGAGTCAGGAGATCAAAAAGGCACTGGAGGCAGAGGGGGAAGAAGACTTCCCGATGCTGCTGTTTCCGGTGATTCCGGTGGGCTTAAGTACAGAGCATAAGAATTTCTGCGGTTCGGTCACAGTCCGGCCGGACACTTACTATCATCTCTTATATGATATATGCGTCAGCCTGGCGCATCACGGTTTTAAAAAGCTGGCTTTTTTGGTATGCCATGGTGGGAATGCGCCGATAGCGCAGGTTTTAAGCCGGGAACTTCGGAGTGAGCTGGGGATTGCACCGTTTATCCTTTCATCGGGGGCATTTGGTCATCCGGATGTAAAAGCAACGATTTCAAAGGGGAATATCTGGGATTTCCACGGTGGAGAGATGGAGACATCGATGGTAATGGCGGTCGATGAGAGTCTTGTGAAGCTGGAACTTTCGGAAGCGGGAGAGCCGACGGCGTTTGAGAAGACCCGCGCCCTGAAGCCATACGGTCCGGTTTCGATCGGCTGGGTGTCGGAGGATTGGAAAACAAAAGACGGATCGCCGATTGGAATTGGAGGAGATCCGTCTGGTGCAAGCGCCGAGAAGGGGCGAATTATATTAGAGACGAGTGCGCGGGAACTGGTCCCGGGGCTGTTAGATATCCGGGATTGGAATGAATAGGAATCAAACTTAAAAATGGGGTGTCTATGTCATCCGAATACCAGTGTTATTTACCAGATTCCCAGCGTCCGGATGCACCGCATGGTAATACCAGTCCGGTGCGGGTAACCGGAAGTCCCAGCTCGTCCGATTTCACTGTGCCGCCGTGGGTGGAGGCAACTTCGGTTGAGAGCATATAGGTCAGGACGGACGGCGCCAGCCCGGTGGTGTAGGAGTTGATGAGGAAGAAGAGCGGGTTGTCCGATAACAGTTTCGTACAGAGCTGCACGAACGGGTAAATCGAAGTTTCGATCTTCCAGATCTCGCCTTTCGGTCCGCGGCCGTAGGACGGCGGGTCCATGATGATTCCGTCGTAATGGTTGCCGCGGCGGATCTCACGCTCAACAAATTTCACACAGTCATCGACGATCCAGCGGATGGGTGCATTTTCCAGCCCGGAGGAACGGGAGTTTTCCTTCGCCCAGGCTACCATGCCCTTGGAGGCGTCCACATGGGTCACGCTGGCGCCGGCTGCGGCTGCCGCCAGGGTAGCGCCGCCTGTGTAGGCAAAGAGGTTTAAAACCTTGATTGGGCGTCCGGCATTGCGGATGCGGTCACCGAACCAGTCCCAGTTTGCCGCCTGCTCCGGGAAGAGACCTGTGTGCTTGAAGCTGAACGGTTTTAAGTTAAAGGTCAGTTCTTTGTAATGGATCGACCACTGCTCCGGCAGGTCGAAAAATTCCCATTCGCCGCCGCCCTTGGAGCTTCTGTGGTAGTGTCCGTTCATCTTTTTCCAGCCGCGGTGTGTCTTGGGGGTGTTCCAGATAACCTGCGGGTCCGGGCGAACCAGAAGATAGTCGCCCCACCGCTCCAGTTTCTCTCCTTCGGAGCAGTCAATCACTTCATAATCGTTCCATCCATCTGCAATCCACATAAAATTTTATCCTTTCAAAAAAATGAGGCGCAAACCCCGGAAAAGGGTATCTGCCGCCTTTATAATCGGTGTTATCCATAAGCCATTTCCATCCAAATGGCATAAATGGTTACTGTTCCCGGGTAGGCACTTTTGGAACCGAAAGTGCCGTAAGAAAACGTGGTGACAGCAGGAATTTGCCGTATTTAAATGCGAAGCCACGGCAAATTCCGTTACTGGGCACGATGCGTGCACAGTAACCATAAACGCAGTCTGTCTGACCGGAAAAACGGTTCAGTTGAAATGCATACCTAATTATATCGGTCATTGATTGGCGTGTCAAACCTTTTGAACGGCTTCCTGCCAAAAAAAAGTAAATAAATTGAAAGATAAATCTCCTTGAAGATTCCTACATCTCCTGTTAAAATGTATATTAGGTAAAAGATAGATTGCACGTATCTGGAACAAAACAAGGCGTTATAAGCATCTGATGCAGTCTCCACACGACGGGAAGTGTGCGAATGCGCAGCAGGTGGGAGAATAGACGTTATCAATCGTGAACTGGGAGGGCTTGTATATGAAGAAACAGAAACTGGCAGTCTGCGTCCTTTCCGCAGCGCTGATGATAGGGGCGGCGACCCTGACATCTTACGCGGCAGAAGGCTGGCAGCAGTCTGGAAACAGCTGGATATATGTGGACAACAATGGCAACAAGGTGACGAATACCTGGAAGAAGGGAGCAGACAATCTCTGGCGCTATCTCGATTCCCAGGGCAACATCGCGTCGAACTGCTGGGTGGACGACGAATACTTTGTCGAGAGTACCGGCATCATGGCGACTGACAAGTGGCTGAAACTGCCGAAGCGCAATCCGGCATGGAACGAGACTTCCGCTACGACGGTCTGGTACTATTTCTCCACCAGCGGAAAGATGGTATCCGACGGCTGGTCCAAGATCGGAGGCAAGTACTATTACTTCGACGGTGATGGAGCGATGCAGACGGGCTGGGTGGATGATGACACCTACTACACGAATGCAGATGGTGTCATGCAGATCGGCTGGGCATATCTGGAAGATCCGGATGATACCAAAAAGGACGATGATGAAGTGAAACCCGGCGACGACGATGAGGATCATCATTGGTACTACTTTCAGAGTTCAGGAAAGAAATATGTGCCTTCTTTAGGCGGTGCTAAATATAAACAGTATAAGATTGACGGAACCTACTACTGCTTCGACGAAAACGGAGCGATGCAGACCGGCTGGGTCGATATGGGAAATTCCTCTGGATTTGCAAATTACCGTTATTATCAGAGCAACGGTCAGGTACAGACTGGCTGGCTCTCCACGACTCCGCCGGAGGATGATGATTACAATCTGGATCTCGGCAGCGATGTACAGTGGTATTATTTTTCAAGCAACGGCGAGCCGAAGGTGGGTCCGAAGATTTCTGACGCTTCGACGAGCAACCTGGTTCGCATCAACAATATTACCTACTTATTTAATGAGAAGGGCAACCCGGTCTATGGTCTGAGACGTCTGGAGGTAGGAACGAGCGGTCAGTATGCCTGCTATTTCTTCGGCGCGGACAAGGCGACCAGCTCAGTCGTAAAAGGCAAGGGAAATGTAGTAGAGGGCGACGGAACGACCGGACAGTTCTATTTCGCTGACAGCGGCAACAAGGCTGGACGCGGCTACTCAGGTGTGGAGGATGGATTCCTGTACTACATGGGTAAGCTTCAGAAGGCAGACAGCGGTACCAAGTATGAAGTCATTGAAGTCAATGACAAAAACTATCTGGTAACGACGAGCGGCAAGGTAGTGAAATCCAGCACCGTGAAGGATGCGAACGGCACAAAGTTTAAGACAAGCTCTGCGGGTGTTGTCACAGAGGTGGACGGCACAAACGACGATGGCAGCGACGAGGCTAGAACCCCGGTGGAACCGACGTATTGGGAGGATTAATTAAAAAAGCTGGGAGTCTTCTCGAATGAGATAAAATTTCTGCATGGAAATATATTCTTGTGGATAAACAGGAGTTTCTTCTATATAAAAGGTGTAATTACCCACCGGAAGAAGAAACTCCTGTTTTTTCTTGAAAAATATAGATTTTTTCTTAAAAAAACACTTGCATTTCCCAGAAAGCTGTGTTATTATAACGAAGCTGTGGCATGATAGCGATGAAACGAGAGGTTGCTGCTTATGATAAGCAGGTTATTCCGCGGAGCGAATGTCAAGTTAGGAAACTGGCGACAAGTCACTGTACAAGAATAGAGTATCCTGAAGACAAATGACGGATTTGGTGTGTGGACTGCGAGGACACACACGGGTATGTGTACAGTCACCGCTTGTCGTGCTTAATAGTACGAAAAGGAGGCGACTTTTTTTATGGCAAGTCAAGTAATGAGAATCACACTGAAAGCTTATGATCATCAGCTGGTAGACACATCCGCTGCAAAAATCATTGAGACTGTAAAGAAAAACGGATCAAAGGTGAGTGGACCGGTGCCGCTGCCAACTAAGAAAGAGGTAGTAACCATTCTGCGAGCAGTTCATAAGTACAAAGATTCCAGAGAGCAGTTCGAGCAGAGAACTCATAAGAGACTCATCGATATCATTGCTCCGAGCCAGAAGACAGTTGATGCACTGCAGAGACTGGAAATGCCGGCTGGCGTGTCCATCAACGTAAAGATGAAAAACAAATAATTAAGAATCCTATACTAGTTTAGATAGAGACATCTGGACAGTTCTAGGATGAACGCGGGAGTTTGACGAACGCGTTCCGCTGTAGAAAAACAGGAGGTCAGATTAATGAAGAAAGCGATTTTAGCTACCAAAGTCGGAATGACTCAAATCTTCAACGAAGACGGAGTTTTAACTCCAGTAACCGTTCTTCAGGCTGGACCGTGTGTTGTTACACAGGTTAAGACAGAAGAGAACGATGGCTACAAAGCAGTACAGGTTGGTTTTGTAGACAAGAGAGAAAAACTTGTGACAAAGCCGGTTAAGGGTCATTTTGACAAGGCAGGCGTTGCTTACAAGAGATATGTAAGAGAGTTCCGCTTAGAGAATGCTGAAGAGTATTCTGTAAAAGACGAAATCAAGGCAGACATCTTCGCAGCAGGCGATAAAATTGATGCAACTGCTATTTCCAAAGGTAAAGGTTTCCAGGGTGCCATCAAGAGACACGGCCAGCACAGAGGACCGATGGCTCACGGTTCCAAGTTCCATCGTCATCAGGGTTCCAACGGTTCTGCAACCACACCGGGACGCGTATTTAAGGGCAAAGGAATGCCGGGTCACATGGGCAGCGTAAAAGTAACTGTTCAGAACCTGGAGGTTGTTAAGGTTGATACTGAGAACAACTTACTCCTTGTTAAAGGCTCTGTACCGGGACCGAAGAAATCCTTAGTAACAATCAAAGAGACAGTAAAGGTCGCTAGATAAGGCTTTTACGGGAAAGGAGGAACATACAGATGGCAAACGTATCTGTTTTCAATTTAGAAGGCAACGAAGTTGGCACATTAGAACTGAATGATGCTGTATTCGGTGTAGAAGTAAATGAACATCTGGTTCACATGGCAGTTGTAGCACAGCTTGCTAACAAACGTCAGGGAACTCAGAAAGCAAAAACCCGTTCCGAAGTTTCCGGCGGTGGTAAGAAACCGTGGAGACAGAAAGGTACCGGACATGCAAGACAGGGTTCAACAAGAGCTCCGCAGTGGACGGGCGGCGGCGTAGTATTCGCTCCGACACCACGTGATTATACAATCCGTTTAAATAAGAAAGAGAAGAGAGCTGCTCTTAAATCTGCTCTGACAAGCCGTGTAAACGAGAACAAGTTCATCGTAGTTGAGGCTATGAACTTCGACGAGATCAAGACAAAGAAATTTGTTGAGGTTATGAACAACCTGAAAGTAAACAAAGCTTTAGTTGTTCTGGATGAGGCTTGTGACAAGGCTGTATTATCCGCTAGAAACGTGGCAGACGTTAAGACTGCTTCCGTAAGCACCATCAACGTTTACGATATCCTGAAATACAACACAGTAGTAGCAACCAAGGCTGCTGTAGCTTCTATCGAGGAGGTATATGCATAATGGCAAACGTACAGTACTATGACGTAATCCTCAAACCGGTTGTAACTGAGAAGAGTATGAATGCTATGACAGACAAGAAATACACCTTCCTGGTACACACCGAGGCAAACAAAACTATGATCAAAGAAGCCGTTGAGAAGATGTTCCCGGGCACCAAAGTTAAGAGTGTCAACACCATGAACATGGACGGCAAGACAAAGAGAAGAGGCATGACCTTCGGTAAGACAGCTGCAACAAAGAAAGCTATCGTTCAGTTGACCGAGGACAGCAAAGAGATCGAGATCTTCGCTGGTTTATAATTCATCCTCAATAGACAATTATACGACGAACACTATGTCGTGAAAAACATGAAGAAACGCCAGGAGGCGTTGAACGAAAGGAGTCAAAGTCATGGGAATTAAATCTTACAGCCCATATACACCTTCCAGAAGACATATGACCGGCTCTGATTTCTCTGAGATTACAAAATCCACACCGGAGAAATCCTTAGTAGTTTCTTTAAAGAAGAACGCAGGTCGTAACAACCAGGGTAAAATCACCGTTCGTCACAGAGGCGGCGGTTCCAGAAGAAAATATAGAATCATCGACTTCAAGAGAAATGCAAAAGACGGTATCGCAGCAACCGTACTTGGTATCGAGTACGATCCGAACCGTACAGCAAACATCGCTCTGATCTGCTACGCAGACGGCGAGAAAGCTTATATCCTTGCTCCGGCTGGTTTACAGGTTGGACAGAAGGTTATGAGCGGTGCAGAGGCTGAGGCAAAAGTTGGTAACTGCTTACCGCTTTCTGAAATCCCGGTTGGTGCACAGATTCACAACATCGAGCTTCTTCCGGGCAAGGGTGGTCAGCTGGTTCGTTCCGCTGGTAACTCTGCTCAGTTAATGGCTAAAGAAGGCAAATATGCAACCCTTAGATTACCGTCCGGAGAGATGAGAATGGTTCCGATCAGCTGCCGCGCTACTATCGGTGTAGTTGGCAACGGCGACCACAACCTGATCAATATCGGTAAGGCTGGTAGAAAACGTCACATGGGTATTCGTCCGACTGTCCGCGGTTCTGTTATGAACCCGAATGACCATCCGCATGGTGGTGGTGAGGGCAAGACCAGTATCGGTCGTCCAGGTCCTTGCACACCTTGGGGCAAACCGGCACTCGGCCTGAAGACCAGAAAGAAAAACAAACAGTCTAATAAGTTAATCGTAAGAAGAAGAAACGGTAAACAGTAATAGGAGGTATACTAATGGGTCGTTCATTAAAAAAAGGACCATTTGCAGATGCTCATCTTTTAAAGAAAGTAGATGAGATGAACGCAGCAGGACAGAAACAGGTTATCAAAACCTGGTCCCGCCGTTCCACAATCTTCCCGCAGATGGTTGGACATACAATCGCAGTTCACGATGGTAGAAAACATGTTCCGGTATACGTGACAGAGGACATGGTTGGACATAAACTCGGTGAGTTCGTAGCCACTAGAACTTACAGAGGCCACGGAAAAGACGAGAAGAAAGCAGGACGTAAGTAAGTTACGCTTGAAAGGAGGTTTCACCAATGGCTAAAGGACATAGATCCCAGATTAAAAGAGAAAGAAATGCTAATAAGGATACGAGACCGTCGGCTAAGCTGTCTTACGCCAGAGTATCCGTTCAGAAAGCATGCTTCGTATTAGATGCCATCAGAGGCAAAGATGTGAAGACAGCGCTTGGTATTGTAACATACAATCCTAGATATGCTTCTACTTTAATTAAAAAATTACTCGAGTCTGCTGTTGCTAACGCAGAGAACAACAACCAGATGAATCCGGAGAACCTGTACGTTGCAGAATGCTTCGCTAACAAGGGACCGACAATGAAGAGAGTAAAACCGAGAGCACAGGGCCGCGCTTACAGAATCGAAAAGAGAATGAGCCACATCACAATCGTGCTTGATGAGAAATAAGAGGAGGCAATTATGGGACAGAAAGTTAATCCGCACGGCTTAAGAGTCGGTGTTATTAAAGACTGGGATTCCAGATGGTATGCGGAAGCTGATTTTGCAGATAACCTGGTAGAGGATCACAAAATCAGAACCTTCCTTAAGAAGAAATTATACAGCGCCGGTGTTTCCAAAATCGAAATCGAGCGCGCTTCTGATAAAGTAAAAATCATTCTTTACACTGCTAAACCGGGCGTTGTTATCGGTAAGGGCGGCGCAGAGATCGAGAAGACAAAAGCTCAGGTTCAGAAATTAACTGACAAGAAAGTTTTTGTAGACATCAAAGAAGTTAAGAGACCAGACAGAGACGCTCAGCTCGTTGCAGAGAACATCGCTCAGCAGCTTGAGAACCGTATTTCCTTCCGTCGTGCGATGAAGTCCGCTATGGGCAGAACCATGAAGGCTGGAGCTAAGGGTATCAAGGCTTCCGTATCCGGACGTCTTGGCGGTGCTGATATGGCTCGTACAGAGTTCTACAGCGAGGGCACTATCCCGCTTCAGACATTAAGAGCAGATATTGACTACGGTTTCGCTGAGGCAAACACAACATACGGCAAGACCGGTGTTAAGGTTTGGATCTACAAAGGCGAGGTACTTCCTGCGAAAGGAAATAAGGAAGGGAGCGATAAATAATGTTAATGCCGAAAAGAGTAAAGCGTCGTAAACAGTTCCGTGGTACCATGGCCGGCAAGGCGCTTAGAGGAAATGTAATCAACTACGGTGAGTACGGTTTAGTCGCTACAGAACCGTGCTGGATCAAATCCAACCAGATCGAGGCAGCCCGTGTTGCCATGACCCGTTACATCAAACGTGGTGGTAAAGTTTGGATTAAGATTTTCCCGGATAAACCAGTAACTGCTAAACCGGCTGAGACTCGTATGGGTTCCGGTAAAGGCGCACTTGAGTACTGGGTAGCAGTAGTAAAACCAGGCCGCGTAATGTTCGAGATCGCGGGTGTACCAGAGGAGACAGCGAGAGAAGCGCTTCGTCTTGCTATGCACAAACTTCCGTGCAAGTGCAAGATTGCTTCTAAAGCAGATTTAGAAGGCGGTGATAACAGTGAAAATTAATAAGTATGTAGAAGATTTAAAAGCTAAGACATCTGCAGAATTAAACGAAGAATTAGTAGCTGCTAAGAAGGAACTCTTCAACTTAAGATTCCAGAACGCTACCAACCAGCTGGATAATACAAGCAGAATTAAAGAAGTTCGCAGAAACATCGCTCGTATTCAGACTGTTATTACAGAGAAAGCGAACTAATTATCATAGATTCCTAAAATAGGAAAGGAGATATCTACCGTGGAAAGAAATCTTAGAAAAACACGTACCGGTAAGGTAGTAAGCAACAAGATGGACAAAACAATCGTAGTTGCTATCGAAAACCACGTAAAACATCCTTTAATCGGTAAGATTGTTAAGAGAACTTATAAATTAAAAGCACACGACGAGAACAACGAGTGCGGTATCGGTGATACTGTAAAGGTAATGGAAACAAGACCGTTATCCAAGGATAAGAGATGGAGACTCGTCGAAATTATCGAGAAAGCGAGATAATTTCTAAATCAGAAAGGAGTATTGGGCATGATTCAGCAGGAGACCAGATTAAAGGTTGCCGACAATACCGGTGCGAAAGAATTACTCTGTATCCGCGTTATGGGCGGCTCTACTAGAAGATATGCAAATATTGGCGATGTAATCGTTGCCAGCGTTAAAGATGCAACACCAGGCGGTGTTGTAAAGAAAGGCGATGTAGTGAAGGCCGTTGTTGTACGTACCGTTAAGGGCGCACGCCGTAAAGATGGTTCCTACATCAAATTTGATGAGAACGCAGCCGTTATCATCAAAGACGACAAGAACCCGAGAGGAACCCGTATTTTTGGGCCGGTTGCCAGAGAGCTTCGTGAGAAACAGTTTATGAAGATTGTTTCCCTGGCTCCGGAAGTACTGTAGGAGGTGTCAGCTGTGCATAAAATTAAAAAAGGCGACCTGGTAAAGGTTATCACAGGTAAAGACAAAGACAAAACCGGAAAAGTTCTTTCCGTTAATGTAAAGAAGAATACAGTCCTGGTTGAGGGATGCAACATGGTAACAAAGCATACCAAACCGTCTGCAGCTAATCAGCAGGGCGGCATCATCCATCAGGAAGGCGCGCTTGACATTTCCAACGTTATGCTGGTAGTGGATGGCAAGGCTACGAGAGTTGGCTTCAAAGTAGAAGACGGCAAGAAAGTCCGCGTTGCTAAGGCAACCGGTAAAGTAATTGACTAATACAGAGAGGAGGAACGTTAAAATTGGCTAGATTAAAAGAAATGTATCAGAGCGAAATCGTAGACGCTATGATCAAAAAATTCGGATATAAAAATATCATGGAAGTGCCGAAGCTGGACAAGATTGTTATCAACATGGGCGTTGGCGAGGCAAAAGAAAATGCTAAAGTTCTGGACTCTGCTGTAAGAGATATGGAAATCATCACTGGCCAGAAGGCAGTTCTTACAAAAGCGAAAAAATCAGTCGCTAACTTCAAACTTAGAGAGGGTATGGCTATCGGCTGTAAAGTTACCCTGCGTGGCGAGAAGATGTATGAGTTCGCTGATCGTCTGATCAACCTGGCTCTTCCGCGAGTAAGAGACTTCCGCGGTGTAAATCCGAACGCATTTGACGGCAGAGGCAACTACGCTCTGGGTATCAAAGAGCAGCTTATCTTCCCGGAGATCGAGTACGATAAAGTAGATAAGGTAAGAGGTATGGATATCATCTTCGTTACCACTGCTAAGACCGACGAAGAAGCACGTGAGCTGTTAACTCAGTTCAACATGCCATTTGCTAAATAATAGGAGGATTTATCATGGCTAAAACTTCAATGAAGATTAAACAGCAGCGTCCGGCAAAATTCTCCACCAGAGAATATAACCGCTGCAGAATCTGCGGTCGTCCGCATGCATATTTAAGAAAATACGGCATCTGCAGAGTTTGCTTCCGTGAATTAGCTTACAAGGGCGAAATTCCGGGCGTAAAGAAAGCAAGCTGGTAAGCCGAAAGCAACTTAGTGAGCGCAGCAAGCGCGAACTTAGTGCGAGGCTCATCGCGAACCTTGATGAAGCGTAAGCTGAATCTAGTTGAGCGATGCGTCACGGCAAGAGGTTGCCTGAAAAGGCAGCCCGTCCCGAGACTTAGTGAGTCAGAGTCGAAGACGATAGACGAGCTTAGTCGAGTGGACGATGCCTATATTATAGAGGACACATCCTAGTGTTCCCAAAACCCACCGAAACCCACTTACAGTAAGTGGTAGTCAAATTATAAGGAGGCACACTCAAAATGACAATGAGCGATCCGATTGCAGATATGCTTACAAGAATCCGTAATGCTAACACTGCAAAACATGATACAGTAGATGTTCCGTCTTCCAAGATGAAATTAGCAATCGCTGACATCCTGGTAAAGGAAGGTTTCATCAAGAAATATGACGTTGTTGAGGACGGCAATTTCAAGACTATCCGTATTACCTTAAAGTACGGTAAAGACAAAAACGAGAAGATCATCTCCGGCATCAAGAGAATATCCAAACCGGGTCTGCGTATCTACGCAAACAAGGAAGATATGCCGAAGGTATTGGGCGGTTTAGGTGTAGCTATCATCTCCACCAACCAGGGCGTTATCACTGACAAGCAGGCAAGAGAACTCGGCGTAGGCGGAGAAGTTCTTGCATTTGTTTGGTAAGCCGAAAGCATCATCATCGGTTTAGACAAGGTATAGATACAACTGAAAACAGAGAAGCCTTAGCGGCTTCTCCGAAAATCTAAGTAGGAGGTAAAAGGCATGTCACGTATCGGAAGAATGCCAGTTGCGATTCCGGCGGGCGTAACCGTAACAATCGCAGAGAACAATTTAGTGACTGTAAAAGGTCCGAAGGGAACACTTGAGAGAGAACTCCCGGTTGAGATGAACATCAAAGAAGAGGATGGTCATATCGTAGTTACCAGACCGAACGACTTAAAGAAAATGAAATCTTTACACGGTCTGACAAGAACCTTAATTAACAACATGATTCATGGTGTAACAGAAGGCTATGAGAAAGTGCTGGAAGTTAACGGTGTTGGTTACAGAGCAGCGAAGCAGGGCAAGAAACTGGTTCTCAGCCTTGGTTACTCCCATCCGGTAGAGATGGAAGATCCGGAAGGCATTGAGACTGTTCTGGAAGGACAGAACAAGATCACTGTTAAAGGTATCAGCAAAGAAAAAGTTGGCCAGTATGCAGCTGAGATTCGGGATAAGAGAAGACCTGAGCCGTACAAGGGCAAAGGTATTAAGTATGCCGATGAGGTTATCAGACGTAAAGTTGGTAAGACTGGTAAGAAATAATTAAGGAGAGTGTGAAGATGGTTAGCAAACAGTCAAGAAGCGAAATTCGCGTTAAAAAACACGTTAGATTACGCAACCGTTTTTCTGGCACAGCCGAGAGACCGCGTTTAGCAGTGTTTAGAAGTAATAATCATATGTATGCTCAGATCATTGATGATACAGTTGGAAAAACTTTAGTAGCAGCTTCCACTGCCGAGAAGGAAGTTAAAGCTGAACTGGAGAAGACGAACGATGTTGCAGCAGCAGCTCACGTTGGAACTGTAATCGCTAAGAGAGCGCTTGAAAAAGGTATTAAAGAAGTTGTCTTCGATAGAGGCGGATTTATTTACCACGGAAAAGTTCAGGCATTAGCAGATGCAGCCCGCGAGGCTGGTCTGGAATTCTAGTAGGAAGGAGAACATACACATGAAACGTACAAAAATTGATGCCAACCAGTTCGAGTTAGAGGATACTGTAGTGGCAATCAAACGTGTATCCAAGACCGTTAAGGGCGGACGTACAATGCGTTTTTCCGCTTTAGTAGTAGTTGGAGATAAAAACGGCCACGTTGGTGCTGGTATGGGAAAAGCTGCTGAGGTTCCGGAAGCAATCCGCAAGGGCAAAGAGGCAGCTGCCAGAAACCTGATGGAGGTTCCGTTCGACGAGAACAATAGCATCCCGCACGATTTCCTCGGCAAATTCGGAAGCGCTAACGTACTTCTGAAGAAGGCTCCGGAAGGTACCGGTATTATCGCTGGTGGTCCGGCTCGTGCCGTACTGGATCTGGCTGGTTACAAGAACATCCGTACAAAATCCCTTGGTTCCAACAACAAGGCAAACGTAGTTCTTGCTACCCTGGCAGGCTTAGGTTCTTTAAAGACTCCGGAAGAGGTTGCAAAACTTCGCGGTAAGTCTGTAGAAGAAATTCTGAACTAATAGGAGGAGATAAAAATGGCAGAGAAATTAAAAATCACATTGGTTAAGTCTCCTATTGGCGCTATCCCGAAGCAGAAAGCAACGGTTGCAGCTCTTGGTTTAAACAAGACTGGCAAGACAGTTGAGCAGCCGGACAACGCCGCTATCAGAGGCATGATCCAGAATGTTAGACATTTAGTTAAAGTAGAGGAAATCTAAGATATTTGCAAGGAGGTGCAGTCATGGATTTATCCAATTTAAAGCCGGCGGTAGGCTCTAAGCACAGCGACAGCTTCAGAAGAGGTCGTGGTCACGCATCAGGCAACGGTAAGACTGCTGGTAAGGGACATAAGGGACAGAAAGCTCGTTCCGGCGCTCCGAGACCAGGATTTGAAGGCGGTCAGATGCCGTTATATAGACGTCTCCCGAAGAGAGGCTTCACAAACAGAAATTCTAAGACCATCGTTGGTATCAACGTAAGTGCTCTTGAGAGATTCGAGAACGACACAGTTGTTACGGTTGAAACATTAATCGAAGCAGGCATCGTAAAGAACCCGCGTGACGGCGTTAAGATCCTCGGCAATGGCGAGCTGACCAAAAAGCTGAACGTAAAGGTTGATGCGGTAAGTGAAGGCGCGAAAGCTAAGATCGAGGCCGTTGGCGGAACCTGCGAGGTGATCTAATATGTTAAAAACACTCCAGAATGCATTTAAGATAAAAGAGGTCAGAGAAAAACTCCTCTATACGTTCTTTATGCTGGTTGTGATCCGTATCGGATCGCAGCTGCCGATTCCCGGAGTTAATACAACATTTTTCCAGGAACTGTTTACAAGACAGTCCAATGATGCGTTTGGTTTCTTCAATACGATTACCGGCGGTTCGTTCACGAACATGTCGGTATTCGCATTGAGTATTACCCCGTACATCACTTCTTCCATTATCATGCAGCTTCTGACAATTGCAATTCCGAAATTAGAGGAAATGCAGCAGGAGGGCGAGGACGGAAGAAAGAAGATTGCGGAATATACGCGTTACCTTACGGTTGCACTGGCGCTGATGCAGTCCGTCGCTATGGCGATCGGTTTCGGCGGCAAGGGACTTTTAGTTGAGTTTACTGCCCTGAATGTGATTGTCGCTATTGTGACAATGACAGCCGGAAGTGCCATGCTGATGTGGATCGGTGAGCGAATCACCGAGAACGGCGTCGGAAACGGTATTTCTATCGTGCTTCTGTTCAATATCATTTCAACCATGCCAAGCGATATGATTACGCTCTATGAGCGTTTCCTGCAGGGCAAGATCGTGGCGGTTGCAGTTGTAACAGCCGTGATTATCGTAGCGGTTATCGTAGCGATGGTTGTATTTGTTATCATTTTACAGGATGCAGAGCGGAGAATTCCGGTTCAGTATTCTAAAAAGATGCAGGGACGTAAGATGGTTGGCGGTCAGTCCACAAGCATCCCGTTAAAAGTAAATACAGCAGGTGTTATTCCTGTTATCTTTGCTTCATCCCTGATGTCTTTCCCGGTGGTAATTGCTGGATTTTTCCAGGTTAATTATGACACCATCGGAGGAAAGATTCTTCTGGCTCTGAATTCCAGCTCCTGGTTTAATCCAGAGCGTCCGGCTTATTCAGTTGGTTTAATTGTCTACATCGCGTTGATTATTGTGTTTGCGTATTTCTACACATCCATTACATTCAACCCGCTTGAAGTAGCAAACAACATGAAGAAATCTGGCGGCTTCATCCCGGGCATTCGTCCAGGAAAGCCAACATCCGATTACCTGGATGGAATTCTGGAGTATATTATACTGATTGGTGCCTGCGGACTGATCATTGTCTGCCTGGTTCCAATCATTGTCTCTGGACTGTTCTCAGTGAGCCGTCTCTCCTTCGGAGGTACTTCTCTTATCATTATCGTAGGTGTAGTACTTGAGACAATCAAAGCAGTCGAATCACAGATGCTGGTTCGCAACTATAAAGGATTCTTAAACGACTAAGACAACTCGCTTTCTGGGCGGGAGCTTGCTTACTTTACGGCTGGAGGTGGCCGGAGACAGCTCCTGCCTGGAGGCGATTCTGTTGTATATAGGGAGATTGTAACCATTATGAAGATTGTTATGTTAGGAGCACCGGGAGCCGGAAAAGGAACACAGGCTCAGAGAATTGCAGAAAAATACGGCATTCCGCACATTTCTACCGGAGATATTTTCCGTTCCAATATCAAGGCAGGCACAGAGCTTGGTAAAAAAGCAAAATCGTTCATCGATCAGGGGCTTTTAGTACCGGACGAGGTAACGATCGGCATGCTTCTTGACCGGATCCATGAGGCTGACTGCAAGAACGGCTATATTCTGGATGGATTCCCAAGAACGATCCCGCAGGCTGAGAGTCTGACAGAGGCGCTGGCAGCAAACGGCGAGGCGATTGATTTCGCGCTCAACGTAGATGTGCCGGATGCAAACATCGTAAACCGCATGGCAGGACGCCGTGCGTGCTTAAAGTGCGGCGCTACCTACCACATCCAGTTCGCAGCACCGAAAAAAGAAGGAATCTGCGACAAGTGCGGTTCTGAGCTGGTGCTTCGTGATGATGACAAGCCGGAGACTGTACAGAAACGTCTGGAAATATACCATGACCAGACACACCCGCTGATCGAGTACTATGAGAAGAAGGGCGTTCTTCATACGGTAGACGGTACACAGACCATGGAAGACGTATTCAAGAACATTACGGATATTTTGGGAGCTTAAAACATGGCAGTGACGATAAAATCTCCCAGGGAGATTGAACTGATGCGTGAGGCGGGAAGAATTCTCGCCAAAACGCATGAGGAACTGGCGAAGAATCTTCGGCCGGGTATGTCCACCTGGGATATTGATCATATGGGAGAGGAAATCATCCGGAGTTACGGCTGCATTCCCTCGTTCAAAAATTACAACGGCTATCCCGCATCGATCTGTGTCTCTGTCAATGATGAGGTTGTACATGGAATCCCGCACAAGGAACATTTTCTCGATGAGGGAGACATCGTCAGTCTGGATGCAGGAGTGATCTACAAAGGATACCACTCAGATGCAGCCCGGACTTACGGCATCGGAGAGATCGACGATGATGCCAAAAAACTGATTGAAGTTACCAGACAGAGCTTCTTTGAGGGAATTAAATTTGCCAAAGCTGGCAATCATCTCAATGACATCTCTGCAGCGATCCAGAAATATGCCGAAAGTTTCGGTTTTGGTGTTGTCAGGGATCTGGTTGGTCATGGAATCGGTTCCCATCTGCATGAGGATCCAGAGATTCCGAATTTTGCAAGAAAAAGAAAAGGAATTCTCTTACAGCCCGGCATGACGCTCGCGATCGAGCCGATGATTACCGAGGGCAGCTACGAAGTAGTCTGGCTCGATGATGACTGGACCGTCATGACGGAAGATGGCGGCTGGGCTGCTCATTATGAAAATACGATTCTTATTACAGAGGGCGAACCTGAGATCCTTTCCTTATAAAGAAGAAGTAAGCTGGGGAAGTTTTTACGAAGACCTAAGCAGGCTTTCCGATTACAGTATGTACGCATCTTGAGGCAGATGTCCGAGCCGATCAATAAGGCGGGCAATGCCAAAAATTCTTTGTCGAAGACAAATCTGCATGAATTTTTGCCCTGTTTGCGAGCTAAGTGAGCAAATAGGCAAGCGAACAAACTGTAATCTGAGAAGCCTGCGGCGGGAGCGGAAACACCTGTCTACAGAAACGGAGATCAGAATGACGGAATATGGAACTGGCTGTCTGGTCCGCTCACTTGCGGGCCACGACAAAGGCACTTATTATATTATAGTCAGAGAAGATGCACGCTACGTGTATCTGGCAGACGGACGCACTAAAACCGCCGCCAAGCCGAAACGCAAGAAGAGAAAGCACGTGCAGTTCTCCCACAAATGGGATGAGGCGCTGGCAGCCCAGTTTGCGGACGGCGCGGCAGTCCAGGATGAAGCGATCCGCTATTTCATTCAGAAATCATTGCAGGGAGGTATATAGAATGTCGAAAGCAGATGTAATTGAGATTGAGGGCGTAGTAGCAGAGAAGCTGCCGAACGCTATGTTTAAGGTAGAACTGGAAAACGGACACATCGTACTTGCTACGATCAGCGGAAAACTCCGTATGAACTACATCCGTATTCTGCCGGGCGATAAGGTTACAATGGAAATGTCGCCATACGATCTCTCTAAGGGAAGAATCATTTGGAGAGATAAATAAAGACCAATCCATTTTTCTCAATAAAATTATTGAGAGAAGTGTAAATTTCGCTTGCATTATAGGATTTTAAATGTTATAATGCTTTAGCGAACTTTGTTGAAGCATCAGGTAAGATCCGCCCTTTTGTCCTCTCACGGCAGGGGGATGGAACGAGTCTGTTGTACCTGTAAGTCCGACACAGGACTACAATAGGTTATAAAAAATTGTATGTCCGAGATTGGACGGACTATTACGGAAAGGAGAATTGCTGTGAAGGTTAGATCATCGGTTAAACCAATTTGCGAAAAGTGCAAGATCATCAAGAGAAAAGGCAGTATCAGAGTAATCTGTGAGAATCCGAAGCACAAACAAAGACAGGGCTAATTTGATTTAGCACCTATTTTTTCGCGCGGCTTTCTATTATGAACCACTCGGATGAGTTGTTCAGTAGTTTAAGCAAATTTATACATTATCAACGAAGAAGTAAGAAAAACTAATGGAGGTGTACTACACACATGGCTCGTATTTCAGGTGTCGATTTACCAAGAGAGAAACGCGTAGAGATCGGCTTGACTTACATCTACGGTATCGGTAGAGCAAGTGCAGCCCGTATCCTGGCCGAAGCTGAAGTTAATCCTGACACTCGTGTTAAGGACTTAACTGACGACGAAGTTAAGAAGCTTGCGGCAATCATCGCTGACAGTCAGGTGGTTGAGGGTGATCTGAGAAGAGAGATCGCTATGAACATCAAGAGACTGCAGGAGATTGGATGCTACAGAGGCATCCGTCATAGAAAGAGCCTTCCGGTTCGTGGTCAGAAGACAAAGACCAACGCTAGAACTCGTAAGGGTCCGAGAAAGACAGTAGCAAACAAGAAGAAATAATTAAGTAACAAGGAAACTGAATCAGGTTAGGTTTAGCAACAGGATTCAATATTTGAGAAAGTAGGTTAGTTTAAAATGGCTAAAAAAGTGTCCACTGGCAAGAAAGTGACAAAAAAGCGTGTAAAGAAAAACGTTGAACGCGGACAGGCGCACATCCAGTCATCTTTTAATAACACAATCGTTACTTTAACAGATGCACAGGGTAATGCCTTATCATGGGCAAGTGCAGGCGGTCTGGGATTTAGAGGTTCAAGGAAATCTACTCCATATGCAGCTCAGATGGCTGCAGAAACTGCAACGAAGGCAGCTCTTATCCATGGCTTAAAGTCTGTAGACGTTATGGTAAAAGGTCCGGGATCAGGTCGTGAAGCAGCAATCCGTGCTCTTCAGGCATGTGGTCTGGAAGTAACAAGCATTAAGGACGTAACTCCGGTTCCGCATAACGGATGCCGTCCGCCGAAACGTAGAAGAGTCTAATTAGGAGGTGCAAGTAAAGTGGCAGTAGATAGAGTTCCTGTACTTAAAAGATGTAGATCTCTTGACCTTGATCCGGTTTATTTAGGAATCGACAAGAAATCAACGAGAAAATTAACGAGAGCCAACAGAAAGATGAGCGAGTATGCACTCCAGCTGAGAGAAAAGCAGAAAGCAAAATTCATCTACGGTGTGTTAGAGAAACCGTTTAGAAATTACTATGCAAAAGCATCCAGAATGAATGGTCAGGTCGGTGCTAACCTGATGATCCTTCTGGAGTGCAGACTGGATAATGTATTATTCAGAATGGGCTTTGGCCGTACAAGAAAAGAGACACGTCAGATCGTAGATCACAAGCACGTTCTCGTAAACGGCAAGAGCGTAAACATCCCGTCCTACTTAGTTAAGGCTGGCGATGTAATCGAGATCAAAGAGAAGTACAAATCTTCACAGAGATATAAAGATATCGCTGAGGTAACCGGCGGAAGAATGGTACCGGCATGGCTGGAAGTTGACGCTGAGAACCTGAAAGGTACTGTTAAAGAGTTACCGAGCAGAGACGAAATTGACGTTCCTGTAAACGAAGTGCTTATCGTCGAGCTGTACTCCAAATAATAAGAAGTATTACTATTATGTTAGTCCAGAATCTCCCATGTATCTGCTTTGGCAGCTGCTTGGGAGATTCCGAGACTACAAGAGTATGGCAGACCCTCAAAAATGTTCCCAAAAGGAGGGGCTATCGTGTTCGATTTTGAAAAACCAAAAATTGAAATTGCTGAGATTTCCGAAGACAAAAGATATGGCAAATTTGTGGTTGAACCGCTGGAAAGAGGCTATGGTACCACATTAGGCAATTCCTTAAGAAGAATTATGCTTTCCTCTTTGCCTGGTGCAGCAGTAAGTCAAGTGAAAATCGACGGCGTTTTGCATGAGTTCAGTTCTATCCCTGGTGTAAAAGAGGATGTAACTGAAATTATCATGAACATCAAGAGTCTGGCGATCAAAAACAGCAGCGAGACGAATGAGCCGAAGACGGCTTATATCGAGTTCGAGGGCGAAGGCGTCATCACAGCAGCTGACATTCACGCTGATTCTGACATTGAGATTTTGAATCCGGACCAGGTCATCGCTACATTAAGCGGCGGCGCGGACAGCAAATTCTACATGGAGCTGACGATCACGAAGGGCCGCGGCTACATCAGCGCAGATAAGAACAAGAGTGAAGATCTTCCGATCGGAGTTCTGGCTGTTGATTCTATCTACACACCGGTGGAGCGTGTCAATATGACCGTTGAGAACACCCGTGTGGGTCAGGTGACAGATTATGATAAGCTGACATTAGATGTATACACAAATGGAACGCTGGCACCAGACGAAGCTGTCAGCCTGGCAGCAAAGGTTCTGAGCGAGCATCTGAACCTCTTCATTGACCTTTCCGAGAATGCCAAGACCGCAGAGGTTATGGTAGAGAAGGAAGACAACGAGAAAGAGAAAGTGCTTGAGATGAACATCGACGAGCTGGAGTTATCCGTTCGTTCTTACAACTGTTTAAAGAGAGCCGGAATCAATACAGTGGAGGAGCTGTGCAACCGCACACCGGAAGATATGATGAAAGTCAGAAATCTGGGCCGCAAATCCCTGGAAGAGGTTCTTGCAAAACTGAAAGAATTAGGCCTGCAGCTCAACCCGAGCGAAGAGGCTTAAGATACCGCGTGGGTGGACGTGCTTTGCAGTGCGTCCCTTTCATGCAGATACGGGGACGGGTAAGTCCGAATGGCACAGGTCCCTGCATAACCATCAAACAATTATATTTTATATAGCAGACATTCAGTAAGTCCAAAGGGCATGAGTGCCGGCTTCCGCAAATGGAGGAGAAAGAATCATGGCAGGATATAGAAAACTTGGAAGAACTTCCAGTCAGAGAAAAGCAATGCTGCGCAGCCTGGTAACCGCACTGTTATTCAACGGCAAGATCGTTACCACTGAGGCAAGAGCAAAAGAAGTGAAGAAGATCGCTGAGGGTCTGATCGCTCTGGCAGTAAAAGAGAAAGATAACTTCGAGACCGTTAAAGTTACCGCTAAGGTAGCTCGCAAAGACGAGAACGGCAAGAGAGTAAAAGAAGTTGTTGACGGCAAGAAAGTTACCGTTTACGACGAAGTAGAGAAAGAGATCAAGAAAGATAAAGCTTCCAGACTTCACGCTAGAAGACAGATGCTGAAGGTTCTCTACGATGTAACAGACGTTCCGACTGCAAGAGCAGGCAAGAAGAAAAACACTAAGAAGGTAGATATGCCGGCTAAGCTGTTTGATGAGCTTGCACCGAAGTACGCTAACCGCAATGGTGGTTACAGCCGTATCGTTAAGATCGGTCAGCGTAAGGGCGACGGCGCTATGGAAGTTCTGTTAGAGCTGGTATAATTTAGATAGATTCGTTTGTTTAAGTTGTATCAAATCTTCGTTCTTTTACGCAAGTTTTGAATCGTAAGATGATTTTATATCCCCGGTTTGGGAGACAGAGAAATCTGTCTTCTGAACCGGGTTTTTTGACGTTAGAATGGAATTTTTCAGGTTTTCCATTTACCTTGAGAAAAAGTCAGGGTTTTAATAACACTTGAATGAAAAAAATAGAAAGAATGGCGCAAAAATAGCAGACTGAATTTTACGGTTTTCCGCATACTAGGATTAAACGATTTTATCGAACAAGTTCTTGGATTCAAACAGAGTGTACATCTGCATTTCGTTGAGATTCGCCGCAGTGCGGAATCTACGGAACGGGGGAGGTACATAGGAGTAGAAGGAGGAAAAACCGTGCGAAAAAACTCTGGTATGTGGAAAACAATAAGTCGGAAGGAAAAACTTCGCCGTGTTCTGCTGATAATCTTTGGTGCGGGGGTCATTGCGCTTGCCGGCGTGTCTTATCAATATGTGAAGAACGCGGTTCCCGACCGCATCAATGTGGTGGTGGACCGGCAGGAGCAAGTTCGCTTTGGGCTGCCGTTTCGAGCATTGCTGGAAAGTGAGAGCGAGGAGGTGCTTCTAAACGGCAGCTCTAAAATTCCGTCCGACCAGATCCATCTGCAGCTCAACCAGCCCTTTTCCATCTATTCTGAACAGGAGGGAACGTACCGTTTAAGTCTCAAACTCTTTGGAATATGGAAATTAAAGGATATCGAGGTAGATGTGTCGGACGTCCAGTATGCGGTTCCCTGTGGGCTGCCGGTGGGTATTTACATGAAATCCGATGGACTGATGGTGATTGGAACCGGAAGGGTGACGGCACAGACGGGGGAAGTGATAGATCCGGCGGACGGGATCCTGCGTTCTGGAGATTATATCGAGGCAATCAACGGGACGCCGGCGACGGACAAGAAAGATATGATACGGGCGGTCAAGGAAGCGGGAAATATGGCTCTGACACTTTCAGTGCGCCGCGAGGGAGAGACGATGGATGTACAGATGACGCCGGTACAGACGCAGGAGGGAGACTATAAGCTGGGGCTGTGGATCCGCGACGATACGCAGGGCATCGGTACGATGACCTATGTATGTGCTAACGGCGCGTTTGGAGCGCTGGGACACGGTATCAGCGACGGCGACACGGGACTTCTGGTGCAGACCTCCGGCGGCGAACTATACGATACGGAGATTCTGGGTGTGGAGAAGGGTAGTTTCGGAAAGCCGGGCGTGATGTCGGGCGTTATTTACTATGGAAATCAGTCGCGGCTGGGAAGTGTGGAGGCGAATACGGATCAAGGCATTTTCGGGACGGCAAATCCGCGCTTTTTAAGCCGGGTAAAGAACCCTGCAATTCCGATCGGTTACCGTCAGGACGTCAAAAAAGGCCGTGCCTGCATCCGCAGCAGCGTGTCCGGGGAATTGAAAGACTACGAGATTGAGATTCAGAAAATAGACCACTCTTCCAACCGCCACAACAAGGACATGGTCATCCGCGTAACCGATCCGGAACTTCTGTCCCTGACCGGCGGGATCGTCCAGGGCATGAGCGGCAGCCCCATCATCCAGAACGGAAAACTCATCGGAGCAGTCACGCACGTTTTTATTCAGGATTCGACGCGAGGGTATGGGATTCTGGTGGAGAATATGCTGGGACATTGAATCTGGATGCAAAGTAACTGTTTACAAGTGGGAATTTTCTGGACTGAAAATTCCATATGATACAGTTCTGGCAGCAGATTTTGCCGATTTTGAATACGCAGCATCGGCAAAATCCTGTTGCTGGGCACACGTGTGTGAACAGTAACATGCAAAGTACAAAGTTTTTGCTCTCTTTATTGACAGGATATAAAAAAAGCGTATATAATAGAGCAAATTACATATTTGGCAAAACAGTTGAAAAGCTGCGACGCAAAGCTATAGGGCCTGTAAAATGGCAGCCAGTTGCATTAACACGATAACAGAGTATGTTATAGTTGTATGGCTATGGCGTAACTCTGTTTTTTTATAGGAATTTATCGAAACTTGATCTGCAAAGATGGAATTTTCATGTTCAGAAACCGGTCGTGGAGGCTTTTTAATTGCGTGTATTTTATGTGTCTTTCGACCGGAATCGGTAAAACGTGGTGATAAGGGATCGTTAGATAGGCGTATGGCGGCTGGGCGGTAGAAGGTTTATAGCGGAATCTTAACAGATACGGTTAGCTACAATACATGCTTATATATGGTTTGCATCTTGTGTAATTTATTTTGCATCAAAAGAATTGATAGACAAAATGAGCGTTGAGTGTCGAACTGCGCGATCAAAACGAGTTGAAACTTGTTAAAAAAAGAATTTATAATTATTTTAATCATCACAGGTGCCGAGGAGGAGAATATTATGGCAGAAATGAAGATTGCGATCGCAGAGGATAATCGTCAGGCATTGGATATGCTTGGAAATATACTGGAAAGTGATAAGGAGATTCAGGTGGTCGGAAAAGCGGAAAACGGAACCGATGCCTATAATATGATCGTAAAGACAAAGCCGGATATTGTATTTCTGGACGTAGTGATGCCGGGAATGGATGGAATTTCGGTTATGGAGCGCATCAAGACAAATCAAGACTGTTCAGCTGACACTTCCTTTGTTATGATTACAGCTGCGAGCAGCGAGAATCTGACAGCGGATGCTTTTCGGATGGGCGCCTGTTATTACATAGTAAAGCCATTTTCGAAGGAGGCGGTTTTAGACAAGGTACATCGCCTGAAGAATTACAGGAACCGCGCTTCGACCCTGGCGGGCAACCGGAAGGTGGAGCCGTATATGGTGTCGGCGGAATATGAAAGACAGAATCTGGAGAGCGATGTGACGCAGATTCTGCATGAGATTGGGATTCCGGCTCATATTAAGGGATATCAGTACCTGCGGGATGCGATTATTTTGTCAGTCAGTGATAAAGAAATGCTCGGTTCTGTGACGAAAATCCTGTACCCGACCATCGCCAAGAAGCGCCAGACCACTTCAAGCCGTGTCGAGCGGGCAATCCGCCACGCGATTGAGGTCGCATGGAGCCGCGGCAAGATGGACACGATCAACGATCTATTTGGATATACCGTCAGCACAGGGAAAGGAAAGCCGACCAATTCGGAATTTATCGCATTGATTGTTGATAAGATTTGCCTGGATTATAAGCGGGATGTATAAAATCGTGCGGTGCTTTTTGGAGCCGAAAGTGCTGTAAGCCTTTTTAACACGATTGTAACACATTTATGAAAGTGACTGATTGCATGGGTAAATGTGTGTATGATAAGATAAAGGGGAAATAAAAGATGCAGGACTGAAAAACTGCCCCTGTATAAAACAGCTGGACAGAGAGGTCAGGAAAGCAGCTAAAAGAACGGAGAATTGCCTATGAAAAAAAAAGTACCGGCGTACAATGGAACCCTGCGGGATCACACGATTATGTGTCCGTATTGTATCAGTGAATGTTCAGGAATCCGCATCTTTGGAAAGCGTATCAAATCGATCGCCTTTTCAACGGATGTGGCAATCATCAAAAATATCAACGCGGATGCGATCATCGCAGTTTATCCGTTTACTCCGCAGGCAGCTATCTCACAGTCGATCATCAGCATCTCGGATGTGCCGGTGTTTGTCGGGGTCGGCGGCGGTCTGACCGGAGGAAAGCGTTCCGTCCGTCTGGCGCTTCAGGCAGAACATCAGGGAGCCTACGGTGTAGTGGTCAACGCGCCGATCGCGGATGAGGTCATCACGGAGATCAAGCGGGTGGTTGACATTCCGGTCATTGCGACGATTGCTTCGGTTCACACGGATGTCCGCCGCAAACTGGAGGCGGGAGCCGATATTTTAAATGTATCAGGCGCTGCCGCCACCGCATCGATGGTAGCCGAGATACGGAAGGAGTATCCGGACGTTGCCATTATCGCGACCGGAGGACCGACTAACGAATCGATTTTGGAGACGATCGAGGCGGGCGCCAATGCGATCACGTACACGCCGCCGTCCAACGGCGAGCTGTTTGCGCGGACGATGAAGAAATACAGGGAGATCAATCCCTGATTATACAAAAGCCGGGGCCGAAGAGAAAACATAATTTTCTTTTCGGCTCCGTCTTTTATTTTTGTTTCATAGGAAATTGCGTCCTATGAAACAAAAAACGCTCCGCGAGGATGCGCACTCGCGCGAAGCAGAAACATGTCGCAAGCGACCGCGCTCGGCGCGAGAATGTGCCAAGGCACATTCTTTTTCATGCGGTAAAATTTATAATTCATCCGGTACTATGCAAAATATCCAATTCAGAAAATACAGTCTGCAAATCGGAACTATTTGTCATATATTTCCCGATTTTTTTCTCTGTCGCCTACTTTCTAATTCCCTGATTCTATTGTATAATAATTTTAATAGGGTGCCGGATCGCGAGCGGGCACGGTTGGGAGGTAGTAGCTATGAAGAATATTCTATTTATTGCATCGGAGGCGGTTCCATTTATCAAGACAGGAGGTCTGGCAGACGTTGTCGGATCTCTTCCAAAATGTTTTGATAAGCAGTATTTTGATGTGCGTGTTATGATCCCGAAGTATCTGTGCATCAAAGAGTCATTCCGCAGTGAAATGAAGTATGTGAACCATTTTTATATGGATTATCTGGGACAGAACCGGTATGTGGGCATCCTGGAATATGAATATGAGGGCGTGACCTTCTATTTTATTGATAATGAGAGTTATTTCTGGGGTGATCGCCCGTATGGGGACTGGTATTACGATCTGGAGAAGTTTTCTTTCTTCTGCAAGGCGGCTCTCTCATCCCTGCCGGTGATCGGCTTCAAGCCGGATGTCATCCACTGCCACGACTGGCAGACGGGACTTATCCCGGTGCATCTCAAGGACAAATTCCACGGCGGCGAGTTCTTCCGGGATATCAAGTCCGTCATGACGATCCACAACCTGAAATTCCAGGGTGTGTGGGATGTGAAGACAATCCAGCATTTCTCTGAGCTGCCGGACTACTATTTTACACCGGATAAGCTGGAAGCTTACAAAGACGGCAATATGTTAAAAGGCGGCATCGTATACGCGGATGCGATCACGACGGTCAGCAACACCTACGCGGAGGAGATTAAGACTCCGTTCTACGGCGAGGGACTGGACGGTCTGATGCGTGCGAGAAGCAACAGTCTGCGCGGTATCTTAAATGGTATTGATTACGATGAATTTAATCCGGAGACAGATAAACGGATCGTACAAAATTATAACGCAAAGACATTCCGCAAGGAGAAATCCAAGAATAAAAAGGCGCTGCAGGCGGAGCTGGGACTGGCGCAGGACGAGAAAAAGTTCATGATCGGTATCGTCTCCCGTCTGACCGACCAGAAGGGACTTGACCTGGTACAGTGTGTGATGGATGAGATCTGTACGGAAGATGTACAGCTGGTTGTGCTGGGAACCGGAGATGAACGGTATGAAAATATGTTCCGCCACTATGACTGGAAGTACAATGATCGTGTTTCCGCTAATATTTATTATTCGGAAGATATGTCGCATAAGGTATATGCAGCCTGTGACGCATTCCTGATGCCGTCGCTGTTTGAACCATGTGGGCTGAGCCAGCTCATGGCGCTTCGCTACGGAACCGTGCCGATCGTGCGTGAGACGGGTGGCCTCAAGGATACTGTATGGCCATACAATGAATACGATGGAACCGGAACAGGATTTTCCTTTGCTAACTACAATGCACATGAGATGCTCGACTGCATCCGCTATGCAAAATACATCTATTATAATAAGAAGCGCGAGTGGAACAAGATCGTAGACCGCGGCATGGCGGCTGATTTTTCCTGGCAGACATCGGCTGGAAAATATCAGGAATTGTATGACTGGCTGATAGGATATTAATGACGGACCGAGTGATTTAGGACAGTGGCATATGTGTGGAAGAAAACAGAGGAATTAAGATAGTACAGGAGAGAAACATGACTTTTTTTCAGGAATTGACATCAAACCAGACGCTGATGACCGGCGTGACCGGGTGGGTGGTCGCCCAGGTGCTCAAGACGATTCTGGACATCGGGCTGAACCATTCGTTCAACCCGGAGCGTCTGATTGGCTCCGGCGGTATGCCGAGTTCCCACTCATCCACTGTATGTTCGCTGGCAACGGCGGCGGCGCTGCGGTACGGAGTGGGAAGCTTTGAATTTTCCATCAGCTTTATTCTGGCGATGGTTGTTATGTATGACGCGATCGGTGTCCGGCAGGAGACAGGAAAGCAGGCAAGAGTTCTGAACCGCCTGCTTTTCGATGATTTCCTCAAGCTGGACGGCGTGGTATTACAGGAAAAATTGAAGGAATACGTGGGGCATACGCCGATACAGGTAGCAGCAGGCGCGATTTTAGGCATTTTGATTGCATTTATTCTCGATCCGATGTTCATATAACGAACATCGGATCTTTTCATTTTGGCTGATAGATGGTATAAATATAGGGATAACGTGTATCTAAGCGTTAAATGAAACTGAGGAAATGAGAACAGAACAATGGAACAGAGAAGAGACATAGAAAATATCAAACCAGCCTGCCGGTTAATTTTGGCGAGTGCGTCTCCGCGCCGCAGGGAGCTTTTGGAGCGGATTGGGCTGAAACCGGAGATTCATCCGAGCACTTTGGAGGAAAATCCGCTCTGTACGGAACCGGCGCAGGTTGTGATGGAACTGGCGGGACAGAAGGCGCGCGATGTGATGGCGCAGGTGCGTGAGGAGGCGCGGACGACGGGAATCCCATTTTCCGGGATTATCATTGGTTCCGATACCGTTGTCAGTGTGGATGACGAGATTTTAGGAAAACCGGCGGATCGGGATGAGGCGCTTGAGATGATCGGACGGATCCAGGGGCGCAGCCACCGTGTATACACGGGCGTGGCGATCCTGACTGAGGATCGGGAGAGCTGCTTTGCGGTTGAGACGCGGGTGGATGTATATCCGATGAACGATGCGGAGATCGAGGCGTATGTAGACTGCGGCGAGTCGATGGACAAGGCGGGTGCATACGGCATTCAGGGAAGTTTTGCCGCGCATATCCGCGGAATCGATGGTTCTTACACGAATGTGATGGGGCTGCCGGTCGGAAGGCTCTATCAGGAATTGAAGCGGATCTGCCCGGAGAAGATAGAAGATCTGCTCAAGCATACGGCCTGAGGTGGATGGCTGATGGAAAGAAAGTTACTGTTCACGGGTAGGCACTTTTGGAACCGAAAGTGCCGTAAGAAAACGTGGTGGCAGACCGTGAACCAGAGTGGAAGGATTGACAGAACGCAGCGCTGCTGGTCATATGTGTGAACAGTAATAAATCAGCCGCTCAGAGAGAATATGTGACAGGAATTGCTAAAATATGCAGGAGAAAGGGAGTATCCATGCAGAAACAGAAAAGGAAGACAAACCATATCCACCGGGCGGCGTGTGCCCTGCTTGCGGGGCTGGCGCTCAGCCTGGGGCTTTTGACTGGATGCGGCTCGGACGGCAGCACGATCGTGGTGGGAAAGAAGAATGAAAAGGGTTATTTCCGCGCGGAAGTGATGGTGATTGCCATGACGGAGAAAAAACGCTATGAGGAGGTCTGTACGGATCAGATCTGGGGTGTTTCAGTTGGAGAAAAGGGCGATGATTTTGAAACGTATCTAAAAAAACAGATCCGTTCGTTTATGGATGAGCTGAAAATCATGAACCTGCTGGCAGCCGATCGGGGGATTTCCCTGACTTCAGAGGAGCGGGCGGCGATGGACCGGGCAGCAGCCGAGTATTTTGGGCGTCTGCCGCAGTCGGCGATTGACTCGATGGGCGTGACAGAGGCGGATGTCCAGCATATCTATGAGGATTATGGTCTGGCGGAGAAGCTGGCGGGACAGCTCACGGACAATGTGGCGCTGGAGGTCAGCGACAGTGAGGCAAAGGTGATCCATGTCAGTCAGATAAAGACATCGGATGAGAGCGAGGCAGACGCCTTCCAGCGGGCGGCATCGCAGGAAGATGCCGATTTCCAGTCCTGTGCCGAGGAGGCGGGGCTGACGGTGAGTGACCGGGTGCTGGGGCGCGGTGATGAGTCGGATGCCTATGAGAAAGAGGCATTTTCCCTTGCCGAGGGCGCAGTCAGCCAGGTGATCCATGCGGACGACGCGTACTATGTGCTCAAATGTACGGACGATTATGACGAGGACGAGACGGCGGCGCGCAAGGAGCGCATCTACGAGGAGCGGAAAAAACGCGCCTTTCAGGAGATCTACGACCGGTTCAGCAATACGATCTCCGTTTCTTACAGCAGCGGGCTCTGGGACAGTCTGGATCTGACCTCGGAGTTCGAGAAAAATGACGCGGATTTCTTTGAGATTTACGCGGAATATGCGATCAAATAGGTAGTCTGTACCTGGGGCGGGTAGATAAAAAGTAAACTTATTTTTAAAAAAGGATAACAATTCGGAACAACCGCTTGACTACCGGGGAAAATTCTTCTACAATGAACGGTAATGTCCGGTCAGGCGGACATACTGTGGAGGAAAAATACATGAATATCATAAAAGCGGTCAATCTTGTATTTGATTATATAAGACGCGATGAAGAGGGGCAGGTAGAGGAAGTAAAGCGCGCCCTGGATCATGTGAATCTGGAGATTGAGAAAGGCAGCTTTGTGGCAATCCTGGGACACAATGGTTCCGGCAAGTCCACATTTGCCAAGCAGATCAATGGCATTTTGAGCCCGACTGACGGTACGCTTTTTGTATCGGAGATGGATACGAGGGACGAGGCGCATCTGTGGGATATCCGCAAAAATGCGGGCATGGTCTTTCAGAACCCGGATAACCAGATCATAGGAAATATAGTGGAAGAGGACGTCGGATTCGGTCCGGAAAATATCGGAGTTCCGACCGAGGAGATCTGGAAGCGAGTGGATGAGAGCTTAAAGGCAGTCGGGATGACGATGTACCGCAAGCAGTCCCCGAACCATCTGTCCGGCGGACAGAAGCAGCGTGTGGCGATCGCGGGCGTCATGGCGATGAAACCAGAATGTATCGTGCTCGATGAGCCGACGGCGATGCTCGATCCGAACGGACGCAAGGAGGTTATCCGCACCGTCCATGAGTTAAACCGGGCGGAAGGAATCACGATGGTGCTGATCACCCATTATATGGAAGAGGTGGTCGATGCAGACCGCGTGATCGTCATGGATGACGGTCATATCGTGATGGACGGCACGCCGAAGGAGATTTTCTCCCGCGTGGAGGAACTAAAACAATACCGGATGGATGTGCCGCAGGTGACGGAGCTTGCGTGGGAGCTTAAGAAAAAGGGAATTCCGCTTCCAGATGGAATCCTTCGTAAATCGGAGCTTCTGGACGCACTGGTACCGCTTTTGAAAGAGGAATAGAGATGGCAATACAGGTAGAAGATTTGTGCTACACCTACGGCGAGGGCACGGCGTTAGAGCGCCAGGCATTAAAGCACGTGAGTTTTGAGATTCAGGACGGCGAATTTGTCGGTCTGATTGGTCACACTGGATCGGGAAAATCAACCCTGATCCAGCATTTAAACGGTCTGATCAAGCCGACCAGCGGCGACATTAAGTATCAGGGTGTCAGCATTTACAGCCAGGGTTATAAATTAAAGGATCTGCGGAGTAAAGTGGGGCTGGTGTTCCAGTATCCGGAGTACCAGCTCTTTGAGGCAGATATTTTTACAGACGTCTGTTTCGGACCGAAAAATCTGGGGCTTCCGCAGGAAGAGGTGGAAAAACGTGCCCGCCATGCCTTAAAGCTGGTCGGCATGGATGAAAAATTTTATAAGCAGTCCCCGTTTGAACTTTCCGGCGGACAGAAACGCCGCGTCGCGATCGCGGGTGTACTGGCGATGCGTCCGGAGATGATGATCCTCGACGAGCCGACGGCGGGACTCGATCCGCAGGGGCGCGATGAGATTTTAGGTCAGATCGAGCGCCTGAACCGGGAGCACGGGCTGACGATTTTGGTGGTTTCCCACAGCATGGAGGACATGGCGCGCTACGTGGACCGCATCATGGTCATGAACGACGGCGTGAAGATGTTTGACGATACGCCGAAGGAGGTATTCCGCCATTACAAGGAGTTAGAGGCGATCGGTCTTGCCGCGCCGCAGATCACTTATGTGGTGCAGGGACTTCGGGAGCGCGGGATTCCGATCGACGACACGATCACGACGGTAGAAGAGGCGCGGGAGGCGATTCTGGCGCTGTATAACAAGCGGAGGGAGAAACAATGATACGGGATATCACAATCGGACAGTATTATCCGGTCGAATCAGTGGTTCACCGGCTGGATCCGCGTACCAAGCTGTTTGGAACGCTGATCTACATTATTTCATTATTTTTCGCGGACAACCTGCTCTGCTATGCAGTGGCAACCGTATTTCTGGCGATGGCGGTCCGCACCTCACGCGTACCATTTAAATTTATCGTGCGAGGACTCAAGGCGATCGTGTTCCTGTTACTTATCAGTATCAGCTTTAATCTGTTTCTGACAAATGGACGGGTGATTTTTCAGATAGGATTCTTAAAAGTGACGCATGAGGGCTTGCGGCTGGCAGTTTTCATGGGTCTGCGCCTGATGTATCTGGTGATTGGTTCCTCTGTCATGACGCTGACGACGACCCCGAACCAGCTTACGGACGGCTTGGAGCGGAGTCTGGGATGCTTGAACCGTCTCCATGTGCCGGTGCATGAGATCTCGATGATGATGTCGATCGCGCTGCGCTTTATCCCGATTCTGATTGAGGAGACGGATAAGATCATGAAGGCACAGATGGCGAGAGGCGCTGATTTTGAATCTGGCAATCTCGTACAGCGGGCAAAGAGCATGATCCCGATTCTGGTACCACTTTTCGTATCGGCGTTCCGCCGCGCGACGGATCTGGCGATGGCGATGGAGGCGCGCTGCTACCGGGGCGGAAGTGGGCGCACGAAGATGAAGCCGCTGCATTATGAGAGGAGAGACCGGATTACCTACTTGATTCTTCTGGCTTATCTGGGAATTGTGATTGTACTGCGGATCGTTTTTTAGCGAAAAAGGGGTTACTGTCCGCGGGTAGGCACTTTTGGAACCGAAAGAGAGGTGCATAGGCTGTGCAAGCTGTGTGCCTCTTGATTTTTGTATTTTGGTTAGTTACAGCTAACATAAGGTGGAATGGAGAACAACAGAAGGAGGACTTCAATGGAATTAAAACAGCTTGAATATTTTATGGTTGCCTGTGAAAAAGGTAGTTTTAATCAGGCAGCAGAATGCCTATACACATCCCAACCGAATGTCAGCAAGGTGATCGGGATGCTGGAACAGGAGCTGGGGCGTGCGTTATTTGAGCGGACAAGCAGAGGGCTCAGGGTTACCCCATATGGAGAAACGGTCCGGGAGTATGCACACAATATTTTAAATCATGTGAGTCTTATTAACTCGCTGGCAGAAGATACGCAGGAACGGAAATTTACCGTTTCTACCTACCCGAGCAACATGATTGCGAGGCTTCTGACAGATTTTTATAAGAAATATGGCTGCGAGTGCCAGATTTCCCACCGGGAAGGCAGTGTGGAGGAGATTAGTGATCAGGTATCCCAGGGAATTTCGGAGTTGGGGATTGTGTATGTAGCACAGAAACAGGTTCCGGCATTCCGGCATATTTTGTCCCACAAAAAATTGTCTTTTCAGGAACTGGATGTCAAACCTGCCTGTGTTTATGTGGGACCAAATCATCCGCGTTATGAGGATGAGAGTATCGATTTTACCGAGCTTCCGCAGTTAAAATTCGTCAGCGGAATCCGGGATTTTTTCTCAATGGAGCATCATTTAAACCATGTGAGCCTGGGAGCGATCAGCACGGATATGCTGAATACGGTTGTACATACCAATAGCGATCATATGACAATGAATCTCCTGATGCAGAGCGATATCTGCAGCCTGGGAATTGATTTTTTATATGAGGATTATAAACAATATCCAATCCGTAATCTGAAGATCCGGAATAGTGAACCATTTCTGGTAATCGGATATATTTACCAGAATGAAGAAAAGCTGAGTGCGGAGGCAGCGTGGTTTTTAGAACATTTCAAAAAAATGCTTTAATTGTTTAGATATAACAAATCGTTATAGCAATCCCCCTGTAAAACGATAGTGGTTAGTTGTGCGTAACTATGTTATCCTTTTATCTGCCGGTAAAAACGAATTGTTTTAACAAAGTAGATAAAAGAGATGCAGGCTTTCAAACCTGCGTCAGGCATAACAGGAGGACATATATGAAAAAAAGTAAAAGACTCATAGCGGCAGCTGGTGTTCTTTCCGTGGCTGTCTTGGCTGGATGTGGCGGAAACGCTTCAAACAGTACAGAAGGGACAAAATCAGAGCAGAGTGCATCGGCAGAGAGCACGAAGGATGAACTGGTATTTGTTAATTACCGGGATATCCGTGATCTGAATCCACATCTGTATGCAGGTGAAATGTATGCACAGGAAATGCTCTACGAGACCTTAGTCAATATTACAGAAAATGGGTATGAGGGCTGCCTGGCAGAGAGCTGGGATATCAGTGGAGATGGAAAGACCTACACGTTCCACATCCGTGATGGAGTGAAATTTTCGGACGGAGAGGTGTGTGACGCCAACGCGATCAAGGCAAACTTTGATGCAATCATTGAAAACAAAGATCGTCACACCTGGCTGGAAATGATGAATCTTCTGGTTGGGGTTTCGGCTCCGGATGATAAAACCTTTGTGATCGAACTGTCGGAGCCGTACTATCCTCTGCTGACAGAGTTGGGAGTTACCCGTCCGTTTGCAATGATTTCTCCGAAGGCGATGAAGGACGGAAGCACAAAGGATGGCGTAAACGAATACATTGGAACAGGTCCATATGTCCTGACCGATTTTGTGACAGATGAGTATGCAGTATTTGAAGCAAACGAAAACTATTGGGGGGAGCAGCCGTCCATCAAAAAGATTACGGTAAAAGTAATACCGGATAATCAGACGCGTATCATGGCACTGGAAAAAGGGGAAATTGATCTGATTTTCGGTAAAAATATGATTGATGCGGATGCAATTAACCAGTATACGGGAAATGACAATTTTACGGTTGCGTTATCGGATCCGACCTCGACCCGGCAGATTGTACTGAATACAACCCGTGATATTCTGGATGAGAAGGAAGTGCGTAAGGCACTTCAGCATGCGACAAACAAAGCAGCGATTTCAGAAGGTATTTTTTATGGTCTGGAACAGCCGGCGGATACACTGTTTGCATCTACCGTTCCTTACTGCGATATCAATCTGACCCCATATGAGTATGATGTGGAAGAAGCAACGAAGATGCTGGAGGAAGCAGGCTGGACGTTGGCTAGAGACGGCGTACGTGAAAAAGACGGCCAGAAAATGGAACTGGAGCTGCTTTATAACAGCGATAGTGTGACGGAAAAAGCGATTGCGGAGTACCTCCAGAGCGAATACCAGAAGCTGGGTGTCTCCCTGAACATTCATGGAGAGGAAGAACAGTCTTACCGTGATAGTATGAAGGCTGGAAACTTTGACATGGTATTTAATATCTGCTGGGGAACTCCGTATGACCCGCAGTCCTCCCTGGCGGCGATGCGCGCTCCGGTTTATGGAGATTTTGCGGCACAGCAGGGACTGGAAGATAAGGCAGATATCGATGATGCGATTACAGAGATCCTGGTTTCCACGGATGAAGAGCGCCGTCAGGAGCTGTATACATTTGTGCTGACCCGTCTGCATGAGGATGCGGTCTATATTCCGCTTACTTATGAGTGTAATAAGGCAATCTACCGTTCGGATCTGCAGGGCTTCCATTTTACGCAGACTCAGTATGAGGTTCCGTTCGCTGATTTCTATTTTGGAGAGAAGAAATAAAGGAAAAATAAATGAAACAATATATCATAAAACGAATCCTGTCGGCAATTCCGCTTCTTATTATCATTTCGTTTGTGTGTTTTGTGTTTATTAACCTGATACCATCCGATCCGGCGGAGGTGGCACTGCGCATCCGCCAGGTACCGATTATTACAGAAGAAGCGGTGGCACAGGTAAGGGCGGAACTTGGATTGGACAAACCATATCTGATACGATATATTTCCTGGCTGGCTGACTGTCTGAGGGGAGATTTTGGAATCAGTTACGTCAATCCGAGCCGTACAGTTGCGGGCGAACTGATGCGCTGTCTTCCGGCGACTCTGCAGCTTGCGGGTGTATCGTTTGTGATGGTTCTGGTACTGAGCATTCCGATTGGAGTGCTCTGTGCCGTTTATAAGGATGGTGTGTTTGACCGCATCATGCGGGCGATTGTTTTTATGACAACGGCGATGCCTGCATACTGGGTAGGGCTTCTTCTGATCTGGCTGGTTTCGATCAAGCTGGATCTGCTTCCAACGAGCGGAAGCGGGAGCTTTAAACACCTGATTCTGCCATCGTTTACGGTATCATTGAGTTATATATCGACGTATATCCGCCTGATCCGCAATAATATGTTGGAAAACATGAAACAGGATTATGTTCTCTATGCCAATGTGAGAGGCATTCCAAACCGGCAGATTCTTCTTAAACACATTTTGAAAAATTCGATGCATACTTGTATTGTAGCGATCGGAATGAGCATACCGCAGCTGATTTCCGGAACGATCGTCGTTGAGAATGTATTTGCCTGGCCGGGGCTTGGGACACTCTGTATCAGCTCGATTTTTAACCGGGATTATCCGGTGATCCAGACGTATGTGCTATTGATCGGAGTACTATTTGTCGGATTTAATTTATTATTTGATATTCTTCAGACAATTTCAGATCCGCGTCTTAGAAAGGAGAGTCATTGATGGTAGGACGATTGATTCGAAACCGGGCGGCCGTTGGAACGATTGGTCTGGTGCTTATCGTGGCGCTCATAGGGATCTTTGCACCGTTTATCGCACCGAATGATCCGTATGCAACGGATATTTTAAATAAATTTGCCGGATTCAGCCAGCAGTATCCACTTGGTACCGATAATCTGGGACGGTGTATTTTGTCGAGAATGATTTATGGAATCCGTCCGACGCTGGGGCTGGCAGTCCTGACCATGCTTGGAACGATTGGCCTGGGAGCGTTGATGGGACTTTTGGCAGGTTATTTCCGCGGGATCGTGGAAGAGGTGATCATGCGCACAGTCGATGTAATGCTTTCATTTCCGAGCCAGATCATGGTGTTTGCAGTGGTAGCCCTGTTGGGAATCAGCGTGCAGAATGTAATTCTGGCCAATGTGTTTATTAAATGGGCCTGGTATGCGCGGATGATCCGGACAGGTGTTATGCAGTATCGTGACCGGAACTTTGTGCGCTTTTCACGATGTATAGGAACACCAGAATCTTTTATATTATTTCGCCATCTTGTACCGTCAATTGCGGCAGATCTGGCAGTTTTATCCTCTCTGGATGTCGGATGGGCGATTATCAATATTTCAACCCTCTCATTTCTGGGACTGGGTGTACAGGCACCGACACCGGAATGGGGAGCGATGCTGAGCGAGGCGAAGAATGTCCTCACCAGCAATCCGGTACAGATGCTGGTTCCGGGAATTGCGGTGGTAATTCTGGTAGCAGCGTTTAACCTGATGGGAGATGCCCTGCGGGATGTGCTGGATCCGAAGGAGGTGCAGAAATGAGCCTGAATCATGAGCGGGTGCAGCCGATTCTGCGGGTGGATGGACTGAATGTAGAACTGAAAATCAGAAATAAACAGAAAAAATTGGTCGAGAATGTAAGCTTTGAGGTAGAGCCGGGGCAGTGCCTGGGTATTCTGGGAGAATCCGGAAGCGGAAAAAGCATGACGGTAAAAGCAATTCTGGGACTTCTGGACCGCCAGTTCCGGATAGAAGGACAGGCATGGTTTGAGGGAAAGGATCTATGCCGGGCAGGACGGGATGAACTGCGGCGGCTGCGTGGGCAGAAGATAGGCATGGTTCTCCAGAATCCGATGACCTGCTTTGATCCACTTTACCGGATTGGAAGCCAGATGGCCGAGACCTTTGCAGCCCATACAGATTGGGATCGGGCAAAGATCCGGGAGATTTCCCTGGAAGTATTGGAAAAAATGAGAATTCATAATCCGGAGGAAGTGCTGGGGCAGTATCCACACCAGCTTTCCGGAGGAATGCTTCAGAGAATCATGATTGGGCTGGCACTGGCGATGAAGCCGGCACTTCTGGTGGCAGATGAACCGACAACGGCAATCGATGCCATCACCCAGGCTGAAATTTTGAAGGAATTTCAGCGGATCAAGGAAGAAAGTCATACGGCGATGATATTTATCTCCCATGATTTGGGGGCGGTTTCGAAGATTGCGGACGAGATCGTCGTGATGAATGGAGGAAAACTGGTCGAACAGGGCGATTTTGAACATATCTTAAGGCATGCAAAGGATCCGTATACACGGATGCTTGCAGAGACACGGCGCTCGGTCATGGAGCGCTACCGGCTTTGCCTGGATAATCAGGAGGAATTATGCTTGAATTAAAAGATATATGTGTCAGCTTCCGGAGTGAGCGTCAGGATAAATTGTTTGGAACCTCCAGGGACCAGGTGCTGTTTGACGTATCTTTGCAGGTGGAAAAGGGAAGCTGCCTGGGGATCTTAGGAGAAACCGGAAGCGGAAAATCGACGGTTGGACGTGTCCTTTGCGGACTTTTAAAACCGGATTCCGGGCAGGTGCTTCTGGATGGGGAGGAGATTTATCGAAACCGTCAGGGGAGAAAGAATCTGCAGAAGAAAATCAGTATTGTTTTTCAGGATTATACAACCTCGGCGAACCCGCGTTTCCGTATACGGGATATTCTGGCGGAGGGACAGCGGGCAGCAGCACGTAAAAAGGGAATCCGGAAGCTTTCAAGAGAGAAAATAAAAAAAGGTGCCGGAGAGCTGATGGAGATGGTGGGACTAAGTGCAGATTTTCTGGATCGATATCCCCATGAATTGTCCGGCGGTCAGCTCCAGCGAGTCTGCATTGCCCGGGCGGTAGCCTGCGAACCGGAGATAATTCTGTTCGATGAGGCGATTTCATCTTTGGATGCACATACGCAGGTGCAGGTTATGGATCTGCTTATAGATTTAAAGGAGAAACTGAATCTGACGTATGTATTTATTACGCATGATTTGACGTCGGTTACCTATCTGTGCGATGAGGTGCTGTTTTTATACCGCGGACATATCACAGAATGCCGTCCGGTCCGGGAGCTGGGAAAGACAACGGATGAATATGCGCGCAGGCTGCTGCAGGCGATCGTTTAGATGGAATTGAGTAAAAGGAGCAGAAAAGTTCTCAGAACAGGAAATAGAACATGAAAATATATGAAACGAAGGTGGAGGCAGGCACGAAGCAGTGGCTGAAAATTCCGGTGGATGAGGAATGCAGCCTGAAAGCGGCGGCTTTCTGTGGTTCAAGACCGGGAAAACGGTTGATTGTTACAGCGGGGGTACATGGCTGTGAGTACATAGGAATTCTGGCAGTTTCCCGTCTGATTCAGGAACTGGATCCGAGGCAGATGAAGGGAGAGGTTGTATTTCTTCCGATTGCTAATGAAGGTGGATTTTATAAGGAAATCAAGCAGCTGGTACCGGAGGATGGTGTCAATTTAAATCGGGCATTTCCGGGAACGGAAATGGGAAGCCGGTCAGCGAAGATAGCAGCAACTGTGGAAACGTATCTGTATCCAGATGCGGACTTCCTCGTGGATCTCCATAGTGGAGATATTCACGAGATGGTAGTTCCGTTTGCCTTTTTTCCGGTGGCAGCAGGAGAGACGGTAGAAAAAAAGGCGGCTGCAGCGGCAAGAGCGATGTCTTTGTCGTGGAGAGTGGCATCAACGGCGAAAAATGGTCTGTACAGCTGGGCAGCGCAGAAAGGAATCCCGGCTCTTCTACTAGAACGGGGCGGACTGGGACGTTGGACAGAACGGGAGGTGGATGCATATCGGATAAACCTGTATGAACTGCTGGTTCATCTGGATATTTTGCCAGAAAGTATTCTGGAATCAGTCAAAGGAATGAATTTAAAAGATTCAGAAAGCTCCCCGGAATCAGAAGTACTTCCATCCGGGAAAATAGAGCAAAGGGAGATTCGGATCATGCGCTATCTGGAGGCACCGGGAAATGGATTCTGGTATCCGGCTATCCGGGAAGGAAGCTGCCTGAAAAAAGGAGATTTACTGGGAGAAATCCGGCGGCTTGACGGCAGCCTGATGTATCGTTATGAATCAGAGCTTGACGGCATGGTCTTTTACTATACCTTGTCACTGGGGGTAAGTGAGGGAGAACCGCTGGTAGCATATGGGGAATGCTAAGAAAAAAGCATCTTTGGATGAAAGGATCCAAAGGTGCTTTTTGCATAGGAAAAGACGGTCAATAAAAAAATATCTGTCAAAAAAAGGGGATTATATGGTATGATAAATAGCAGAAAATAGATTTTTGAGGATAAATATAGAAATAGAGGAATATATATGAGACGAATTAAGCTAGTGGTTTCCTATGACGGAACTGCCTACTGCGGGTGGCAGCTCCAACCCAACGGAGTGACCATTGAGGAGGTGCTGAATCAGGCACTTTCTTCTCTTTTAAAAGAAGATATCCAGGTCATCGGGGCCAGCCGGACGGATTCCGGAGTCCACGCCATGGGAAATGTGGCAGTTTTTGATACAGAAAGCCGGATTCCAGGGGATAAGATCTGTTTTGCATTGAACCAGCGTCTGCCGGACGATGTGCGGATCCAGGCATCGGAGGAGGTGCCCCTTACCTTCCATCCACGCAAGGCAAACTGCGTGAAAACCTATGAATACAAGATTTTAAACCGCAAGATCGATATGCCGCTGCAGCGCTTATACAGCTATTTCTGCTATTTCAATCTGGATTTAGAGAAAATGCAGAAAGCGGCATCCTATCTCATCGGCGAGCACGATTTTAAGAGCTTTTGTACGGTGCGGACCCAGGCGGAGGAGACGGTGCGGACCATCTACAGCTTAGATATCACCAAGGTAAATGACCTTATTACCATCCGGATCAGCGGCAGCGGCTTTCTCTACAACATGGTCCGCATCATCGCCGGGACGCTGGTTAAGATCGGCATGGGCGTTTACCCGCCGGAGAAGATGGAGGAGATTCTGGAGGAGAAAAACCGAGCGGCAGCAGGTCCTACGATCCCAGCACGCGGGCTGACGCTCGTAAGCCTAGAGTATGAAAAAGAGCTGGCACCGTACCTGGAGGGCGAAAATAAGCACTGGCACTATGTGCTCGATCAGAGAAATGTCTCGGAGAAAGGGTCTGCATACCTCACAATCCAGCGCTGTGAGCCGGAAGAGCTTGACGGCGTGCTGCGCCGCGTGATCCATCAGGCATACCGAAACGGCGCGAAACAGGTGTTTGTGCGGGATACGTTTGGAGAAGAGGGGAGCATCTGCGGATATTACCGGCTGAGACGGCAGCCGGAGACGGAAGAAGGCTGGCTGGAAGCCGTCTACGAGGGTGAACATCAGTGAGTATGAGTAGAACATTTGATTATCTGGTCTGTTTCAGCGTCTATTCGCTGATTATCCTGATCATAGGAAAATCATCGTTCGGTGAGAGCGATTCGATTGGGAAATTTTTTATCGGAGAACGGAAATGCGGGTTCTGGCGGCTGTTTTCCACCTTCGTCGGGACCTGGGTGTCCGCTGCGACCATTCTGGGATACACGGGCAATGTTTTTGAAAATGGAACCTCCGTGATCGCTGTGACGGTTATCCCGTGGTTCATCGGCGCGGGGCTGCTGTATCTCATCAGCGGCCGTATCTATGACTGCGACATGCTCACGATCCCGCAGTTTATCGGGGAGCGCTACCATTCCCGCTTTCTGCGTACCTGCTGTGCGCTGCTGCTCTCGGGCGGTTACGTTTTTTATCTGGTGATCCAGATCAAGGGATTTGGAATTGCGGCGGCGACGCTTTTAAATATCGATTATAAAGTTGCAATTTTTTTGGTTTATCTGTTTATTCTGTATTCTACCTTTGGAGGATTCAATTCGGTTACCAAGACGGATGGCGGAAACCTTATCATGCTCACGATCAGTATAGTGGTTGTCTATTTTGTCGTGGTCGGAGGAATAGAGGGAAGCGGATTTCTGACAAACGCGGAGGTGTTCAGCCGAAATGCGGCGGGCAGCGGGACGGACAGTTTTGGAAATCTGATGAAAGATTACAGCCTTACCATGTACCTCACGATGTTTTTTGGCTGGGGTATGGGGCTGGCAGCGAACCCACAGTATCTGATCCGGATTGTGGCGGCAAAGAGCCGTGAGACGGCGCGGAAAGTCCTGATCTGTTCGCTGGTGTTCTTGACATTTTTTTATTTCTGCCTGACCCAGATCGGTCTGGGGCTTCGGATCCTGTTTCCTTATCTGTCCTATTACTTCGGATCAGACGATATTTTTGTCTACGCAATTAATTATTTGCTCCGATCACGGTTCAGCGGATTTTTCTTAATCAGCGTGATCGGCGCGTGCATGTCGACGGCGAACTCGCAGCTGCTTCTGATTGGCTCGATGATGTCCTACGATGTGGCGGCGCAGTATGGAAAATGGAAGAAAACAGAGGACCGTATCCTGGGGCTGACGCAGCTCTTTATCTTTCTCGGCGGAACGCTGGCGCTTCTGCTCTCCTTAAATCCACCGTCCAACAGCCTGTTTTTCGGCGCGGATATCTGGGGATTGTTTTCAGCAATTCTGACGCCACTTCTCTACGGCACGCTTTATTATAAGCGGGCAACGAGGACGGGCGCATGGGCGGCATTTGTGACAGGGGTAACCGGGACGGTGCTGCTTCAGCCACGCGAGCTGCCGGTTTACTGGGGGTTTCCGGTGACGCTGTGTTCGACCCTGGTTTTTGTCCTTGTCCCGGTGCTGGAGAGTATATGGAAAAAACGTGCTTGCTAAAGGCGGGCATTTGGAAACATGAAGCTGTCAGACAACAGCGAGAAGGAGGCGAAAACGAGCGATGAATAAATGGCTGAAACGTCTTTCAAATTGGTTTTTCCAGATTGAAAATGAGGTCATGATTCCCTTTGTTCTGGTGGGAATCCTTGTCATCGGAAGTTTCAGCGTGATTTCCTATTATAATGGCTACACGATGCAGAAAAACAGTGAGCTGGAGCTGGCGGATACGCTGTTTGAGGATGTAAACCGCGATCTGCACTTTCTGGAAAAGCGTCTGCCGGAGGAGGAGATCGCGGAAAAATACCGGAATTTTGAGCGCGGGCGGATTCGGATTCTGGATCGTGACGGTGAGGAGATCACGGCTGGAACCCGTTGGGAAAACACATCGGTACTGGCAGTCAGCAAGGGGGACAATCCATTTGGCTGGCGGCTGGAGTACCGGATGGATGAGAGAATATTCGGGGAACGCATCTTAGAGCAGCAGAGCTATTTGGTAGTCGGCGCCATCGCGTCGCTGATTCTCATCTGCCAGGCAAGCATTTTCATTTCCCACAGTATCACGCGCCCCATCCGCCGGATGAGCCATACCTGTAAGGAAATCGAGGAAAACAAGGGCAGTTATCAGAAATACCGGTTTGAGGCGGTCAGCCGCCACGACGAGATCGGACAGCTGGCGGTTACCTTTGAGGGGCTGCTCAAAAACATGGATAATTACACGAAAATGGAATATACCAGCCGGATGGCAGCGACGCTGGCGCATGAGATCAAGAACCCGATCGCGGGCATCCGCTCCGGCATTCAGCTTTTAAAGGGCAGGACGGTCAAGGACGGCGATAAAATGCTCTGTGACAGCATGATCCATGAGATCGACCGTGTCACGGCGCTGATCATGAACCTTCTGACTTTGTCAATCCGGCGTGAATCACCGAAAACGGAGATTTCTGTGACCGGTGTTTTAAAGGAGATCGGAATGATCTATGCGAAAGGACCGGACAGCCGCCGCGCATCGCTTTTTGTGGAGGCAGAAGAGGGACTGAGGGCGTGTCTCAATGAAAATGAGTTTCGCCAGATCATTCACAACCTGATCAGCAACAGCCTGAGGGCGCTGGTACCGGACCGCGAGGGACAGATTAAGCTTATGGCAGCCGCGCAGGAGAAAGAAGTGATTGTGACGGTGCGGGACAACGGAAAAGGCATGACGGAGGAAGAAGTCTCCAAGGCGCTGGAACCATTTTATACAAAGAGCATCAACGGAACCGGGCTTGGGCTCTCAATCGTGAGCCGCCTGGTGGAGTCAAATGGAGGAACGATGGAGATCGTGAGCAAGCCGGGGGTAGGGACAGACGTGGTTTTAAAATTTCCGGGGAAAATGGTATAGTGTGACCATTTAATGAGGTATTTCACGAATTTAGTATTTAGAGTATAATGTTATGAAACAGGGAGGAGGATGCACATGGATCGAATTTTGATTGTGGACGATGAATTTCTGATTCGCTATACACTGGAGGAAGGACTGAAAGACAGGGGATATGACGCCTATTCAGCCGCAACCGTCGAGGAAGGGCTGGAGTTTGTCAGGAAATATCATCCGGGTGTGCTCCTTCTCGACAATCTCCTCGAAAACAGTGTCGGGATGGATGAGATTGTCAATTTCAAAAATGCAGATGAGGAACTGCAGGTCATCATGATGACGGCGTACGGTTCCGTCTCCCAGGCGGTTGAGGCGACGAAGCGCGGTGCATATGATTATATTTTAAAGCCGTTTGATGTGGATGAGATCGATATGCTGATCAAGCGGTGTCTGGAGCAGAAGCGCAACCGGGATTCACTCGTCTTCCTGAAAGGCGATGTGCCGCAGTTTTTAGGTGTCAGTGAGGCAGCTGCCCGGATCCGGCACCTTATTCAGGTGCTTGGGGAAAATTTGTCGGTCAATGTACTCCTGCGCGGGGAGACGGGAACGGGCAAGGAAGTTGTGGCGCGGCAGATTCATGCGAACAGCGCCCGCAAGGATAACCTGATGGTACGCATTAACTGCGGTGCGATTCCGGAAAATCTGATGGAGAGCGAGCTCTTTGGCTACGAGCGCGGCGCGTTTGCGGGGGCGCTCAAGACGAAAAAGGGCTTGATTGAGCTGGCGGACGGCGGTACGGTCTTTTTGGACGAGATCGGCGAATTGCCCATGGCGATGCAGACGAAACTTCTGACCTTCCTGGATGACCGGAAATTTAAGCGGATCGGCGCGCTGGAGGACACGGCGGTCGATGTTCGGATCATTGCGGCGACGAACAGAAATCTCGAGGAGGCGATCAAGGCGGGGCAATTCCGGGAGGATCTGTTCTACCGGCTGAATGTCATGCAGATCGAGATTCCGCCGCTTCGTGACCGGCGCGAGGATATCCCGGTGCTCTGTGACTATTACCTTGACTATTATAATAAAGCCTTTGCCCGCAATATCGAAAAAGTGGATCCGGATTTCATGCGGGAGCTGCTCTTGTACGACTGGAAAGGCAATGTCAGGGAGCTTAAAAATATTTTTGAGCGTTGTTTTCTCTTCAGCCAGGGAAATATCCTGGAAAAACACGTGGAGTTGGCGCCGGTCGAGCGGGAGGCAAGGCCGGAGAGCGGGGACTGCATCTATCTGAAAGATTTGAAAAAAGGACCGATCGACCTCGAGCAGGAGGTCGCGGCGCTGGAGAAACGATATATGTCGGAGGCGTTGAAACTTTCCGGCAATAACCTGACGCGGGCGGCGGCACTGCTCGGCGTCACCCGGTTCTCAATGAAACGGAAGATGGAGCGGGAAGACGGGGAGAAGTAGAAAAAGCAGAAAAACTGTATCAGGAGGAAGGACGAAAATGGTTGTCTGGTAAACCGGGTGCAGGAATGAATGGTAAAAGAGTGCAAAAAATCACATCGTGCAAAAACGCACGCCTAAAACGTG
>NZ_QTXO01000004.1:126396-327419 GCF_003461685.1 Clostridium sp. AF12-41 | reverse complement strand
TATCATATTGAAGTGTAATACGCAATTATTATTCGAACATATTTTCGTTTTTATTGTATACCGGTTACGGCATTACTATCAAAGGATGAGAATTATTATACTATTTGCATTGTGCAGATATGCACACTCCTGCGCTTTCATCTCGGTAATTGAATTGCCGAGGATTCCCGCTTATTGTCCTAAAAATATTGATACCTCCTTCTCTTCGCCACCAAAAAGATAACTGACACCGTCACGGACATATATTCCGCCACGATAATTGCACCCCAGATTCCGTTCAGGCCCAGGAGCAGCGGCAGAATGATAACCGATGCACTTTCAAACACAAGAGTACGCAAAAATGCTATCAGCGCCGAGGTCAGTCCATCTCCCAGCGCCGTAAAAAAGGCGGAACTGAAAATGGAGAAACCGCAGAATAAGAACGAAACCGCATAAATGGAATACGCATGTACCGTCATGTCCAGAAGCCCGGCATCATATCCTACGAAAATAGCTGCCAACGGTGCCGCCATCACCTCGGACAGCAGCAGCATGCTCAGAGACGCCGCCGCGATCAGAAGCACACTGCGCTTTAGCAGGTTATTTAACTCCTTTTTATTTCCTGCGCCGTAGTGATAGCTGATAACTGGAGCTACGCCGGTCGCATAACCGATGAAAATCGCAAGGAAAATAAAATCCACATACATGATGGTTCCGTAAGCTGCGACTCCGTTTTCTCCCGCGTAGCGCATCAGCTGCGCGTTATACAGCATGCCGACAATGGACATGGAAATACTGCTCATCAATTCCGATACACCGTTGGTGCAGGCACGTCTGAGCGCTCCTCCATCCCACTTTGGTCTGCGAAGGCGCAGGCTGCTGCTGTTCTTCCGCAGGAAATAAACCAGCGGTATCGTTCCGCCTATGATCTGTCCCATCGCAGTCGCCATCGCCGCTCCGGCAATTCCCCAATGGAACACTCCCATGAACAGAACATCTCCCGTCATATTGAGCACACCCGAAATGATCGTTACAATCAGCCCCAGCTTCGGCTTCTCCGCCGTCACGGAAAGGCTGCCAAACGCATACTGCAGCATTAAAAACGGAAGCGCCACCAGAATGATCCGTCCATACCGGATGCAGTCCGCCAGCATCTCTCCCTTCGCGCCAAGAAAGGCAGCGATCTGCGGTAAAAACAGAATACTGATACCCGCAATTACCAGACCAGAAACAAAGGTCGCAGCGATCAGAAGGGAAAAAATCTCCTGCGCCTTCTCACGCCTGCCCTCGCCCATAATCCGGGCGATCAGGGCACTTCCACCCGTGCCGAACATAAATCCCATGGCACCTACGACCATCAGAAACGGCATAATGAAATTGACCGCCGCAAACGGCGTTTTTCCTACAAAATTCGATACAAAATATCCATCTACCACTCCGTAAATGGAGGTAAAAATCATCATTAAAATAGATGGAATTGTAAACCGGATCAATCTCCCAAAACCGAAATGATCCGATAACTGAATCCTCTGTTCCATAACATTCTCCTGTCAAATTTTTAAGTAATTCTGCCATTATATCACGATTCGCATCTTCGATGCTTACCGCTGCTGACGCAGCTATCGTGATCGCCATTCGCCGTTCGCCATAAATCTGCAAGCAGCTTTCTGGCTCACTTGCGCTCATTATATCATAATTCTTCACATCACAGAACATCACCTGCACCTCTTCTCCCTTGAGCCAAATAAATATTATTCCTACGGTTGATTTTTTCGGAATTATTCTGTATAATGAAAATAAATTTACAATTTAACGCGTTAAACCTCAACGCATTAAATTCAAAAAAGCACAACTTTCACATTAGGGAGGAACTATGTTATGAGCGAATACAAAAAATTAAACATGCCTCAGTCGCTTCTGCTTCTGCTCCTGATCATCGGAGCGGTTGCAGTCTGCATCCGGCTGAAAACGGGCGGACCGATGATTGGACTATTTATGAGCTGGATCATCATCTATCTGTTTTGTAAGGTATTACGCATAAATTATGAGCATGTTGTAAACGGCGCTTACGACGCGATCCGGGTTGTCGTTCCTACCCTGTGCCTACTCATGGCAATTGGCGTCATGATCGGTACCTGGCTGCAAAGCGGCACGATTGCAACCATCATTGTCGGCGGTTTAAAACTGATCAACCCGACCTGGCTGCTGCCTCTGACCCTGATTTTCTGTGCCGTATTAAGCCTTGTGACCGGAACCTCCTACGGTTCCGTCGGCAGTGCCGGTGTTGCCATGATGGCAATCGGCAACGCGATGGGCATCCATCCTGGCATGGTGGCAGGTGCTGTCATCTGCGGCGCGATGTTCGGTGACAAATTAAGCCCGCTTTCCGACACAACCAACCTGGCTCCAGCGGTTGCTGGTTCTAAATTAAACGACCACGTGCGTTCCATGCTCTGGACCACGCTTCCGACCTTTGTCATCAGCCTGGTTCTCTTTGTAATTCTTGGCATCAGCCAGACTTCAGGGAACTATGAAACTGGAAATCTTCTGACATACATCGATGCCCTGCAAGGTGAGTTTAAACTTGGCTTCATCACTCTGCTGCCAGCCATCGCAATCATTATTCTGCTTTTATGCAAAGTAAACGCGGTTGTCTCCCTTGGTCTTTCCGCCATCTGCGCCGGAGCTGTCTCTTTCTTCTATCAGGGCGCAACTTTGCAGAGTATCATCCGTGTTGCTTACAACGGATACAGTACCAGCATTGAGGAAGGTATTTTACAGACCATCTTAAACCGCGGCGGTATGAGCAGCATGCTTCAGTATGTGGCAATCATCTGCTTTGCAGTTGGTATGGGCGGTATGCTGGATCGCCTCGGCGTTCTCGGCAATCTCTTAAACGCCATCGTAAATCACATCAACAGCGATGGCAGCCTGATTGCAGCAAGCCTTTTAGTCGGCTATGTAACCAGCTTAATCAGCTGTTCCCAGCCGATGTCCCACGTCCTGACTGGAAATATGATGAAACCGCTGTTCAAATCCAGAAAAATCGCACCGGAAATCCTTTCCCGTACCCTTGAGGACGCAGGTACTTTATCCGGTCCGATGATTCCGTGGCACGGTTACTGTGTATACATGTCTGGAACCCTCGGCGTTGCCTGGTCAGTATTCTTCCCATACCTGTTCTTACTGTACTTAACACCTTTGTTCAGTATTTTCTATGGATTTACGGGAATCTCCATCCGGCATACAGACGACGCTCAAAATTAAACCTTTCACTTGATGAAAACAAAATGATCGAAACATATATGCAGCCTTTGACACGGTGTTTACCTGTGCAAAGGCTGAACACATCTAATTTGCCCGAACTATTTTCATGATTTCGCGCAAAATATATTACATATGAATTTAGGAGATGAATATTTATGATGGAAACAAAGCTTGTACTTCTCGGAACCGGCACCCCGAACGCCTGCCCGAATGCCAGCGGTCCTTCTTCCGCAGTTGTCGTAGGCGACCGCGCTTATCTTGTAGATTTTGGTCCTGGCGTTGTCCGTCAGGCGGCGAAAGCATACCAACAGGGAATTGATGCCCTGCGCCCGGACCGGCTGATGATCGCATTCTGCACACATCTGCACACCGACCACACGGCCGGCTATCCGGATCTCATTTTTACCCCGTGGGTGCTGGAACGCCCGAAGCCGCTGAAAGTATTCGGTCCAAAAGGCATCCAGAACATGACCGAACATATTTTAAAAGCATATGAGACGGACATCGACTTCCGTATCCACGGCTTTGAAAAAGCCAACGAAAATGGCTACAAAGTCGAAACTACCGATATCCAGCCTGGTATCATTTATCAGGATGACCGCGTGACGGTTGAGGCATTTCCAGTCAGCCACGGTACGCTTGAAAGCTACGGATTTAAGTTTACAACGCCGGATAAGGTGATCGTGATCAGCGGTGACACGGCTCCGCTTGAGATCGTGGCGCAGAAAGCGGAAGGCTGCGATATTCTCCTCCATGAGGTCGAGTACACCGCCGGACTCTCCGCCAGAGAGCCAAAATGGCAGAAATACCACCAGGAAGTTCACACTCTCAGCGTTGATCTGGCAAAGATTGCCGCCAAAGCGCACCCGCGGCTTCTGGTTACCTACCACCGTATCTATCACATGGAAATCCAGGACAACACCCGCGATGTCGAGGCTGAGATGGCGCGCAGAAACACCGCCATTTTGCAGGAAATCCGTGATGCCGGATATGAAGGTGCCGTTGTAAATGGACAGGATTTAGATGTATTCTAAGAAAAATTTAAGGGGCTGTGAAATAAGTCCCTAAACAAAATGGGGATGTAAAAACTCAATCGAATTTTTTTACATCCCCATTTCGTTTTATCTTCTACGCCAGCATCATCCGGTCATTATCAAATGCCTTCTTCTTTTTCTCCGCATAACAGTCTAAAAGGTCATTCACCCCCATTTTCGCTCTCTCCTCACCGCCCAGATCCAGGATGATCCGCCCTTCATCGAGCATGATCGTCCGATTTCCGGTCGTGAGCGCCTGCGACAGATTGTGGGTGATCATCAGCGTCGTCAGGTGGTTTTCCGACACAATCGACCGCGTGATCTCCATGACCTTATCCGCCGTCGCCGGGTCAAGCGCCGCTGTGTGCTCATCCAGAAGAAGGAGCTTTGGCATGACAAGCGTACACATGAGAAGCGTCACAACCTGTCTCTGACCACCTGACAGAAGCCCTACCTTCGTCTTCATACGGTTTTCCAGATCCATATGGTACTTCTCAAGCTCTGTCCGGAATAGATCCTTTTCCTGTTTGCGGACCGCACTTCGAAATGGCTTCCGATCCTTCCGGGTATATGCCAGCGCCAGATTTTCCTCGATCGTCAGATGCGGCGCCGTTCCTTTCATCGGATCCTGGAACACGCGCCCGATCTGGCGCGCCCTGCGGTGCTCCGACAGAAAAGTGATATCCTGACCATCCAGGAAAATCTGTCCCTGATCCAGCCAGTAATTGCCGCAGATCGCATTAAAAAGCGTCGATTTTCCCGCTCCGTTGGAACCGATGATCGTCACGAACTCCCCATCATCCAGATGCAGGTCCAGTCCGTTCAAAGCGTGGTGCTCGCTCGCCGTACCAGCGGAAAATACTTTGGTTGCCTGTTTTACATCTAACATAGTACATCTCCATCTTTTATCCCTGTTTGTAACTGCTTTCCAGGTTATTGTTCACACATATCTCTTTCTCTCGTCCGCTTCATCTTTAAAAGCCCCATCTGATAACGGATCGCCGGAAGCGCCAGCGCCGCCGCTACGATGCACGCTGATACCAGTTTTAACGCATATGCCGGAAAAATCTGGCTCTTGGTTGCCGCTGCGATGATATAACGGTAGATGATCGAACCGAAAATCGAGGAAAAAAATCCGATTTCCAGACCTCTTTTTCCAACAATCACCTCGCCAATGATGACCGATGCTAGGCCTACGACCAGCATACCGGAACCGGAGTTTACATCTGCAAATCCCTGATACTGGGCAATCAGACCGCCGCTGACCGCTACCAGTGCATTGCTGAATGCCAGCGCCGTGATTTTCATCGCGTCTACATTGATGGAGGACGCGCTCACCATCGCCTCATTATCGCCAGTCGCCCGGATGCAGAGTCCCAGATGCGTCCGGAAGAAAAGAATCAACAGCACCAGGCAGACTGCTGCTGCCGCGATCGCAATCACGAGTCTTGCCGCCTCTTTTGAAAGTCCCAGGCTTTCTGCCGCTTTAAATACGGTCGGAACATTGATGAGGGAAATATTCGGGCTGCTTCCCATCACAATCAGGTTGATGGTGTAAAGCCCGCACATTGTGAGTATGCCAGCTAATACCGCATGAATCCCCATCTTCGTCTGGAGTACGCCTGTCACACAGCCAGCCAGCGCCCCGGCCACAGCTGCTGCCACAATCCCGGCAACCGGATGCCCCGCCAGCGTGCAGACTGCCGAGGCTGCCAGTCCCAGCGTAAAACTCCCCTCCGCCGTCAGATCCGGAATATTTAAAATGCGGAATGTGACGTATATTCCAAGCGCCAGTATTCCATATAAAAATCCCAACTGCAGGGATCCGATCACCAGTGTCATGTGTGCTTCCTCCTATTTTCAAGTTCGTTTGTAATTACTCCGCAAATTTCCACAATCAATGAATGTGTGTACCAGCCAGACTGCTATATATCTTACTCCGCATCCTTTACAAAGGTTGCCTCTTTCTGCACCTCATCCGAGAATGTGATTTCCAGTGCATCGGCTGTATCCTGATTGATTACCATATTGGAAGCCGGTACCACAACAGCTGCAATATCCTCCATCGCAGTTCCATTTAAGTATTCCAGTGCCATATCTGCGGTCTGTGCGCCGATCTCGGTATCGCTGATCGCAATCGTTGCAAATGCACCGGAATCAACCATAACAGCGGAGCTTCCATATACCGGAATCTTCGCATCTCTTGCCACTTCCGTTACCATCGGCATTGCACTCTGGATGACACTGTCATTCGGTACGAAAATCGCGTCAACCTCGCCCGCTAAAGACTGTGCCGCCTGCTGTACTTCAGATGAGTTCGTAACAACCGCCTCTTTATAAGAAAGTCCCTGATCGTCTAAATATTTTTTTGCATTCTCCACGGTGCTGACGGAATTGATCTCGCTTGTATTATACAACATTCCGTAGGTCTTACAATCTGGTGTCAGCTTATCGCTCAGTGCGAAAATATCCTCAACCGGAATCGCATTGGAAGTACCGGTTGCATTCTTATCCGGCTTTTCCATATCGGTAATGACACCCGCGCCGACCGGATTGGAAACAGCGATAAAGAATACCGGAATATCCGTCTCCAGGTTTACCATCGCCTGGGTCGCCGGAGTCGCAATCGTTGCAATCAGGTCAACACCGCTGTCTGCCATCTCCTGGCAGATGGTATTCAGCGCTGCCGCATCGCCCTGTGCATTTTTGTAAACAATATCGACTTTACCACCTGTATATTTTTCAGTCAGCTCCTCCGAGAAACCATCGCGCATATCTGCAAATGCACCGTTATCAATCATCTGGATCACTCCAACCTTGATATCGCCCTTTGCCTCGCTGGCTGCTGTCTCCGATGCATCTCCATTTTCAGAAGCCGCCTCAGAATCCGCCGCTGCTGTCGTCTCTGCCGCATTCGAGCCGCCACAGCCTGCCATCGTCAGTGCCATTGCCGCTGCCATCGCTGCTGCTGTGCCTCTTTTTGCCATCATTCCAAATCCATTCATTTTTTTCATAATACTCTCCCTTTCCGCCATCCTGGCTCTTGCTGATTTTGATTCCCAACGAAATATAAAATCCCCGGCGCAGACAAACTCCTGCGCCGGGGACGAATAAACAAACATCGTGGTGCCACCCCTGTTCTCAGACCTTCAAACTTTATATATAAAAAGCAGATATTCTCACACAATGGAAAATATCTGCCATCCAGTCTGACTCATTCTACGGTACGGAAAACATAGACGTGATTGATAATGCGAAATCAGATATGCTCTCGATACCCTCCCCTTTAACGCAGAGCTACGGCTGCAGCTACTCGAATCACTCTTTCACCTCGCATCTCCCAAATCCATTCCATACAGCCCTTCATACCGGTTTCCACCAAGCCCGGCTCTCTGTGATGTACCTCTGTATGTACTCGTTTTGTTCATTGACTTTGTAGTGTCGTATTTAATTTTTTCATAGTTTACCACTATGTTTTTAAGTTGTCAACCCTATTTTCGAATTTTTCTTTATCATCGGCAAAATCGGGTTACTGTTCACAGGTAGGCACTTTTGGAACCGAAAGTGCCGTAAGAAAACGTGGTGGCAGCAGGAATTTGCCGTATTTAAATGCGAAGCCACGGCAAATTCCGTTACTGGGCACGTATGCGTGAACAGTAACAAAATCGGCTGCCCGCGCGTTGCTGTACGGCACTTACAGTTTCAAACGTGCCAATTTGCGAGGATATATTAGAACAATACTTCTCCGATAATCTCCACCGCATCGCTGATGCAGTCCGGACAGGCACGCAGCACATTTCCCGTTTCCACACCCTTCAAATCCCTACAGACCACGCTCTGGTTCTTCTCAAGGAAACGCGCGATGCACTCTCTGGCATCCTTATAAGAAACCGCCTTCGAATTCGCCAACTCCAGATCCCCGATACTATCCTTCAGCCCCGCCAGCACAGCCGCCGCCGAAATGGCCCCACAGGTACCATTCATGCCGCCCATGCCAAGACCAAGCCCCTCCGTCACCTTAAACAGCGCCACCTTGTCCAAATCCACCTTATCCGCAAACGCACACGCCACCGACTGGGCACAATTATACCCCATTGCATGAAACTGAGCCGCCTGCTGCTGACGCGCTGAAATCTCCTCTTTTGTCATACTGATACCTCCTAAAATTTTCTTAATCTGCTAAATTTTTTATATTGTACTATTTATGCCAATTATAACATACATTCCCACTTTTTAAACACCCCAAAAAGCATACAACATACAGCGCCAGAAGCCAAATGCCCTCCGTTGCATTTGCAGGAGTCTTGGTAACTCTTGGCTCGCAGAGATTTGTGTTAGAGTTCAAAATACACCTGTCTGAGCGAAGCGAGTTTGTATTTTGGACTCTGCTTTTAACAAATCTATGCAAGCCTAGTGTTACCGGCTCCGAAACCGCAACGGAGGGCATTTGGCTTCTGGCGCGTCACCTTGCCATTTTTATGCATTTCTATATATTTCTATTTCATCAGCGTAACCATAACCGCCTTCTGGGCATGCAACCGGTTTTCTGCCTCTTCAAAGATCTCTGACGCATGTTCTTCAAAGATCTTCTCGGTAATCTCCTGTCCACGGTAAGCCGGCAGACAGTGCATTACCATCGCCCCCGGTTTTGCCGCAGCCATCAGCTCGTCATTGATCTGATATCCCTGGAATGCCTGCTGGCGGATCTTCTTCTCTTCTTCCTGACCCATGGAAGTCCATGTATCTGTGATGACAACGTCTGCATTTTCCACTGCCTTGATCGGATCATTTACCAGTGTAAATGCGTCATTGCCAGCTGCGAAATCCAGCACTTCTTTCGCCGGACGGTAATTATCCGGAGTTGCGATAGATACCTGCATATCCGATTTCAGACCGCCTACGATCAGGGAGTTCGCCATGTTGTTGCCGTCGCCGATGTAACACATCTTGAGCCCTTTCAGTACGCCGTATTTCTCACGGATCGTCATCAGATCAGCCAGTACCTGGCACGGATGGCAGAAATCAGTCAGACCGTTGATGATCGGGATAGAACCGTATTTTGCCAGATCCTCCACTTCTTTCTGCTCGTAGGTACGGATCATGATGCCGTCCAGATAACGGGAGAGTACGCGTGCGGTATCCTGTACCGGCTCACCGCGTCCGATCTGTAAGTCGCGGGAGGAAAGGAACAGTGCCTGTCCGCCGAGCTGGAACATACCTGTCTCAAACGAAACTCTGGTACGGGTGGATGACTTCTGGAAAATCAGACCGATGGATTTGCCCTCCAGAAGACGATGTGAAATGTGATGTTTCCGCTCATATTTTAACTGATCTGCCAGATCCAGAATCGAGGTAATCTCCTCCGGTGTGCAGTCCAACAGCTTTAATAAATGCTTCATGTCTAAAATACCTCCCTCATAGCAGCGATTGCCTCGTCCATCTCCTCTTTCGTGATGACAAGCGGCGGAAGCAGACGGATCGCCTCTGTACCGGCTGTCAGGACCAGGACGCCTTTCTCCATCAACTGACTGACCATCGCAGCTCTCTCGTCTTTGTCCACTACGATGCCTAACATCAGTCCCATGCCACGAACGGTTTTTACCTTCGGAGAACCGATCGCTAAAATCTCCTTTTTCAGGTACTCGCCCTTTTCCTGAACCGATTTCAGGAATTCCGGCTTATTTACGATATCTAATACGGTATTGGCAGCCGCACAGCAGAGCGGATTGCCGCCGAAGGTTGTACCGTGCGTACCGGCGCCCAGTACATCCTGGCATTTCTTATCCGCCATGACAGCACCGATCGGAACACCGCCGCCGAGCCCCTTTGCCATACTGATGATGTTCGGCTGAACGCCGTACTGCTCATAGCAGAACAGGCTTCCGGTACGTCCGATGCCCGTCTGAACCTCGTCAATCAGAAGCAGGATGTCCTTCTCCTTGCAGATCTCGGCAGTTGCCTGTACAAATTCCTTATCAAGCGGAAGGACGCCGCCCTCGCCCTGAATCATCTCCATCATGACAGCGCAGGTCGTACCATCGATCTTGCACTTCATGTCTTCGATATCATTGGCTGCCGCATAATCAAATCCTTCCGTAAATGGGAAGAAATACTGATGAAACTTGTCCTGTCCGGTTGCCTTTAATGTCGTCACGGTACGTCCGTGGAAAGACTGTTTCAGCGTAATAATCTTATTTCTTCCCTCGCCGTATTTGTCAAAGGAATACTTTCTTGCCAGCTTGATCATACCCTCGTTGGCCTCCGCACCGGAGTTTGCAAAAAAGATTTTTCCCATTCCGGCTGCATCGACCAACTTCTTTGCTGCCTGCACCATAGGCTCGGTGTAATACAGGTTGCAGGCATGCATCAGCTTATGTGCCTGCTCCGATACCGCAGTCGTCAGCGCCTCGTTGTCATGGCCAAGACTGTTGACACCGATGCCAGAGGTCAGATCAATGTATTTCTTTCCGTCCGTATCCCACAGCGTCGCGCCTTTTCCGTGATCCAGCGCAATCGGGAAACGTCCGTATGTGTGCATAATATAAGTTTCTTCGCCCTGTTTGATTTCTTCAAATGTCATAAAAATCCTCCATGCATCTTTCAAACTTTGTTTACGAGAACATGGTTCCTACACCGTCATCGCTCAAAAGCTCGACCAGAATCGAGTGCGGCACACGACCATCCTGGATATTGGCACGTTCTACACCCTGGCGCACTGCCTCAACGCAGCAATCTACCTTCGGAATCATGCCGCCGGAGATCACGCCCTCTTTGATGAGTGCCGGAACCTCGGAAACTTTCAGTCTCGGAATCAATGTCGAATCGTCTTTCGGATCGCGCATCAGACCGCATACATCCGTCAGAAGAATCAGTTTTTTCGCTTTCAGTGCCACCGCCAGCTTCTCCGCTGCCGTATCTGCATTGATGTTATAGTTTGTCTCCTCGTCCATGCCTGCTGCCACGGAGGAAACAACCGGGATAAAGCCCTCATTTAAAACATCGAGAACGACTTTCTCATTGACTTCTTTAATATCTCCCACATAGCCGTATTCCGTTCCATCCGGATCGACTAACTGGATCGCCTTGAAGAGTCCGCCGTCCATGCCGCCCAGACCAACGGCATGTCCGCCTGCTTTCTCAAACAGGGAAACAAGGTTTTTGTTAACCTTGCCGCAGAGAATCATCTGGACAATATCCATCGTCTCGCGGTCTGTGTAGCGCAGACCTTTGACAAATTTAGACTCTTTTCCGGTTTTTTTGAGCATCTCCGAAATCTCCGGACCGCCGCCGTGTACCAGCACGACCTTGATTCCTACCAGATTTAAAAGGACGATATCCTCGATCACCGCCTGCTTTAAATCTTCATTAATCATGGCGTTTCCGCCGTATTTTACAACGATAATTTTACCTGCATATTCCTGAATATAAGGCAGTGCCTCTACCAGGACTTCTGCGCTCATTTTTGATCCTGTTTTCATCACGTCCGATAATCTCCATTAATCTTCACATAATCATAGGTCAAATCGCATCCCCAGCAGGTAGCTCTTCCGCTGCCTTCCTGAAGTGTTACATTGATCTCCACTTCATCCTGGCTTAAGATTTTCTTTGCCAGATCTTCATCAAAATCAAGTCCTCTGCCGTCCTCACAGACCGCAATGCTGCCCTCTTTGGAAGCAAACTCGACTAACACTTTCTCCGTGTTAAACTCAGCTCCGGAATAGCCCATCGCGCAGAGAACGCGTCCCCAGTTCGCATCGGAACCGAACATTGCTGCTTTGGTCAGGGAAGAACCGGCGATGGATTTTGCCAGTACCTCGGCTGTCTCCTCGTCCTTCGCTCCCTTCACGGTACAGGTCATCAGCTTGCTTGCGCCCTCGCCGTCTGCCGCAATCTTACGAGCCAGATCCTGCATGACTGCCTGCAATGCCTCGCAGAATGCCTCGTATGCCGGACCTTCTGCAGTAATCTCCGCATTGCCAGCCATACCATTTGCCAGAACGGTACACATATCGTTGGTGGAGGTATCGCCGTCAACGGTCACACGGTTGAAGGTACGTTTTACATTGAATAACAGCGCCTTGCGGATCATCTCGCTACTGACTGCACAATCGGTTGTGATGAAGCACAGCATCGTTCCCATATTCGGGTGGATCATGCCGGAACCTTTGCAGATACCGCCGATGTGGCAGGTTGTTCCATCTATATCAAATTCAACAGCGATCGTCTTCACTTTTGTATCGGTCGTCATGATCGCTTCTGCAGCTACCAGGGAGTTGTCATATTTCATCTCCATCTCGCCTGCATGAGCCTCGATCGCCTCAACCGGAAGCGTCTGACCGATGACGCCGGTCGATGCTACGATTACATTTTCCTCCGAAACGCCCAGCGCACGAGCGCCTGCCTTTGCCTGTCTTCTTGCATTCTCCATGCCAAACGGAGCGCACGCGTTCGCATTTCCGGAATTGACAATAACCGCCTGTGCCTTTCCGTCGGCCAGATGTTCCTTTGTCAGTAAAATCGGCGATGCCTTGACGCGGTTGGTCGTATAAACCGCCGATGCGTTGCAGACACAGTCCGAAAGGATCATCGCCAGATCCTTTTTTGTATGAGATTTGCGGATTCCGCAGCGCATCGCACCCGCTTTAAATCCTTTTGCAGCACAAACGCCGCCTTCGATTATCTTCATATGACATTCCTCCTGTCATTTTTAATGTACTCTCGGAATCTTTCTGTGCTTGATTTTGTGAGATGTTTTTTTGTCAGTTGTGCCCAAATTTCTGAGGCGTACGCGGTGCGTACGTTGATGAAATTCGGGTGCGGCTGGCGGAAAATCAGCCACAAAAGCAAGTGCAGAAAGACTCCGAGAGTACATTTTTATATAACTTCGCGTCTATAGTCCCCCGCAGCTATTTTATGGTTTTATCTCTCAACCCCAAAATATCTAAAAAAACCATCTGCCATTCTTTTATTATAGCACCTTTCTATAATGCCAGTCCAGTTGTCTCCTCAAATCCAAGCATCAGGTTCATGTTCTGAACGGCCGCGCCTGAAGCACCCTTTCCAAGATTATCAAAGAGCGCCGTCACCATGGTCTGTTCCCCGTGACCATTGACAATCAGCTCCAGACTGTCTCGGCCTGCCATATCTGCCGCCGCGATCATACCGTCATATCCAAACGGATGTACCTTAATGAGTTTCTGTCCGTCATACCAGCCAGCCAGCTTCTCATAGATATCTTCCGCGGTCGGCCCGCCGTTTAAGAGGCGGTTCTGAAGCTGGATCGTGACTGCCATTCCTTTATAGTAGTCATCCACGATCGGACTAAAGACCGGCGGATAATCAAGTCCGCAGACCTTCTGCATCTCCGGTAAATGCTTATGTTTCAGCGTCAGACCATAAATACGGGGTGCGAAATAGCTCTGCGGCTTCTCCGGCGATTCATACTCGGCAATCATCTTTTTGCCGCCGCCGGAATAGCCGGTCAGGGAAAAGACTGTCATCGGATAATCCTTCGGGATGATTCCCTGCGCCACCAGCGGATAAACAGAAGTGATAAATCCAGTTGCATGGCAGCCTGGATTCGCCACCCGGCTGGACGTTTTGATCGCCTCGCGGTGCTCCTTTGAAAGTTCTGCCATGCCGTACGCCCATCCTTTGGCTGTCCGGTGCGCGGTAGATGCATCAATGATGCGCGCCCCAGAACCTTCCGCCAGTGCAACTGCCTCAACCGCTGCCGCATCCGGCAGGCACAGGAATACGATATCCGCCGCATGAATCAGCTTTCTTCGCTCTTCCGTGTCCTTGCGCTTTGCCTCATCGATCAGAAGCAGCTCGATGTCCTCTCTTTTTGCCAGACGATCGTAAATCTGCAGCCCGGTTGTTCCTTCTTTTCCGTCTATATAAATCTTCGGTTTCGCCATTGTTCGTCCCCCGTTTCCTGTCCTACTCCTGAACCTTGTGTTCGCTCACAAACTTCTCAATCACCGAAATCTGGCGGGTTACTTCTTCCGGAGCCGGTCCGCCGATTACCTTACGTCCACGTACACAGGTCTTCAAATCAATCGCTTCATATACATCATTTTCAAAGACATCGGAATGTGTCTTGTACTCTTCCAGTGTCAGATCGGCTAAGGACTTGTCCTCGCGTACACACTGGGCTACCAGCTGTCCGACGGTCTTGTATGCGTCACGGAACGGCATTCCCTTCTTGGTCAGGTAATCTGCACAGTCCGTTGCGTTGATGAAGCCTTTCAGAGCCGCTTTCTTCATATTGTCTTTCAGGATCTGCATCGTGGAGAACATTGGAGTCAGCACGCGCAGGCACTGTTTTACGGTGTCAATCGCATCAAAGACTGCCTCTTTGTCTTCCTGCATATCCTTGTTGTATGCCAGCGGAATACCCTTTAACATGGTAAGAAGGGTAAACAGATCGCCGTACACGCGACCGGTCTTGCCGCGGACCAGCTCGCAGACATCCGGATTCTTCTTCTGCGGCATGATGGAGGAACCGGTTGAAAATGCGTCATCCAGCTCTACAAACTTGAACTCCCAGGAACACCAGGAAATAATCTCCTCAGAGAAACGGGACAGATGCATCATCAGAATGGATAACGCTGCCGTCAGCTCTACGCAGTAATCACGGTCGGAAACACCGTCTAAGGAGTTGTTGGTCACTCTGGCAAATCCAAGCTGCTGGCGTACAAAATCACGGTCGATCGGATAAGTCGTGGAAGCCAGCGCGCCGGATCCGAGCGGCATATCATCCATGCCCTCTAAGCAGTTTTCCAGACGGATTACATCACGGCGCATCATATTGGCATATGCCATCATATAATGTCCAAATGTAACTGGCTGTGCACGCTGCAGATGTGTATAACCCGGCATAACAGTTTCCAGATTGTTCTTTGCGCTCTCGCAGAGTGCTTCCATGAAATCGAGAATTTCCTTTTTGATCGCCACGATCTCTTTCTTCACGTAAAGACGCATATCCAGTGCAACCTGATCATTTCTGGATCTCGCCGTGTGAAGACGTTTTCCGGCATCGCCGATGCGCTCGGTCAGAATCTGCTCTACATTCATATGAATATCCTCATAATCCTGTGAGAAATGAATCTTACCTGCCTCAATATCCGCTAAGATACCTTTCAGTCCTTCGATAATCTTGTCTGATTCTTCCTTCGCAATGATGCCCTGCTTGCCCAGCATAGCCGCATGGGCCATGGAGCCTGTGATATCTTCCTTATAAAGACGACAGTCAAAGGAAATCGATGAGTTAAAATCATTTACCTCCAGATCTGTCTCTTTTCCGAATCGTCCTGCCCATAACTTTGCCATAAGTGTAAACTCCTTTTTATTCTCTGATTTAGAACCAATGCGACCATTGGAACCGGCAGATACCGGAAAACCAATGGTCACCATCGGCTGCGGGCTTGTCGCCTGCAGATTATTTATTATTTTCCTAAATTATTCTACGCTCGGAAAATGCTCGCCGGTCTTTGCTGCCAGAACTTCGTCGTTCAGGGCGCGAACCTTGATCGGAAGTCCGAACAGGTTGATGAATCCAGCGGAATCTGCCTGGTTGTAGCAGTCATCCTCATCAAATGTAGCCATGCCTGCAGAATACAGGGTGTATGGAGATGTAACAGATGCCGGAATGATGTTGCCCTTGTAAAGTTTCAGTTTTACATCACCGGTTACGGTCTCCTGTGTGGAATCAACAAACGCGCTCATTGCTTTGCGCAGCGGTGTGTACCACTGACCATTGTATACTAACTCAGCGAACTTGAGAGCCAGCTGCTGTTTGTAGTGCTGTGTCTCTTTGTCCAGAGTGATTTCTTCCAGTTTCTCATGAGCCTTGTAAAGGATAGCTCCGCCAGGAGTCTCATATACACCACGGCTCTTCATGCCAACCAGACGGTTCTCTACAATATCCAGAAGTCCGCAGCCGTTCTCACCGCCTACCTTGTTCAGAACCTCGATTACCTTCTCTGCATCCATCTCCTCGCCGTTTACACTGGTCGGAACACCTTTCTCGAAGTGGATGGTTACATAAGCAGCTTTATCCGGTGCATTCTCCGGAGATACGCCTAACTCAAGGAATCCAGGTTTGTTGATCGGAGCCTCGTTTGCCGGATCCTCCAGATCCAGACCCTCATGGGACAGATGCCACAGGTTCTTATCCTTGGAGTAGTTGGTCTCTTTCGTAATCTTTAACGGAATGTTGTGAGCCTCTGCGTACTCGATCTCTTTTTCACGGGAATTCAGTTCCCAGAAACGCCACGGAGCGATAACATCCATCTGCGGAGCAAATGCCTTGATAGCCAGTTCGAAACGAACCTGATCGTTTCCTTTACCGGTACAGCCGTGGCAGATAGCGTCTGCGCCCTCTTTCTTCGCAATTTCAACGATTCTCTTAGCGATAATCGGACGAGCGAAGGAAGTACCTAACAGGTAATGCTCATAAGTAGCGCCAGCCTTCATGGTCGGGATGATGTACTCATCTACGAACTCTTTCTTCAGATCCTCGATGTACAGCTTGGAAGCACCTGTCTTTAATGCCTTCTCTTCCAGACCATCCAGCTCCGCACCCTGACCTACGTCAGCGGAAACTGCGATAACCTCACAGCCATAGTTTTCTTTCAGCCACGGGATTAAAACCGATGTGTCCAGACCGCCTGAATATGCAAGAACAATTTTATTATATTTCTTAGCCATTTTTCATTTCCTCCAATCATTTGCCTGCGTGACGCTTTTTTCTTTGTCTGCCCGGTCAAACAAGACCGGCAGATTTATATGCCTCACGTGAAATTACCCAGATTATACCTCCTTGATCCTAATTATGCAATACTTTTTTTGCATTTTTATGAATAATTTTTGTATAAAAACGTGTTTTATGCATTTTTCATGTGTTTTATGCATAAAAATAACATTTACGGACTTCATTTATATGCTATGCTACATGATAGGTATAAGTATTATAAATAAGTGGTACTGTGTGTGTACAGTAACATGGTACTGCCCTTCCTGCATTCTAAAATATGCATCTTGATTTAAAATGTCAAAATTGCTATTATAATGTAAGAATAAAATGAAAGCATTCGAAAGGATAAAAACCATGACGATCAATGAAAAAGCACTCGAACTTCATGAAAAATGGAACGGCAAGCTCGATACCGTCTCCAAAGTACAGGTAAAAACCAGAGAGGATCTGGCTCTGGCATACACACCGGGCGTTGCAGAACCATGTAAGGTAATTGCAGAAGATCCGGAAGCTGCATACCGCTACACCATCAAGTCCAACACTGTAGCCGTTGTCTCCGACGGAAGCGCCGTTCTGGGACTTGGCAATATCGGACCGTTAGCAGCTATGCCGGTTATGGAAGGAAAAGCCGTTCTGTTTAAAGAGTTCGGCGGCATCAATGCATTCCCGATCTGCCTCGACACACAGGACACCGAGGAGATCATCGAGACAGTTGTCCGCATTGCCCCGGCATTCGGCGGTATCAACCTGGAGGACATCTCCGCACCGCGCTGCTTTGAGATCGAGGAACGTTTAAAGAAACTGTTAAACATTCCGGTTTTCCACGATGATCAGCACGGAACCGCCATCGTCGTACTGGCAGGTATCATCAACGCCCTGAAAGTAACCGGCAAGAAGAAGGAAGACTGCCGAGTTGTTGTCAACGGCGCCGGAAGCGCAGGCGTTGCCATCACCAAACTGCTCTTAAACTACGGATTCCCGCATATCACCATGTGTGATAAGACCGGTATGCTCTGCAAGGGCATGGAAGGGCTTAACTGGATGCAGGAAAAGATGGTCGAAGTTACCAACTTAGAGCACAAGACGGGCACACTTGCCGATGCATTAAAAGGCGCTGACATCTTCGTAGGCGTGTCTGCTCCGGGCATCGTTTCCCAGGAGATGGTTGCTTCCATGAATAAGGATTCCATTCTCTTCGCAATGGCAAACCCGGTTCCGGAGATCATGCCGGATCTGGCAAAAGCTGCTGGTGCAAGAGTCGTAGGAACCGGACGTTCCGATTTCCCGAACCAGGTCAACAACGTTCTCATCTTCCCAGGCATCTTCCGCGGCGCTCTGGAAGGACGTGCAACCGCTATCACCGAAGAAATGAAACTGGCTGCTGCCAACGCAATTGCTGCTCTGGTTGATGACAGCGAATTGAGCGACGAGAACATTCTTCCGGCAGCATTTGATCCGCGTGTAGCTGACGCTGTTTCCAAGGCTGTGAAGGAACACATTAAGAAATAAACGTAACAATTCAAGCGATTCTCGCATTTACCGTAAGAACCGCACAAAATTTACACAGTTACGAAATAATAATAAAGGAGTTTTTCCATGCTGGCTGAACCGATGACACTTTACAAACTGATGAATCTCTATATGCTGCACCAGGTCAATTTTCCGCTGACCAACGCGCAGCTCTCCAATTTTTTCCTGGATCGTGAGTACACCACGTATTTCACACTCCAGCAGGCCTTGAACGAGCTTCTGGATGCAGGTCTGGTAAAAAAGGAGACGATGCGGAACAGCTCCCGCTATGAGATCACTAAGGAGGGCGAGGAAACGCTGGAATTTTTCGGCAAAAACATCTCTCCTGCCATCGTCAGCGACATGGATGAATACCTGAAACAGAACCGCTTCCGCATGCGAAACGAGGTAGGACTGATCTCCGATTTCTATAAATCGACCAATCAGGACTACATCGTTCACTGCGAGGTGCGGGAAGGAAAAGCCGTTCTTGTCAATCTCGATATCTCCGTTCCGGATAAGGAGCAGGCGGAAATCATGTGCAATCACTGGAAGGATCGAAGCCAAGAGATTTATGCTTATGTGATGAAATCTTTGATGAGTGAGCATGGGGTGGAGAAAAAATAAAGACGATAAAAAATCGCATACGAGACGAAAAAGAGAGTCCTCCGCGTGATTGCAAAATCACACGGAGGACTCTCTTTTTCTGTTTAGTTTCAAGCAAAAAACAAGGTCTGCGTCTGACATTTTATGCCTTTTTGCAAACCTTGTCTTTTCTTTCCATTTATATTACTTTTTCTAGATCTATAACAACACCATAAAAAGCTCTATTACTCTACCGTAACACTCTTCGCCAGGTTTCTAGGCTTATCTACATCCAGTCCCTTCGATACACTTACATAATATCCCAGCAGCTGCAGCGGCACAACCGCTAAGCTCGGTGTGAAGTGCTCGTCAGTCTTCGGTATATAGACTGCGAAATCGACGGTGTCTTCAATATTGTAGTTGCCTGCAGTTGTGAGTCCCATGAGGTAGGCGCCGCGGCATTTTACTTCTACCATGTTGCTGATCATCTTCTCATACAGGGCTTCCTGGGTCAGGATGCTGACTACGAGGATACCATCCTCAATCAGGCTGATGGTTCCGTGTTTTAATTCTCCGGCTGCATACGCTTCGGAATGGATGTAGCTGATCTCTTTTAATTTCAGGCTACCTTCCATGCTGACTGCGTAGTCGATGCCGCGGCCGATGAAGAACACGTCTTTTGCATTGGCATATTTCGCTGCGAACCACTGGATGCGTTCTTTGTCATCTTCGAGCAGCTTCGCGATCTGATCCGGCAGTTCCTGCAGGGCTGCAAGGAGTTCTTCATATTTTTCTTCTGTGATCGTACCGCGCACATGGGCAAACTGCACGCCCAGAAGATATCCGGCAACCAGCTGTGTGCTATATGCCTTGGTGGTCGCCACCGCAATCTCCGGACCTGCCAATGTGTAGAAAATATGATCTGCCTCACGCGCAATCGTGGAACCTACTACATTGACAATCGCCATCGTAGGAACGCCCTGGCTCTTTGCCAGACGCAGGGCTGCCAGGCTGTCGGCTGTCTCGCCCGACTGGCTGATGATGATAACCAGACTGTTCTCTTCCAGAATCGGGTTCCGGTAACGGAACTCGGAAGCCAGCTCGACGCGGACCGGAATACGCGCCAGATCTTCGATCACATACTGCGCTGCCACGCCTGCATGGTAAGCAGAACCACACGCTACGATATAAATACGCTTTAACGAACGAATGACATCATCGGAAAGTCCCGCCTCGGTCAGGTCAATATGACCATCGCGAATGACTGAATTTAATGTATCCCGAACCGCACGCGGCTGTTCATGGATCTCCTTAATCATGAAATGCTCATAACCTCCCTTTTCAGCAGCTTCTGCATCCCACTCAATCGTCACAAGTTCTTTCTGAATCTCTTCCTGATCAATATTATAGAAAGTAACCTCTCCCTTATGTAAGCGTCCCAATTCCTGATTGCCGATATAGTATACCTTGCGGGTATATGGAAGCAGGGGCGGAACATCCGACGCGATAAAGGATTCACCCTCGCCTACTCCGATGATCATCGGGTTATCCTGACGGGCTACAAAGATCTCCTCCGGATAATCCTTAAACATAACCGCCAGTGCATACGTGCCACGGATACGCATCATCGCACGCGCCATCGCATCGAGCGGTCCCTCGTTGTATTTCTTATAATAATGATCGATCAGCTTTACAGCCACCTCTGTATCAGTATCTGAATAAAACGTATATCCATTTTTAATCAGTTTTTCGCGAATTTCCTGATAGTTTTCGATAATACCATTGTGAACCGCTACCACGCTGCGGTCATCCGTGCAGTGCGGATGTGCATTGTTCTCAGACGGCTCCCCGTGTGTCGCCCAGCGGGTATGACCGATACCGCAGTTGCCCCGCATTGCGCGTCCATTGTCTGTTTTCTCTGCCAGCGCGCGCAGACGTCCCTTCGCCTTTACAACCTCCGGTACACGTTCTCCGTCTCTGACTGCCAGACCTGCTGAATCGTATCCACGATATTCAAGCTTCTCCAGACCCGCTAATAAGATCGGAGCCGCCTGCTGGTCTCCTGTATATCCTACGATACCACACATACAATTATTCCTCCTTTTTCCAACCAGGCGAGCCGCTGCCATCATACCGCCTCAGACACTCCCGCCTTCGTATCTCTATCTCAAGAATATGATAAATCTATTGATTCTTCAAAATAGAATCTTCTATAAAATATGTCGTTTATCCCTAAATAGCGCCTGACCGGCACCTTCGATATAGACTTTCTTCTCAGTCATGTACATATTCTGTCTCATTATACCAAAAAAGAATCTTCTTGTCAGCATTTGCTGTAATATTTTCGTCAGTCATCATATAAACACATCTCTTTTCAAAACCATCCGCCATAAGCAGTCACATATTTCTTCTGCATATCTACCTGTAAAATAACGATTGTCCACGACAACTATTTTTTATACAGGAGGTTTCATCATGAAAAACGAAACAATGTACTTTAACGATCTTCTTTCCATCTGGCTGGAAAAGCAGAAACAGGCGCGAGCCCTGTCTACCTATGTGAAATACCGGCATCTGGCAGACCGTTATATCTCCCCTTATTTTAGAGCCATCCAGCTTTCAGAGGTCGATCTGCCTATGCTTCAGACATTCCGCAATTCCCTTTTATCCCCGGATTCCCTGCATCCGCTTGGGAACGGAACTATCCGCTGTATTCTTCTGCTCGTCAACTCCATTCTGCGTCTTTCCTATGAAACCGGGCAGACAAACGGCATTCTCTATCTCCCGCCCCGTCTTCCAAAAAAGCGCCCTGAAGTACCTGTTTTTACCCTTCAGGAACAGGAACAGCTCGAACACTATCTAACTGCCCATACAGGAATCTCCGAAGCCGTCATCTATCTGGGACTCTATACAGGGCTGCGGGTTGGAGAACTCTGCGCCCTGCGTTGGGAAAATATTCATTTTTCCGATCGCTATCTCCATGTCCGACACACGGTACAGCGCCTGACGCGCCTTGACACAACCCATAAATCAGAACTCATTTTATCCGGTCCCAAAAGCATCTCCTCCAACCGTTTGGTTCCCCTGCCCGCTTTCCTTCTGCCGATCCTACAGCCATATTCTCATCCGGAACACCCGGATTATTTTCTGCTGTCACAATCTGCCAGCTCCCCGATGGATCCGCGAACCTTCCAGAATCACTACCAGCGCATTCTATCACAAGCCGGACTGCGCTATCTGAATTTTCATGCAATCCGGCACACGTTTGCCACCCGCTGTATCACAAATGGCATGGATCCCAAAACGCTCAGCGAAATTCTGGGACACTCCGATTTGAAAGTCACGCTTGAATACTATTTTCATTCCTCTCTGGAATTCAAGAAAGAACAGATCGACCGCCTTACTGCTCTTTTTCCGGCCGTCCATACTTCTCTTCCAGATATGCCACATAATATGACGGATTAAAATCTTCCCCCGTCATATCGCGCAGGATCTGACGGCTGTCCTTCAATTTGCCATACTGGTGAATATTTTTCCGCAGATATTCGCGGATTTCTCCCAGGTTTCCAGCCTCCAGTAGTTTTTCTACCGGCAATTCCTTCTTCATCTGGTGATAAATCTGCGCGCCAAAGGCATTTCCTAATGCATAGGACGGAAAATAGCCGATCGATCCCTGTGACCAGTGAATATCCTGCAGTACGCCCTCCCGATCCGTGGACGGGCGTACTCCCAGGTATTCTTCATACTTATCATTCCAGATCTGCGGCAGTTTCTCCACCTCCAGATCCTCCTCAATCAGCATTTTCTCAATTTCATATCGCACCAGCACATGCAGCGGATAAGAAAGCTCATCCGCTTCCGTCCGGATCAGCCCCCGAACGGTTCTATTAACCGCCGCCAGAAAATCCTCCAGACTCGTCTCCGTCAGCGGGCTTCCAAACATCTGCGCCACTTTTCCATAAATCGGTTTCCAGAATGCATGGCTGCGCCCCACGATATTTTCAAAGAAACGGGACTGGCATTCATGCATTCCCATCGAAGTTCCCTGCCCCACCAGCGTCTGTGTCAGGTCATCCCGGATGCCAAATTCATAGATAGCATGTCCCGTCTCATGCAGCACGGAAAAAATCGAAGAATCAATCCGTTTCTGATAATGCGTCGTGATCCGTACATCATGATTGTGCAGATTCGTCGTAAACGGATGGGCGCTGAGTGCCAGTACTCCCCGGTCAAAATCAAAGCCCTCATACTCTGCTAGGAAACGCGCCGCCTCTGCCTGCGCCGCCTCCGGATAATCTGCGGATAAAAAGGCGTCCGGAACCGTCTTCGAGCGATCTGCCGATTCTTTCAAAAGCGGCACGATTTTCCCTTTCATCAGCTCAAAAAATGGATCTAACATCTCCATATTAAAACCTTTTTCGTAGGTATCCAGCATCACATCGTAAAGCTTCTGTCCCGGCTTTGCCCGGTACGCCGCAAATTTCTTCTGATAGGAAATAATCTCCTTCAAAACAGGGGCAAATGAAGCAAAATCATTTTTCTCTCGCGCACGCGTCCAGATTCCCGTCGCACGCGCCGTAAGTTCTGCATACGCACGGTATTCCTCCGGCGGAATGCAGGAAAGCCGCTCCTGCTCCTCGGCTGCTTCCCGGAGAATTGCCGACTGCACCTCATCAAATACGCCCGCATTCTCTTTTTCTGCCTTCTGGCAGACATCCAGCAGCTCCTTAAAACGCATTGACGCCAGAATCTCCTGATACTGCTCCGAAAGTGAACCTATCACCCGCGCGGTATGCTCCGCTGCACCCTTCGGCGCCAGCGTCTCATCATCCCACTCAAACAAAACCATCGACGTCTGAAGCGCCATCGCCCGCTCCAAAAGAGACTGCAGCTCCTCAAACTGTTTTTTTACATTCTGATTCTTCTGTTCTGTCTGTGCCATTTTCCTGCCTCCTGTCTTTTTTTCGTAATTCTATCATCCAAATTCTGTGTATTTTTAGGTTCCGCTGCACATATGCCTGCATTCTTTTGTAATATGAGCCATTTCCATCTTCATCATACCAGATTTTCTTTCTTCTGTTTCTTATATCTTTCTTATGATTTTTTACAGTTCACACATTGTGCAAACTGTAACAGGATTTTCTCATGATGCCTTATGTGACTTTCCAATCTTGCATAATCATGCAAAACGCGGTATACTAAAACCAGTTTAAATCATATGCATAAAGCTGGTTCCCGGCACACGGATATACGCCACGAATCAACTTCCATGCACACACCAGGACAGGAGGGATTGCAGATGATCGAAGCAACGAGCTGCGGCGGTGTGGTTATATTTCGGGGAAAATTACTCGTTCTTTACAAAAACTACCGGAACAAATACGAAGGCTGGGTTCTTCCCAAAGGAACCGTAGAACCGGGCGAAGACTTCAAGCAGACCGCCCTCCGGGAGGTTCATGAGGAGACTGGCGTCGCCGCCTCCATCATCAAGTACATTGGCAAAAGCCAGTACACCTTCAACACCCCTCAGGATACCATCGAAAAGACCGTGCACTGGTATCTGATGATGGCGGACAGCTACTACAGCAAGCCGCAGCGCGAAGAATACTTCGTCGATTCCGGCTACTACAAATTTTACGAAGCCTACCACCTTCTGAAATTTTCCAACGAAAAACAGATCCTGGAAAAAGCCTACAATGAATATCTGGATCTGAAAAAGGCAAATTTGTGGGGGAATCGGAAATACTTTTAATCACAAGAACAAAGAGGCTGTTGCAAAATCATTACCAAAAATAGATGATTGAGCGGCAGCTTCCATTTCTCTGCCCGCTAATCTGGGTTAAAATTCGCGGTTTTCCTGTTAAAAAAGGCTTTTCGGTAATTTCCTATGAAACAAAAAAACACCCCGTCCGCTGCACAAAGCCAACGAACAGGGTATTAAAAAGGGGAGGATAAGTATTCAAAAATTTCTCTTTTGTGATACTAACAGTATGACCCGTTTCTGTTATTCTATACATCAATCTCCAAATTTTTATACGCCTTTTATCTGCTTCCGAGTATCCGGTTTTCATATTATTTATCATACATACCTTTTTCCCTTGCTTTCTTCCTCTCTTTCCGTTACAATAGATACGTTTTGAGTTGTACTTTTTAATTTATTTTTACCTCTATGAAAAATACAACTCCAGCAAATCATTTTATGTACATTTTTATATTGATTTGAAACTTTTTATATCATAAACCTTGTACTTACCTCACAAAAAGGAGATTTACCTTATGAACAAGAAAAACATCTTAGTCGGACAGTCCGGCGGACCGACCGCGGTTATCAACGGGAGCCTTTACGGTGTTATCTGCGAAGGTGCGCGCCACAGCGATGCGGTTGGCTGCGTCTACGGTATGATCAATGGAATCGAGGGCTTTCTCGCGGATTCTTATATGAACCTTTCAGAAACACTCTCCGATGACGATCTGGAACTTCTTCGCCTGACTCCGGCGGCGTATCTGGGTTCCTGCCGTTTTAAACTCCCTGAGAACCTCTCCGACAGCTTCTACCGCGTCCTCTTTGAAAAACTGGAGCGGCTGGACATCGGCTATTTCTTTTACATCGGCGGCAACGACTCGATGGACACCGTCAGCAAGCTTTCCCGCTATGCGGCGCAGATCAAAAGCCCGATCCGCTTTATCGGCATTCCCAAGACGATCGACAACGATCTCGTCCTGACCGATCACACGCCGGGATACGGCAGCGCTGCCCGCTATGTCGCTGCATCCGTCCGTGAAATTGCGCTGGACGCCTCTGTCTATCAGCAGAAATCGGTCACCATCGTTGAGATCATGGGACGCCATGCCGGATGGCTGACGGCTGCCTCTGCCTTAGCACGCAAGGAAGCCGGTGACAATCCGCTCTTAATCTATCTGCCGGAAGCTCCATTTGAGCTGGCACAATTTAATGACGACTTAAAGAAAGCGTTTGAAAAGACAGCGAATGTCATCGTCTGCGTCTCCGAGGGCATCCGCGACCACGGCGGTCGTTTTATCTGCGAATATTCAACCGAAGCCCAGGTCGACACCTTCGGTCACAAAATGTTAGCCGGATGCGGAAAAATTCTGGAAAATTATGTCCGCAACCAGTTCGGCGTCAAGGTGCGCTCGGTCGAGCTCAACGTCAACCAGCGCTGCTCCGGTCTCACCGTTTCCGCTACTGATCTGAATGAGGCCGAGATGGCAGGCCGTTTCGGTGTCCAGGCAGCTCTGGACGGCCATACTGGGCAGATGGTGGCATTTGAGCGTGAGACTGATACAGCTGCTTCTGAACCTGTTCATGCAGCTGCTGCCGTTTCAAACGCTGCAGACTTAGGCGCAGCATCCGCTTCATGCGTAAAACATCGTAACACTGTATATAAAATTCATCCAGTTCTCAAGGATGTCAATCTGATCTGCAATCAGGAAAAGAAAGTACCTGCTGAGTGGATCACGAAAAACGGTACCGATGTCAGCGATGATTTCCTGGCTTACTCGCAGCCGCTGATCCAAGGGGACGTTTCCCATATTATGGAAAACGGACTTCCAAAATATTTGTACCGCAAATAGTCCGTCACACAGTATAACTGCTTCATCCTTGAAATCCATACAAGCAACAGAAAAAGAGACGCTTCTTTCATTTTACGAATGCGTCTCTTTTCTACTTAATAATACATAATACCTGAATTTTTTCTAATTTACCCCAATCACACACTCTTATCATTTGGGGAGGAATCCTGACCGTGCCCTTTCAGCGCAGCCATCTTCTAAATCTAATCTTCCTCACAATCCCGAATTTCAACCCCATCATAAAAGAACATCAGAATCTCTTCATAATTCTTGCCTTCGCGCGCCATCTCCTGTGCGCCGTTCTGGCTCATGCCGACTCCGTGACCGTAGCCGCCGCCCCAGATGGTAAATGTGCGGATGTCTTTTTCCTCATCCCTGGCAGTTTCATCCACCGAGAAAAAGGCACTCGGTAGCGTACTCCATCCTGTCAGTTCGGTTCCGTCATTTTTCTTATAAACGAGTGATTCCGAGCCGAGGACACTCCGGATCTGACTCTGACCTTTCAGTGTCTTGGTTCCCTCGCTTCCGACGATCTGCACCGTCTGGGCGATGCCACCCGTACCGCGGGAAGTCACAAAAATACCCTGAATCTCGCCGATGGTATCTACCTTCTGCTGCAGCTTCTTATTCGTGATCGTTGTTTTCCAGCGGTACATCGGGAACGAGGAATCATAATTCTGCTCACCCTGTCCCTGGATAAACTTGAGAAATGTGTCGTTGTCCGTCAAATCCGGAATCTTCTTCTTTTCCGTCAAACCGATCCCTTTCAGATACGGAACCTCGTCTTTGCTGGCGCCCCAGATCGTTCCATCGGTAGAATATCCGCAGGAAGTTGAAAAATAATACGTTTCCGCCGGGGTATCGTTGTAATATACAATCTTCCCGTCCGTCTCCTTGACTGCCAGATTCGTCCGCTCACTGCTCTCTGTATTATTGTACACCTGATAGTTCGTGCTGTCATCAACGTGTGCGCCGTAACGGCTGTATGCATTCGCCTTGATCTGCCGGTAGGCATACGTCCGTGCGCAAACTGCCTGCGCCTTGAGCGCCTCCAGCTCATAATTAGATGGCATCTCGCTCGGCACTACGCGTGTCAGGTAATCTTCGACGTCCAGCTCATTGATCAGAAGCAGCCCATCCGACTCCTCACTCAACTCGAAGCTGCCGAAATACGACGGCGTTCCCTGCGCCCGCTTGGTACTCAGGATGCGGATCTCCTTCTGCGGGTCTTCCAGCGTGATCGTCATGCGCCCTTCTTTCAGACGGTCATCGCCAGGACTCACGGACAATTTCGTTCCCGGGCTCAAAGTCTCCTCTGATTCGCCCCAGGTCACATGCATCGTGCTGTCCGACTGGAGTACCACCTTCGTGTGAAACAAGGAGGAATAATCATCATTCATGATCAGCACGCGGATGTTCGTCGCTGAAAAATCATGATTTAAGAGTGCTGCGCAAACCTTTTTGCCAGCCACGACAAATTTTCCCAGATCATAGCCGACCAGCACATCCCGCTTTTTCTGCTCCTTGACGACTCCATATGTTTTATATACTTTAAAATCATCGTCCAGTTTCAGCGTTCCGTACCCGTCAATCTCGATCGTATCATCCTTGACCGAAAGTACCTTTCCTTCGATCATATCTTCCTTGAGCGACAGCTTGCGGATCTTGCCCTTATCCAGCTCGACATCCGCCAGCACGCCATCGGTACGATCCTTGAGCTTTTCTTCCTCTGGAAATGTCCGGACGATCGTGCCAATATACACATCCATCCCACCCGATTCTCCCGGAACGATCCAGACATTCTTATATGTAACTTTTTCAGACTGTACGCCGCACAGCGTGATGATCGAACCATCACGCTCATAGACCTCGATCTTCCGATCGATGCAGGCATCCAGCGACACGCCCTCAAAATTCATCGTTCCCTGATCCGTATATGCCGTCCATGCCGCTGCTTCCTTCACATTTTTCGGTGTTCCATAAAGCACCAGCTTCTGTTTTTTGACCGCGTTTTCCGAATCTGCCTTTTTTAAGAATGACTCATAAAACCGCCACCATTCTTCCTTCGGCATTGCCTTTTTATATTTATTTTTAGATACATTCAGGGCGCTCGAAAGCCCTTTTGAAACGCGATCTGCCGCATATGCCGCTTCGCCATAGGTCAGTGCGCCCATCGCGTAGCTTTTACTTATCTTCTCGTCTCCCGGCTCCAGATAGCCTTCCTCAATCATATAGTCAATATATTTGGCATACCATTCATCCTGATCCGGCGTTCCAAAATGGCTTCCGTGTTCTCCCTGCGACGCAACGATGTCGTCCCGGTCTGCAAATGATAACGCCATAGCTTTCGATGCCATGGCGCGTGAAATATCATTATCCGAGTGATCCAAAAATACAATTGCAAAGAGCAGGAGTGCCAGAAAAGCCGGAATCGCCACTGCCCAGTAAACCAGCTTTTTAGGTTTCAGAGACTGTACTGCCTTTCGCGATCTGCCTGTTTTCTTTTCCATATTTCTCCAGCCGCCTTTATTTTTTAACTGTCCTTTCTCATTCACAGTCACTTTTTATTTAACTCCATAAACGTTCCTGTTTTCTCATCAATGTGGTCTAACTTCCGGTATTCGTCTGTCTCCATCGGCAATTTCCGAAGCCGCAGCGACCGGTGCACCGCGCGGGAGATCAAGTCATAAATAACCGCAAATGCCGGTACTGCGATAATCATGCCGACGAAACCAAAGAGTCCGCCAAAGAAGAGAATCGAAAACAGTACCCAGAAACTCGAAAGTCCTGTCGAATTGCCCAGGATCTTCGGTCCCAGAATATTGCCGTCAAACTGCTGCAGAAGCAGAATCCAGATGAGGAAATACACACACTGGAGCGGACTGACTAAGAATACCAGGAACGCTGCAGGTATCGCACCGATGAACGGTCCAAAAAAAGGTATCACATTCGTCACACCGATAATGACGCTCAAAAGCATCGGGAACGGCATATTTAAGATCGTCACACCGATGAAACAGATAATACCGATAATGAGGGAATCCACCAGCTTGCCGATGATGAAGCCGCCGAACATCTGATTGATAAACCGGAGCTCCTCGATTACCAGATTCGCCTGTCTTAGATTCAGGCAACCATAAACAATCTTCTTTCCCTGTGCTGCCAGTGTATCTTTGATATTTAGCAGATACACCATGACGATCAGACCGATCAGCCAGTTTTTGATAAATTCCAGGACACCCAGCACGCTGCTGGAAAGGCCTGTCACGATCTGTCCAATCCGGTGCATATCAATGTTGGTAAACGATTTCTCCGCCCAGTTCTGAAAAACTGCCAGATTATTTTCAAAACTGCTCAGAACCATATTTTCGATCTCCGGATTATTTTTCAAAATACGCTGAATCCATTCATACACATTCTGCACATACAGCGGAAATGAATCCTGAATGCCGATCAAACTCTCGATCAGCTGCGGGATCATAAGCTGGAACATCCCTACCACAAGCACAATAACCAGCCCCAGACAGGCTGCCGTCGCAAGCATCCGGGCTGCACCACGAACGTATTTGGAATTCTTAGTGACAGAGCCAAGGGTCTTTTCCACGATCCCTGCTACCCAGTTATATGCCGGGGCGGTCAGATACGTCAGCACCGCACCGCAGAGAATCGGCGCGAGGATTTTCACAACCTTGCGGGTGCCCGCCGACACCACATCCCAGTGTTGGATGCTGAACCAGAGCAGTATGCAGACCGCAATCACCGAAACTGCCGTCATCCCCATATAAATGTATTCTTTGAAATCTCTTTTTTCCATACTTATGTTCTTATCCGTTCCTCTTTTCTGATTTTACAATGTGCTTCTGGAAAATGTTACATTTTCTTTACACACTTTCTTTTACAGAGAAAGCAGCGATTGCTCGCTGCTTTTATCCTTTGTAACCCCAAAATGCCGGCTCTTACCATATTGACGCCTAGCGCTGCTAGGTGGGCAACCTCACTTAGATTTCTGTCTTCCACTCGAGAGGAGGCCTGACATCCATCTAAAAATATCGGAATCCCGTTAGTCAAAATGTAGGTTCAAAAAAAGCAAGAGTTGTCGAGCATCCCAGGAATTACAAATATTCTCTTTTGATACGGCTATTATACCGCAAGTCGGATGTTTTTTCAAGTTCCATTTTCTGATAATGCGGTCAGGTTGTTACTGTTCAGGTTATCCATCTCTCTATCTCTTTTAAGAAGCTCTTTTTTGTCTTTTATACTTCTCCCCACTTCATCAGGAAATCTCCCAGCTCTTCCACCGTCTCAATCTGGTAGTCTGCCCCATTTTCCGTAAATTCTTCCCGGGAACCATATCCATACAGCACTGCCGCACATGGGAGCTGATTTTCATGCGCCCCGATAATATCGTGTTTCCGGTCGCCCACCATGATAACCTTCGATTCCTCCGGTGTTGTTCCCAGACGGTCCAGCGTGTAGGCAATCACATCGCCTTTGCGAACCCGGATCTCCTCCATATCCGCCCCGCCAACCAGGGTAAAGTAGGAAAGCAGATCAAAATGCTCCAGAATCTGAATAGCAAACGGTTCCGGCTTTGAAGTTGCCACCGCCAGCGTAAGACCGGCATCCTTTAAACGTGTCAGCATCTCCCGAATTCCCGGATAAACTTTATTTTCAAACATTCCCTGTTTCGTAAAATATTCGTGGAAATAGCCGATCGCTTCGCGCGCCTGCGCTTCGCTGAATCCGTAATATTCTTTAAAACTGTCCGACAGCGGCGGTCCGATGAACGGACACAGTTTATCCAGATCCGGCTCATCGATCCCGTACGCCTGCAGCGCATGCTGGACAGACTTTGTGATGCCTTCCTTCGGATCTGTAAGGGTTCCGTCGAGGTCAAATAGTATGATATGGTTCATATGGTTCGTTCTCCTTATTGTAGTCCGCGGTGCATTACTCCGCAGCACACCAGCTTGAAAAAACTACGTTTTCATTGCTTACGACCATTCTAATACATTTTACGCAAAAAAGAAAGACAACTTTTCTCCAGCCATCTTTCTTTTCTGCGTTTCAGTTACTGTTCACGCATACGTGCCCAGCAACGGAATTTGCCGTGGCTTCGCATTTAAATACGGCAAATTTCTGCTGCCACCACGTTTTCTTACGGCACTTTCGGTTCCAAAAGTGCCTACCCGTGAACAGTAACGTGTTTCACTCTTTATTTGTAAAATTCATGTCCACCATGCTGCATGACATAGGTCAGCTTGCCATCGAACCAGCGTACATTGGAGGAAGCAGAGATTCCGCGGTTCATGAAGTACAGGGCGCCGCCCGAGTAATCCTCGCCTTCCAGTGCACGGTTGACGCAGTCAATTGTCTGCTGCGTTACCTTACAGCTGTTGATCGTTCCATCCAGTACCGGTGAGAACTGGGATGGTTCGTACACAACGGCTTTAACGCTGTTCGGGAATTTCTTGTTTTTCACCCGGTTGATGATTACATTTGCAACCAGTATCTTTCCCCTGTCGTCGCACACACCCGCCTCCGCCTGCACAATTTTCTGCAGAACACTGTAATCTTCATCGCTGTAAGAGATGACTGCGCGTTCCCGGCGCTCCCGTTCTTCTGCTTCCTGCGCCGCCTGCTGGGTCTGCATTCGTACTTCTCGTTCGATTACCTCTACTTCCAGAGCTTCCTTCGCAAGTTCATCCTGAATCCCCTGCTCCAGTCTCTGTCCAAGTAGATGCTGACTTTCCTCGTTGGAGGCGAGAATCGTAAATTCTGATAAGCTCTCTGTCTCTGTCGTTTCTTCTGACTGCAGCATTTCTGTCAGTTCCACATCATCCGGATATTCCCGGTGTGCCGAGGCTGCATTTTTGCCAACGCCGCCAAAACTGACCGAATTAAATGCTATCACCGTCACAACCGCTGCCCCCGTCATCAATACGGCTGCGGTCCGGTACATCCTTTTTGTCACACGGACAAATAATGCCTTTATAAACTGATAAGCAGTCTGAAGAAATGTGTCAATGCTTGGCATACACTCTCCTCTTTCTATCAGTGCAGTCCTCCCAAAACCGGTCTGACTGCCATTTAACATCTGCGGCATCTTCTTTGGCTGTCTGATTTTTTCTGACAGCTAAGGACAGATCGTTACTGTTCACACACGTGTGCCCAGCAACGGGATTTTGCCGATGCTGCGCATTCCAAATCGGCAAAATCTGCTGCCAGAACTGTATCGTACGGAATTTTCAGTTCAGAAAATTCCTACCTGTGAACAGTTACGACAGATCCTCTCTGCCTGTGCCGCTTCCTTCAAGTGACGGGAGACATTATATGTGGTTTCCGGCTTCAAAGTCAACGTCTTTTTTACATTTTTGTGACAAATCACATTCTCATTTAACTTTTCCTTAATATTTATGTGAGCATTTTATAAACTTTTTTGCTTTTTCTTCCCAATTTTTATAAACTTTGGCTGGTATAAAATTTTCATTTTTTTACAATTCTGTTAAATTCTGCCCGTCAAAAAACAGGCGATTCGAGTCGCCTGTTTTTTATGTCAACTGTAATAGAACAATCATGGTATCTGTAAAGGTGTCAGACAAACTCCGATTATGTGAAACCAACACATATAATCCACTGTCCGGTGTCCGATCACTGCCACCCAAACTCTTTACCACTCTAGATCAGCGCTACAAACTGTGCATCCACATATTTTGCAAGTTCCTCCGGATTCAGAATGACCTGAACACCTCTCTGACCCGCGCTGATGCTGATTTTGTCGAAAATCTGCGCTGTTTCTTCTATATAAGTAGGGAACTTCTTTTTCATGCCGATCGGGGAACAACCACCTCGCATATAGCCGGTCAGCGGAAGAAGTTCCTTCATATGGATCATCTCCACTTTCTTGTCCTTGGAAGCCTTTGCCACCTTTTTCAGGTCCAGCTCCTCATCGACCGGGATACAGCAGACCAGATAGCCGTTCTTATCGCCCTTTAAAACGAGCGTTTTGAACATCGTGTCATGGTCCATCCCCATCATATCCGCCGCATGGCTGCCGGATAAGTCGTCCTCATCTACTTCATACTCGCCTGCTTCATAATCGATTCCAGCCGCGTCTAAAAGACGCATTACGTTTGTTTTTGTCATAAGCTAAATCCTTTCTGGAGACAAATTTAGTGCACTCCTCTTATTTCTGGTTGATATAGTTTACCAGTCCACCGGCTGTGATGATCTTCTGCATGAACTCCGGGAACGCCTGCCCCTGGAAGCTCTGGCCGGTGGTTTTATCGGTAATCACACCGCTGTCAAAATCAACCTCTACCTCATCACCAGCCGCGATTGCTTTTGCAGCCTCCGGGCACTCGATGATCGGCAGACCGATATTAATAGAGTTGCGGTAGAAAATACGTGCAAACGTCTCAGCAATAACACAGCTTACACCTGCACACTTGATTGCCAGTGGCGCATGCTCGCGGGAAGAACCGCAGCCAAAGTTCTTATTTGCTACGATGATATCACCCTTCTGTACTTTATTTACAAACTCTTTATCAATATCTTCCATACAATGTTTTGCCAGCTCGTTGCCATCCGGAGAGTTTAAGTATCTTGCCGGGATGATAACGTCTGTATCTACATTGTCTCCATATTTAAACACATGTCCATTTGCTTTCATTTCTATATCCTCCTGCGATTTATCCTGTTATTTTATTCCAATTCACGAAACGGCATCTGCGGTTGCAGGAAACCTTTCCCCGAACCGTAATATCCGTTTGTAACTGTTCAGCACCTTCACAGTCACCCGCAGATCTACTGAACAGTTACATCCGTTTTACTTATTCCTAAACTTTTATGCCTATTACAGTCCCAGTTCCGCCGGTCCGCTCACTTTTCCGGTAATGGCGCTGGCTGCTGCCACTGCCGGGCTTGCCAGATAAATTTCAGAATCCACGTGTCCCATACGTCCAACGAAGTTACGGTTGGTCGTGGATACACATCTCTCGCCTTCTGCCAAGATACCCATATAACCGCCCAGGCACGGACCGCAGGTCGGAGTGCTGACAACGGCACCAGCCTCGATGAAGGTCTCTAAAAGTCCCTCTTTCATGGACTGTAAATAGATCGCCTGTGTCGCCGGAATCACGATGCAGCGCAGACCTTTTTTCACTTTTCTGCCCTTTAAGATCTCAGCTGCGATACGCATATCCTCGATACGTCCGTTCGTACAGGAGCCAATGACAACCTGATCGATCGCAATGTCACCCACTTCATCGATCGTTCTCGTATTCTCCGGAAGGTGCGGGAAGGATACGGTCGGCTTTAACTCGGATAAATCTATGGTGTACTCTTCGTCATACTCTGCATCCGGATCTGCCTCATATACCTTGAAATCACGTTTAGAATGCTCTTTTAAGTACTCGATGGTCTTCTCATCAACCGGAAAGATACCGTTCTTGCCGCCTGCCTCGATCGCCATGTTGCAGATCGTGAAACGGTCATCCATGGAAAGGTTCTTGATGCCCTCGCCGACAAACTCCATGGAACGGTACAGCGCGCCATCTACGCCGATCATACCGATAATGTGAAGAATGACATCTTTACCACTGACCCATTTTGCCGGTTTGCCGATCAGGTTGAACTTGATCGCGGACGGTACCTTGAACCAAGCCTTACCGGTTACCATGCCAGCTGCCATATCGGTACTGCCGACACCTGTAGAGAATGCGCCAAGTGCGCCGTATGTACAGGTATGGGAATCCGCACCGATGACTGCATCTCCTGCTACAACCAGACCTTTTTCCGGAAGGAGTGCATGCTCGATTCCCATCTCTCCTACGTCAAAATAGTTGGTGATATCATGACGACAGGCAAATTCACGACAGCATTTGCAGTTTTCCGCCGACTTGATATCCTTATTCGGGATAAAATGATCCATAACCAGCGCAATTTTGTCATGATTGAATACCGTCTGGTTGTCCATCTTCTTCATCTCATTGACCGCTACCGGCGTTGTGATATCATTTCCAAGAACCAGATCCAGATCTGCTTCGATCAACTGTCCTGCTTTTACCTCTGCAAGACCCGCGTGCGCTGCCAGGATCTTCTGTGTCATTGTCATTCCCATGATTTATTTCCTCCTGCATATACATACTTGGTAACGGCTCCGATGCCCTTACTGTTATAGGAAAAAACTCTGTTCCAACGGTGCCGCTGCCATCTTTTGCTTTTTTATGTTTGTATTATAGCACCGGCTCTGTTATAATACAAATATATATTATTAATAGATACTATGAGTCGAAGTTATAGTGTCACTGTTCACGGGTAGGCACTTTTGGAACCGAAAGGGCCGTAAGAAAACGTGCCCAGTAACGTTATAGTGTCACCGATTTTTCCGATTGGAATACGAAGCATCCGCAAAATCCTGTCACATTTTGCACAACGTGTGAACTGTAGCTTTATAGATATAAAGGAGTATTATGGAACAACATTTAACCCAGTACCGTATTTTCTACGCCGTTGCACGCGCCGGCAATATTTCCCGCGCCGCCAAGGAACTTTTTATCAGTCAGCCCGCGATCAGCAAATCAATCAGCAAGCTGGAAGAAAGCCTCGGCATGGCACTTTTTATCCGCAATTCCCGCGGTGTCTCCCTGACCGCAGAGGGACAGGTCTTATTTCAGCATGTGGAAGCCGCCTTTGAAGCACTGGAGCGCGGTGAAAATGAGCTGAAACAGATCCAGAACCTCCACATCGGACAGCTCAAGATCGGCGTCAGCAACACGCTGTGCAAATATATTCTTCTTCCTTATTTAAAGGGATTTATCGCGCAGTACCCGCATGTCCGCATTTTGATTGAAAGTCAGGACACTGCACGCACAATCTCGATGCTGGAACAGCAGAAACTCGACATCGGTCTGATCGCCGAGCCGAAAAACCGCCGCAGCCTTTCGTTTCTCCCAGTCATGCGAATTGAGGACACCTTTGTCTGTACCCGGTCGTATCTGGAAAATCTGCGGATCCGCGAAGGTGCCGATGTTGATCCGTTCGAATCCGGGACAATCCTGCTGCTCGACCGCAGCAATATGACGCGCACCCACATTGATGCGTACTTTGCAGAGCACGGAATTGAACCAAAGCAGATTTTAGAGGCGACGACGATGGATCTTCTGATTGAATTTGCCAAAACGGGGCTCGGAATCGGATGTGTGATCCGCGAGTTTGTGCAGGAAGAATTAAAGGATGGTTCGCTGATCGAACTCCCGCTGGAAGAGCCAATCCGAAACCGGACGATTGGATTTGCTTATCATCCGTCGGCGATGACGCGGACGATGAATGATTTTGTGCAATTTTGTTCGGAATGATGAAATAATTGGCAACACGGACGCCATTTCCTATGAAACGAAAAAGTCCGGCGCATGGCGGTCAAGCTGCCATATGCCGGACTTTTTCTGTTTAGTTCCTATTTTTATCAATTTTCGTAACTGTTCAGTACCTTCACAGTCACGCGCAAAAATTCATTAAAAATTGCCTGCGGCAATGGAATTTTTGCCTGCTAGCCCATGTTTTCGTACGGTCAGCGCAGTAAATGCGCAGACCTACTGAGCAGTTACCGATTTTCTTTTAAAATATTCTTCACACATTTCCACACACATGGAAATATTTTCCCATCTACCAGCCAGACATACACTTTCGAACAAATTCCTATTAAAATGCAGCTCAGAACCAGATTCACCCCGATCGCCAACTTCTCTCCCGCCTCAGAATAAATGCTGTAAAACCAACAGGAAAAGCTGGCAATCACAAGCCAGTGTGTCAGGAAGATTCCCATGCTATACTCGCCGATCCACAGAATCATTTTTTTGAGGTTCTCCGGGAGCCAGGTCTCCAGACCGCCGAGCCAGAAGAGACGGAAGCCTAAAATCATCAGGAATGCAGCAACATGACCATAGAATTCCATGGTTCCGAGTCCGCCTGGAAATCCATGCGCTCCCAATGTGGTTCCGATCCAGAAAGATTTTCGAACGAACCAGATGCTGAAAATCCAGAGGGCAGCACCAAAGATGCCATATTTTCCTTCTCCATCTTTAAGCAGATTCTCTTTTCGCTCTCTTTCTTTCATGGACTTCTCAACTGCCCGCATCAGCAGACAGATCCCATTTCCCAGAAGCAGGCAGATATAAAAGCTATTCAATCCGATCAGCACTGCCGCGACACCTGCCAGAATCAGGATTTTCTGGCGAGTTCCTACTTCCCGGAGGGCGGATGAAAGTACAAGAGTCAGAATACTTCCCATGAAAGTGTAGGTCAGCATCCAGGATGGACCATAGTACGTTGAATCCGCCTTGAAGATTGTATCAAACCAGGCATAGCGGATCGCCTTCAGACCGCCTGGCAGATAGCTGTAAAAGTTGCTCAACCACTCATTTTCCAGACGCGGCGCAACCCGCACTGTGTAGAAGAGACCGCTCCGGTAAAATAGATATGCCAGCAGAAATGTGACCGTCAACGGGCAGGTCAGTTTCAGATAGCGGCGCAGGATCTCTAAGCTCCACGAAGTAAACCGCCCGGAATATACCTTATCGGCTATCAGCATTCCACTGATCATCAAAAAAAGACTAACCCCGAAAGTTCCATAGCGGAACAGGGGAAGCGGTCCTATTTCCATCAGCGCATTTACCTTATTGCTGCCCCAACTCCCGAATGTACCGAACCAGTGACTTCCAAAGACCGCCAGACAGGCGTATGCCTTGATTATATTTACGTCATCATAGCGTTTCATCCGCGTTTCCTTTCCCATTCATGTAAAAAAAATGTGCCCTGGCACATTCTCGCGCCGAGCGCGGTCGCTTGCGACAACCTGCATCTTCGCGTGGGTGCCCATCATTGGCACGTTAGTGCCTTTTTGTCTAATAGGGAATTCCAAGAAATTTCCTATTACACAAAAAACAGGACCGCTGCAAACCTGCAGCAGCCCTGTATAAGATTTCCTATATTCGAAAAATGATTAGTTGTTGATCAGCTTATCGTTCTCGTTGTTCCAGCTGTAAAGCTTACGGATCTCTGCGCCGACTTTCTCAGACGGATGCTCGGAAGCAAGCTTTCTCATCGCCTGGAAGTGTACCTGACGACCTGCCGGGGACATATCCAGTAAGAACTCTTTTGCAAAGGTACCGTCCTGGATATCGGACAGAATTTTCTTCATAGCTTTCTTTGTCTCAGCGGTAACGATCTTCGGTCCGGTTACATAATCACCGTACTCAGCTGTGTTGGAGATGGAGTATCTCATACCAGCGAAACCAGACTGATAAATCAGGTCTACGATCAGCTTCATCTCGTGGATACACTCGAAGTAAGCATTTCTCGGGTCATAACCAGCCTCACACAGAGTCTCGAAACCAGCCTGCATCAGAGCACAAACACCGCCGCAAAGAACTGCCTGCTCACCGAAGAGGTCTGTCTCAGTCTCGGTACGGAATGTAGTCTCCAGAAGGCCTGCTCTAGCGCCGCCGATGCCAAGACCATAAGCCAGTGCGCGGTCAAGTGCTTTGCCTGTGTAATCCTGCTCTACTGCTACCAGACACGGTGTACCCTTACCAGCCTGATACTCACTTCTTACAGTGTGACCCGGTGCCTTCGGAGCGATCATGGTTACATCGACATTCTTCGGCGGTTTGATGCATCCGAAGTGGATGTTAAAGCCATGAGCGAACATAAGCATGTTGCCCTCTTCCAGATTTGGCTCGATGTCTTTCTTGTACATATCTGCCTGAAGCTCATCGTTGATCAGGATCATGATGATATCAGCCTGTTTTGCAGCCTCTGCTGCGGTGTATACTTTAAATCCCTGTGCCTCTGCTTTTGCCCAAGACTTGCTGCCCTCGTAAAGACCGATGATAACATCGCATCCGGACTCTTTTAAGTTCAAGGCATGTGCATGACCCTGGCTGCCGTAACCGATAATAGCAATCTTCTGTCCTTCTAATAAGGATAAATTACAATCTTCCTGATAGTAAATCTTTGCTGCCATTTTTCATTTCCTCCTTGGATCTAACAAAAATAAAATAAATTTATTATAAAGCATAGACCGGCGCCTCTCTGTGCGTCTTTGGACCAAACTTTGTAAACCTCTTGAATGCCTTGTATCCAGTCTATCAATTGATGTACTACGGCAGATAGCGGATATCATCCGCGCCTCTGGAAAGACCTGTAAGACCCGTTCTGGCTAATTCCAGAATCTCATAATCTTCCAGAAGATTAATCAGCGCGTCCTGTTTGGACTGGTCGCCTGTCAGCATAACAGTGACAGAATCTTTTCCCACATCGACAATCGACGCACGGAAAATCTCGGAAATTGCATTGATCGCCATCCGCTGGTTTGCATTTGCTCTCACCTTGACGAGCATCAGCTCACGGTATACGGAATGACCTTCCCGCAGTTCCTTTATGTCGTGTACATCTTCCAGTTTTCCAAGCTGCTTCTGAATCTGCTCCAGAACCTGATGATCGCCCAGCGATACAACCGTCATACGGGAGTATCTCGGATCCGCGGTCACGCCAACTGTAAGGCTTTCGATATTATATCCGCGGCGGCTGAAAAGTCCAGCCACACGGCTTAAAACGCCGGCAGTATTATCTACCAGCAGTGATAACACAATTCTGCTCATGCAATCTTCCCACCTTGATCTTCTGTCTTGTTCGTATTGCCTTAATGATAGCAACCAATTCTCAGTTTGTCAACTAATTAAAAGGAATGCCTAGTATTCCCCAGAGCTATATCATTACTGTTCACGCATACGTGCCCAGTAACGGAATTTGCCGTGGCTCCGCATTTAAATACGGCAAATTCCTGCTGCCACCACGTTTTCTTACGGCACTTTCGGTTCCAAAAGTGCCTACCTGTGTACATTAACGATATATCAACACATCATTTCTGGTGTTCCTGCCACTTTTTCTCCCAGTCCGGACCGTATTTAAAATACATCTTCATCTCGGTTCCGACACTGATGAGGCGTGCATCGTCCGGGATCTCCTCTCGCGTATACCAGCCTGCCTCAGAAAGCTCATCCTCCTGCAGCCGGATCTTATCATCCCCATCCAGTTCTGCAAAAAATCCGATCATCTCCGTATCAGTAAACGCCCACGGCTGACTCTTGAAATAGCGGATATTTTTAACTTTCAGCCCGACTTCCTCCATCACTTCGCGGCGGACGGTCTCTTCAAATGTCTCCCCGATCTCGACAAATCCAGCGATCAGCGCATACCCACGGTAGGTACTGTGGTTGACGCGGTAGCGCGACATAAGAAGTTTGTTCCCGTTCGTGATCGCCACGATGACTGCCGGGGAAATCTTTGGATATTCCGTCTGACCGCAGACCGGGCAGACGAGCGCCCGCTCGTTCTTGCTGTCCTGCGTCTTTGCCCCGCAGCGTCCGCAAAACTGACGGCTCTGTCTCCAGCGCCACAGCTGCACCGCCGTGATCGCTGCAAATGCCTGGTGCATTGGCTCCATCGCACGGATGTCGGTTGACGTTTTCCATGCATAGCAAAGCTGCTCCGGCTCTTTTTCTGCCCCTTCCAGTGCACCAGAAGCCATCTTCCCAGCTTCCATATGATTTTTGTCTGAAACAGGCATCTGACCAACACCTTCTTTTAGCTTTGCCAGAATCTCTTCCGCTTCTTTCTCCGGCACACTGACCAGAAAATACGGCTTCTCATCAACCGAAAAGAGATAAACCGCCCGATCCATCAGTTCCGGAACTGCCGCCTCAATTTCCTCCCGGCGCGGGATAGTAAGCACATGTTCCTCCACGGTCTCACGCAGAAGAATCCGGCTTTTCTGGATGCAGAAGACGTAGTCCTGTGCTCCAGGTTTCTGAATGTGGTATGTATTGTCATAGCGATGTGGTGCGATATCCTGTATCATAACTTTATCTCTCTATCCTTTTATTCTCCAAAACTTGTGCAACCGTTATTTCCATACTGTGTAACGGCTGTCCTCGCAGACATTCTTTGTAATCTTTCTGCAAGTCTCTTCATTTTACTCTTTTTATTAAAAAAATACAATCCCTCGGCTCGCCCCAGACTTACAACCGTCCCACAAAATCCTCATATCCAAACGCCCGCACCACTTCCGCTGTCCCATCTTCATGCCGGTATACGATCGACGGAAGCGGCATTCCATTAAAGGTATTATTTTTGACCATCGTATAGAGCGCCATATCGCCAAACACCAGCCGTCCACCCTCTTTTAGCGGTGCATCAAACGAATAATCCCCGATGCAGTCCCCCGAAAGACAGGTTGGTCCGCCCAGGCGGAACGTATACGGCTTTTCGCCCGCTTCTCCCGCTCCGATAAGCGGCGGACGGTACGGCATTTCCAGCACATCCGGCATATGGCAGGCTGCCGAGGTATCCAGAATCGCAATCTGCATGCCGTTTTCCATCGTCTCCAGCACGGAAGTTACAAGAAATCCCGCGTTTAAGACAACTGCCTCGCCCGGTTCCAGGTATACTTCCACACCATATTTTTCGCGCAGCCCGCGCACCAGGCGGATCAGGCGTTCCCGGTCATAATCTTCTCTCGTAATGTGGTGTCCGCCGCCCAGGTTCAGCCATTTTACCTTTGAAAACCAGGCTCCAAACTTCTCCTCCGCTGCCCGCAGCGTCGTCTCCAGGTCATCTGAATTCTGCTCGCAGAGCGTATGCATATGAAATCCATTCAGATACGGAAGGATAGTTTCTTCAAAGTTCCCCGCCTCCGAAAGCATCGGAAGAGTCGTCCCCATGCGTGATCCCGGCGCACACGGATCATAGATCGCGTGACCCTCCTGCGTGGAACACTCCGGGTTCAGCCGGAGTCCCGCCTGTTTTCCGGCTTTTTTTACTTTTTCACCATATTTCAGCACCTGCCCCGGCGTATTAAAAACGATGTGGTCGGCATAATTTAAAATCTCATCAAACTCATCCAGGCGGTAGGCGGCAGAAAACACATGGGTCTCCCCACCAAACTCCGTTTTTCCAAGCCGCGCCTCATAAAGCCCGCTCGCCGCGGTTCCCGACAGATACTGACGAATCAGCGGGTAGACCGAATACATGGAAAATGCTTTCTGTGCCAGCAGAATCCGGCATCCAGCCCGCTCTGCCGTATCTTTCAAAATTTCCAGATTTTTCTTTAAAAGCGTCTCATCCACCACATAAAATGGCGTGCGGATCGCCGCCGTGTCCCGGAGAACCCCAGCCGCCTCCCGTTCCTGCATCTGTTTTCCTTCCTTTCCTTCTCGCTTCCATCTTCCCTGTCCATTCTCTTCCTGCGCCTAAAAAACGCAAAATAAAACCAGTTTCTTACATGGAGGTATTTTTATCTTAATCCACCAGTGCCGGATCCCAGGATTCCTTCCACGGAAGTCCCCATTTATTTAACGCATCCATAAATGGATCCGGATCAAATTCTTCAATATTATAAACGCCCGGTTTCTGCCAGGTTCCATTCATCACCAGCATCGCACCGATCATCGCCGGTACACCGGTTGTGTAGGAGATCGCCTGGGAACCAACCTCTTTGTAGCACTCCTGATGATCACAGATATTATATAAGTAATACTTCTTCTCTTTTCCATCCTTCTTACCCTGGAAAATGCATCCGATATTCGTTTTTCCAACAGTACGAGGACCAAGGGATGCCGGATCCGGAAGCACTGCCTTTAAGAACTGCAGCGGTACGATCTCTTTTCCTTCGTACATAATCGGCTCGATCGAAGTCATGCCGACGTTCTCCAGACACTTTAAATGGGTCAGGTAACTCTGACCGAAGGTCATGAAGAAGCGGATCCGCTTGATTCCCGGCATATTGAGCGCCAACGATTCGATCTCCTCATGGTGAAGCAGGTACATATCCTTCATGCCGACGCCGTCAAAATCATACTCTCTCTTGATCTCCATCGGTTTCGTCTCTACCCAGTGTCCATCTTCCCAGTAAGAACCGTTTGCCGACACCTCCCGGATATTGATCTCCGGGTTAAAATTGGTTGCAAACGGATAGCCGTGGTCGCCGCCGTTGCAGTCCAGAATGTCGATGTAGTTGATTTCGTCAAATTCATGTTTCAGCGCATATGCCGAAAACACACCGGTTACACCCGGATCAAAGCCGCTTCCCAGCAGTGCGGTAATGCCCGCCTCTTTAAATTTCTCACGGTATGCCCACTGCCATTTATACTCAAATTTTGCCGTGTCCTCCGGCTCATAGTTCGCAGTATCGATATAATGGGTCTTCGTCGCCAGGCAGGCATCCATGATCGTCAGATCCTGGTACGGAAGCGCCAGGTTCAGCACCACATCCGGGTTAAATTTCTCAATCAGGGCAATCAACTCGTCCACGTTGTTTGCATCCACCTGTGCGGTCTGGATCTTTGTCTTGGTGGTTCCCTCTAATTTTTCTTTCAGCGCATCGCATTTGGACTTCGTCCGGCTTGCAATGCAGATCTCCTCAAATGCCTCGCTGTTCTGGCAGCACTTGTGAATTGCTACGGAAGCTACGCCTCCACATCCGATAATTAACGCTTTTCCCATCTTTTTTTCCTCCTGTATTCTGAAATGTACTCTGTTTTTGTTCCATTTTATAATCCAAATTTCACATTTGCTTTTGTTCAAACACTTTTCAGTTCATGTCTCAAACACACACTTTTATTTGATGATACCAGGGTCAAAAGGTCAGAAGTTCGACGCAAGCTTGCTTGCAGGAGAATTTTTGACCTTGGGACCCGCCAAAAACATTTCTTACTTAATCTTTGGATTTCCCAACAGCGCCAGCAGCATCTCCCTTACAATCTTGCACGCCACCGCCGTCGATGCACCGGACGCATCCAGCGCCGGGGATAATTCATTCACATCACATCCAACAATCCAAGCTGCACTGCAGATCTGCGTGACTGCCCGTCGAAGTTCCTCAAAACTGATTCCGCCCGGTTCCGGCGTTCCTGTTCCCGGAAACACACTCGGATCCAGCACATCCAAATCCAGGGTAAAATACACCGGTTTTCCTTCCAGTTTCCGAAGAGTTTCCTGAAGGACTTCCATATCCACAATAAATGGATGCGTCGTCACGTGTTCTTTTCCCCAGCGCCATTCCTCCCGGTCGCCGGAGCGGATACCAAACTGCGTGATCCTGCCGTCTCCCAGGACTTCCCAGCAGCGGCGCAGCACACAGGCGTGCGAAAGTTTCGCACCCAGATAATCGTCCCGCAGATCGGCATGTGCATCAAAATGGATGATATGCAGATCCGGATATTTCTCTGCCAGCGCCTGCACCGGTGCCAGCGTCACCAGGTGCTCGCCGCCCAGCATAAATGGTATCTTGCCATCCCCGGCAACCTCCACCGCCCGTTCCCGCAGATCCTTTAACGCCAACGATGCGTCACCAAAGCAGAGCTCCTGATCGCCCGCGTCAAACACGGCGTAATCGGTCAGATCACGGTCCTGGTACGGCGAATACGATTCCAGCCCATAGGATTCCGAGCGGATCGCCCGTGAGCCGAACCGGGTGCCCGGGCGGTACGAAGTGGTTGAGTCAAACGGCGCGCCGTAGAGCACGATCCCCGCCTCCTCATAGCTGGCGTCACACGCCAGAAACGTCTCAATATTTGCCTTCAACATCTTCTAACATCTCCTCCACATATGCCGGCAGGTAAAATGCCCCTTTATGCAGGGTCGTCGTATAATACCGGCAGTCCAGCCCCCGCAGGTTCCATCTTGTCTCATCCAAATTCTTTAACGGATGGTATTTCTTCGACGCAAATCCAAACAGCCAGTGCCCGGACGGATAGGTCGGGATATGCGCCTGATAGACGCGGCTGATCGGAAACGACTCTACGATCCGCTTATGTGCCCGCTTGCACGCCTCCGCGTCCTCGGCATAAAACGGGCTTTCATGCTGATTGACCATGATGCCGTCCTCTTTTAACGCCTTATAGCAGTTCCCGTAAAATTCCCGGGTAAAAAGTCCCTCGCCCGGTCCAAACGGATCGGTCGAATCCACGATGATCAGATCGTATTCATTTTCCTTAAAGCGGACATATTTCAGCCCATCCTCATAGTGAATCGAGAGTCTCGGATCACCGAGACGGCACGCTGTCTTCGGCAGATATTTCCGGCAGACCTCCACCACCAGCGGGTCGATCTCCACCATATCGATGTGCTCGATCTCCGGATAGCGGGTCAGCTCCCGGATCACGCCTCCATCCCCGGCTCCAATCACCAGTACCTTTTTGACCAACGGATGCACTGCCATCGGCACATGCGTGATCATTTCGTGATAGATAAATTCATCCTTTTCCGTCAGCATCATATATCCATCCAAAGTCAGAAACCGCCCAAATTCCGGCGAATCAAAGACATCGATCCGCTGAAACTCGCTCTTTCCGCTGTAAAGCTGGCGATCCACCCGGATGGAAATTTTTACATTTGGCGTATGATTCTCTGAAAACCAGAAATTCATAATTTTCCCCTTTCTATCTACTGCTTATCTATTTCAGCACATTCAGGCGCTCAATCCCCGGATCCTCCGGTCCAGTCATTGAACATCCTTTTTCCAGCGCATACGCAATGTAGTCAATGATCTCTTCCGTAATCTGCTCGCCCGGCGTCAGAATCGGGATGCCCGGCGGATAGCACATGACAAACTCACTGCACACACGTCCGGCTGTCTCGCGGATCGGAAGAGATTCTTTTTCTCCGTAAAATGCCTCCTGCGGCGACATCGCCACAATCGGGTCAATATAGTCAAAATCCATCAGCGTCGATTTATCCCGGCTGAACCGGCGCTTGATCTCCGCCAGTGCGCTGACCAGGCGCTCTACCTCCCGCTGCCGGTCACCGATGGACAGATATGCCAGAATATTTCCCAGATCACCAAATTCCGCCTGGATATCGTACTCGTCCCGGAGAAGATCATAAACCTCGATCCCCGCCAGCCCGATATCGCGCGTGTGAATTGAAAGTTTGGTCACATCGAAATCATAAATGCTGTCGCCGTTTACCAGCTCCTTCGAATAGGCATAATAACCGCCAATCCGGTTGATTTCTGTTCTCGCATACTCCGCCAGCTCCACCACCTGCTTAAATGCCTCACGCCCGCGAAGCGCCAGGTTCCGTCTGGAGATATCGAGGCTGGAAAGGAGCAGGTAGGAACCACTCGTCGTCTGCGTCAGATTGATAATCTGGCGGACATACCCGGCGGACATACCCGGACCCGTCAGAAGAATCGAGCTCTGCGTCAGGCTTCCGCCTGATTTGTGCATCGAAACCGCCGCCATATCCGCCCCAGCTGCCATCGCGGAAACCGGCATATTTTCCCCGAAATAAAAATGGGTTCCATGCGCCTCATCAGCTAAACACAACATCCCATGCTCATGTGCCAGCTTTACAATCGAGCGCAGATCCGAACAGATGCCGTAATACGTCGGATTGTTCACAAACACCGCCTTAGCATCTGGATTTTCCTTGATCGCCCGGCGCACATCTTCCACACGCATTCCAAGAGGAATCCCCAGTCTCTTATCGCCAGCCGGATTCACATAGACCGGAACCGCGCCTCCAAGCACCATGGCGCCCATGACGCTGCGGTGGACATTTCGCGGCAATATAATCTTCTCGCCCCGCTTGACTGCCGTCAGCACCATGCTCTGGACCGCCGATGTCGTACCGCCGACCATCAGGAATGCGTGTGCCGCCCCGAATGCCTCAGCCGCCAGCTGCTCCGCATCCGCGATGACGGACACCGGATGGCAGAGGTTATCGAGCGGCTTCATGGAATTGACGTCCAGCCGCATGCAGGTCTCTCCTAAAAGTTTCGTCAGCTCCGGGTTGCCGCGCCCCCTCTTGTGCCCCGGCACATCAAACGGCACCACGCGCATCTTCTGAAATGCTTCCAGCGCCTCATAGATCGGCGCGCGCTCCTGGGTCAGCGCGTCATCTCTTCGACTGCCTCCCCCCGTTTCTTTCGGTCCTGAAGCTTCCTTTCTGCGCCGTGCACTCCGTCCGACGCCCGGCTCCAGATTTCTTCTCTCTTCTTCCATCTGCCGTCCCTCCTGAAAATCACTCATTCGTTTCTTCTATCGAATTTCCCTGGTTTTCGCGGTATTTTCCAGTCAAACTCTTCTCTTTCCTCTCAAAAAGCATTTCTTTTAAAACACATTTCTTCCGCTGAAAATTTCAATCATCTCCCGCCGCAGGCTCTCCATAATACTGAGCCTGGTGGTCGGCGGAAGTTCATAGACATCTGTCTTAAACAGATAATTCTGCAGATCGATCTCTTTCAGCATCATCTTGGTATGGAACAGATTCGCCTCGTACACATTGATATCGACCACATCGTAGCGCCGCAGCGTTTCCTTGGAGATATAATCCTGAATCGAGCGGATCTCACGATCCATAAACAGCTTTTTTCCGTCCACATCCCGCGTGAACCCGCGCACCCGGTAGTCCATCGTGATGATGTCCGAATCAAACGAACCGATCAGGTAATCGAGAGTCGAAAGCGGCGTGATCTCCCCGCAGGTCGCCACGTCGATATCCACCCGGAAGGTCGCCAGACAGGTCTCCGGATGGTATTCCGGATAGGTATGGACGGTCACATGGCTCTTGTCCAGATGCGCCACCTGCGTCTCCCCCTGCACCGGCACCATAGAGTCTTCCGCAATCAGAAGCGTGACCGAAGCCCCCTGCGGATCGTAGTCCTGCTGGGAAATACTCAATACCCGCGCCCCGATCATATCTGTCAGCGACGTTAGAATCCGGGTAAGACGTTCCGAATTGTACTGCTGATCAATGTAGGCAATATAATCCTTCTGCTCCCTCGGTGTCTTGGCATAACAGACATCATAGATATTAAAGCTAAGCGCCTTTGTAAGGTTATTAAAGCCGTATAATTTTAATTTTTCGCTGTGATCCATATCTTCCTTCTCCTGAAATATAACTGGTGTTGATCAAAAAAGCGGATGATGTGTCTCCACATCATCCGCAAAACGTTCTTTTTCTGCTTCACTCTATTTTTACAAATCTGCCGTATAGCTACGAAATCTTCCCTTGTCTCTATTTACCGCATATACTGCAAAACCTTTTTATCCACAGAAATCTCACATTCAGAGTCTATATAGCAAATATCTACTTTTACCACTCTTATTGACCGTTTTACAAGTTGATGTGCATGAGCACTGGTTGTAAAGTAACCAACTTATAAAATTGAGCTTTTAACTCAATCAATAGGGCAGTTCGCACTGCCAATCGGCATTTGACCCGGCTGTCCGTATGGCCATTCCCTGTTTCACAGGTGGTCAGATATATTTGCATGGATGACTCTTAAAATGTTAAGATTTTCCATATCAGAGGTATCATACAGCAATTTTGGCAAAATGTCAAGAATGATTTTTATTTGGGTTGACATTTAAAAATTTTTACTTTTCTAACGGTACTTCTGTCCTCTTCCCACAAACCACAAACATCGCCACGCCCGCCGCAAAGATAAACAGTGAGATAAACTGTGAAGTTGATAGGGATCCGACCGATCCCCGGTTCAAATCCCCCCGGAAGAATTCCAGCACGAAGCGTCCCAGACTGTAGCAGATCAGATACAGGGATACCACCTGCCCCTGTTTTTTGCACTTTTTCGCCGCATAAAGAAGCAGCAGGCAGTGCAGAAAATCCAGACCGCTTGAGATGAGCTGGGTCGGAACCAGGGGAATGTTGTTCGGAGCAAAGTCCGAATCGTGGAACACGATCGCAAAATGGCTGTGGGTCGGCATACCGTAGCAGCAGCCAGCCAGAAAACAGCCGATCCGTCCAAAGCCCTGCGCGAGCGCAACCGACGGCATGACCAGATCTGCGTACTGGAAAAAGGAAATATGCTTGATCCGGCTCAGCACATAGCCGCCCAGCACGCCGCCGATGATGCCGCCATACACAACAAATCCATCGCTGATATCTAACAATTTCTTCGGGTTTGCCAGAATTTCGTCAAAGATTGTGACATAGTACAGAAGTTTTGCACCTAAAATTCCACATACAACACCGCAGATCGCGATCGAGAGGATCATATCGACATCCATCCCCCGCTTGTTTGCCCGGTACTCTGCCAGGTAATACGCAGCGATAATGCCGATGCCAATCATCAGACCGTAGCCGTGGATCGTGATGCTGCCGATTGTGAATAAGTCATTTTTCATGAAAGGTTTATCCTCCTATTTAGTTTACGTTCCCTGATGCTTTTCGATTATAGCATTATTTATATAAAAAAACAAATGTTAATAGATAGCAGAAAAACAGATGTAAAACAGGCTTTTTTCTTCCCATTCTACATCTGTTTCACTGTACTTATTTTATAATTGAGAATACAATCAAGCTAATCAAGCCAGTATCCGGACTCCTTACGCCTCTTCCCGCTCTTCCTCCGGCAGCAGGTTCGTCATGCTCTTTAAGCTGATCGCCAGTGTCGAGCTGTTGTGCAGCAGCGCCGACATAGACGGTGTGATGATACCAGCCACCCCCAAGAGAATCAGACCTAGGTTGAAGCTGATGACGAAACGGTAGTTTCCATGGACACGTTTCATCAGATCCATGCTCAGATGACGCAGAAGCACGACTTCATCCAGGGAATCTTTCTTGATCGTGATATCCGCGATCTCTCTGGCAATCTCCGCGCCCTCGCTGACTGCGATGCCCGCGTCTGCCGCTGACAGGGCCGGTGAATCGTTGATGCCGTCACCGATCATGATAACTTTGTGGCCTTTCGCCTTCTCCTCCTCAACAAAGCACGCCTTATCCTCCGGAAGTACCTCGGAGAAATAATCATCCACGCCGACCCTCTTCGCGATCGCCGCTGCGGTCCGCTCGCTGTCGCCGGTCATCATGACAATGCGCTTAAATCCAGCCTCTTTTAACTGGCGGATGACAGACGGTGCTTCCTCACGCAGCGGATCCTCGATGCAGATAACGGCTGCAAGCTGTCCGCCGATTGCCATGTAAAGATGGGAACAATTTTCCGGAAGGTTCTCAAACTTCTCTTTTCCATCCTCCGGCAGTGTGCACTTCTCATCCTCAAATACGAAATGGTGGCTTCCAATCACGACGCGTTCTTCGCCCACATAGGTAGCGATACCGTGCGCTACGATGTAATCCACTCTCGAGTGCATCTCCTCATGTACCAGATGACGTTTTTTCGCTTCCTGTACGACCGCGTTTGCCATCGAATGCGGGAAATGTTCTTCCAGGCAGGCTGCGATACGAAGCAGTTCTTCCTTCTCCATGCCGTTGAAAGATACTACATCGGATACAACCGGTTTTGCCTTGGTCAGGGTTCCGGTCTTGTCAAATACGATCGTCTCCGCCTCGGCAACAGCCTCCAGAAACTTGCCGCCCTTGACCGTAATGTGATGCTGGCTTGCCTCACGCATCGCAGACAGGACTGCAAGCGGCATTGCCAGTTTCAGTGCACAGGAGAAATCAACCATCAGGATCGACAGTGCTTTCGTCGCATTGCGGGTCAGCAGATAGGTAAGCGCGGTACCGCCCAGACTCCACGGAACGAGTGCATCTGCCAGGTTCGACGCCTTGCCTTCAACGGATGATTTGAGCTTCTCCGAATCCTCGATCATCTGTACGATACGCTCATAACGGGTGGAACCGGCGGATTTTTCTACCTTGAAGGTAATCTCTCCCTCTTCCAGCGCGGTTCCTGCGTAAACATAGCTGCCCGGCTCTTTTCTGACCGGCTGGGATTCGCCGGTCATCGAAGCCTGGTTTACCATCGCCTCGCCGCTTACTACGACACCATCCAGTGGAATCACTGTACCCATATGGACGGTCAGCTCGTCGCCCGCGGTAACATCCGAAAGCGGTACAAGGACTTCGGTCCCGTCCACTTTTTTCCAGACCTTCTCCACGTTCAAGGACATGCTCCGCGCCAGATCCCCAACGGATTTCTTATGTGTCCACTCCTCCAGAAGCTCACCGACGCCGAGCAGGAACATAACGGAGCCAGCCGTATTGAAATCGCGGCGCAGAAGGGAAACACTGATCGCCGTCGCATCCAGCACCTCCACATGCAGCTTGCGCTTAAATACGAGGCAGTGGATACCTTTCACGATATAACGGATCGCCTGCACGGACGTGTATACCGCACGGACCGGCGCCGGGAGAAATGTCTTCGTCGCAAAGCGGGTCAGTACCTTCTGAATCAGCTTTTCTTTGTACTCCTGATTCAGGGCGCGTCCGCTGCTTTTAACTGCCATCTCCTGTTTTTCGGTAATCTGACCATCAAACGCCGCTACCTGTACGAGTACCGCCTCCCGATCCTCCTTATAATAGATAACCGCATCTGCTGTCCGCTCATACACCTTAGCCGCCGTCACGCCGTCCAGACCAAGCAGATACTGTTCCAGAACATCCGCTTCGCGCACGGTATGGAATTTCCGGGCAAGGCTGATACGGATTCTTCCTTTGATTTCATGCTTTATAATGAATTTCATGATTCATCTTCCTCCGGTTATAGAAGAGCTGCCGCGAGACAGCATCCCATGCTATCTTGCGGCAGCCCCCCTGTTATTTAGATTCATGTATTCTTGGAGTTGCTATTACTGCTCTGCCTTCTCAGCCTCCGGTGCGGCCTCGGTTGCCTCAGCAGTCTCGTTGAAATCCTCATCCTCACCAAAGCTCTCATAGCCGCGAGCCTCGTTGATCTGCTTTGCCTCAGCCAGGATGTCCTCAGCGTTCTCCTGAATATTGGTAGCGGTGGTCATCACACAATCACGTGCACGAAGTCCGGCTGCTACGCAGTTTACGTAAAATTTCTTTGCATCCTCGCTGCCAAGAATCTTAACACCTGCTGTTCCGAACAAAACGCCGCCTGCAAATAAACCTAATTTTTTTAATTTGAAAATGTCCATCATGATTACTCCTCCTCTGATATTATCTAAATTATATTCACATATGATTTTTGAAAACTATTTATTCCATTTCAAATGCGAATATAGCTGCGTTTAATGACTCATTTCTGAGGTACAAGTAGATGGTAACAGCTTACCCCCATGATAGTCAAACCTAACTTTCCTTATTGAGATTTTTTATCAACTGGCATCCGAAGTTATACTTGACAGCTCATCCTCATTCCGCAGAGAATACTGGCGGCAACGGTTTAAAACGCCGATTTCTTCCAGCACTGCAATCATCCGGTACACCGTTGCCTTGCCGATCCCCGGGTCGCGCTTGGATGCCTCGTAGTAGATCTCCTTACAACTGCTCCATCTTCCCTCCAGGATCACATCCAACATGATCTTTCTTTGATCGGTCATCCGTTTCCCCCGTCTCTTCAGTTCGCTGATAATCTGCTCTCTCTGCTGCATCGTATCATCTCTCTTTCCATATCTTCTAAATTATTTTTCCGCACATCTGCCGTTTCCGTCCACAACCCGGCTTTTTATTAGCGCAGACTAACTGTTCGTTTAAAATATATAGCATACTCTGCTTGCCACTCTTTTTGCAAGTACTAAATTCCGCTTTTGCCTCTGGCTCAGCCTCATTAAGTCCTTAGATACGACTCGCACTAAGTGCTCATATTATATTGTGTTTCATCAAAAACAAAACATAATTAGCATGAACAAACTCAGGTTAGAATGCCGCAACTCAAGTTAGATGTCTCTAACCTTAATTTAAAGACTACCTCTTTTTTTCTCATCTGTCAATGAATTTTCGAAAATATATTTGATTTTCTTCTCTGATAATGGTAAGGTACTCACAGAATAATCAATTCAGACAGGAAAGGAAGGATTTTTCGATGAGCTTCAAAGAAATAAAGCCAGAAGAATTAAATTTTAACCCGTTTACCCGCATCGGTTCCGACTGGATGCTTTTAACCGCCGGCACCGAGGATAAATTCAACACCATGACTGCCAGCTGGGGCGGCGCAGGCGTATTCTGGGGCAAACCGGCTGTTACCTGCTATATCCGTCCCCAGCGCTACACCAAAGAATTTATAGACAAAGAAGAACTCTTCTCCGTCAGCTTTTTAAAAGACGGACACCGCGATGCCCTCAAACTCTGCGGCTCCGTATCCGGCCGTGACCACGACAAAATCAAGGAAGCCGGCCTGACCCCGGTCTTCATCGACGGCGTACCGGCATTTGAAGAAGCTGACACCATCCTCATCTGCCGCAAAATGTACCGCACATCCATGAATCCGGCAGATTTTATCGATAAGGACGCTGACAGCAAGTTCTATCCGGAGAAGGACTATCATGATATGTATATTGCGGAGATTGTGAAAGCGGTTGTGGCTGAATAAGCAGAGCCGCTCCATTTAAAATTTAAATCCCACAGGAAACGCTGATTTGCAGCATTTTCTGTGGGAATCCTTTGAATGATCCTTTTGGGTCTATTTGTTTATATTGTGTCTTTATTTATTCCTTTATTTTGCCAATTCCAGCATCCGCGCCAGCGGACCAACCGCCCTCTGCCGCATCGCCTCATCCATCTCCACTTCCTCTTCCGGATTTTCCAGCGCCCGCAGTACGCTGTCCAGATGAATCTTCTTCATATTCGGGCAAAACTGACGGTGACCTACGGAGAAAAACTTCTTCTCCGGGTTCTTCTGCAGCAGTTCATAGAACACGCCCATCTCGGTGCAGATCAGGAAGACTTTCTCATCCGAATTCGTCGCATAATCAATAATCTGGGAGGTACTTCCGACAAAATCTGCCAGCTCCAGCACATCGCCGGTACACTCCGGATGCGCCAGCACAACTGCCTCCGGATGCAGCTCTTTTGCTTTCTTTACATCTTCCGCATGAATACTCTTATGTACATGGCAGAAACCGTCATTGAAAATAAAATGTTTCTCCGGCACTTTTTTTGCGATAAAACGTCCCAGATTCTCATCCGGAATAAAGAAAATATCCTTGTTCGGCAGTTTTTTCACGATTTTGAGTGCATTCGATGAGGTAACACAGACATCCGATTCTGCCTTGATCTCCGCCATCGAGTTCACATAACAGACAACGGCTACATCCGGATACTCTTTGCGTACTTCGCGGATCTTCTCCACCTCAACCATGTGAGCCATCGGACAGTCCGCGCTCCGGTCTGCCATGATAACCGTCTTCTCCGGGCTTAAAATCTTCGCACTCTCGCCCATAAATGACACGCCACAGAAAATGATCGTCTTCTGCGGCACCGTCGTCGCCAGCTCCGCCAGATAATACGAATCGCCCACATAATCGGCAATCTCCTGCACTTCTCCATCTACGTAATAATGTGCCAGAATCACGGCATCCTTCTCTTTTTTTAATGTCTCGATCCGCTGCTTTATCTCCTGATCCATCTCTTTTCCCTCTCCTTTTTTCACCGCTCTGTTCACGCTTCCGAATCCCCATCGATTGACAGAAACCATACCATTTTTCCGACAGCTGCGGTTCATTTTCTTCTTTACTATGTATCCGACATCTTTGCCACGCCATATTTCTCTGTCCATATAGCTTCCACACGGTAAACTTCTGTGATTATACCTCTAAGAGAAAAGCTGTGTCAATGAAATTTTGACACTTTTTATTACATCTGTCTTGTCATATAGCAATTCATCTACATACAGACTGAACGTCTGCTTTTCCGGCGCTTCAACCAGAGCAGCCAATATGCATTTATGCAATTTTTTTGTTTCACAAATGTATTTTACTGTGCAACAAAAAGTCAAACCAAAAATCGGACGGTTTTTCGCTGTGTTTTTCACTGTTCAAACCGTCCGATCTACATGACATATTTATAATTTTATCGCTTTATGCACATCCGCCCTTATTGCTGAAACAGCACCAGTCTCGATACCTTTCCTTCCGCGTCCGCCCAGATCGCGCATTTCTTTCCCGATTCCAGATCGTCTGCGGTCACGATGTTCCGGGTTAAATACGGCAGAATATGTGTCTCAGCGCTGATAGTATAAGTCACGCCATCCTCTGCTTTCACATAGACGGTATCATCATTCTCGGCACTCTTTTTCACCGACTCGATCTCTGTGTAAACCGGCACGGCGCTCACATCGGTTACATGGACGAAGAAGAGCTGTCCGTTCGTGATAGGCGGCTCGCTCATCGTCATCGCCTCCCCGATGTAGGCATATACAACGGTTCCCGTCTCCGCCTCGGTCATATCGACCGGATTGCCTGTCTCTGCGTCAAAAATCGGCGTTTCCGGTGAAAATGTGATCACCATCTCGCCGGCACTGCTGATTCCCGACTGATTGTCAATCGTGACGGAATCACTGGTAACCTCCGAAACCGGACCATAAACACAAATAAATTCGGATGAAACCTTCTTTCCTGTACCGGATGCCGGACCGGACGGGGCGTTTTTCTCGATAACCGTATTACTCTCGCTGGTTTCCGCTGCAGTAGTCTCCCCAGCTGCCTTCGTATCTTCGACAGCCGTCTTATTCTCCTCATCGCCCGCTTTTGCACTGGAAGCGCACCCAAGCGCACCTACCGACAGTGCTGCACAAATCCCCGCAATATATAACGATTTTTTTTTCATAATTTGAATCTCCTTCCGACTGTTCTTATGCCTGCTCCCTATCTGTTCCCAGGGACTTCTCTGAAATTTTTCAAAACTTCCCAGGCACTTTTTAGTTTCTAAAACCAGTGAAATATTTTTCTTTATACTCTGTATTCAGCTCTTCTATCTGGTTTTCTCTGTTCTAACAGTCTACCCTATTTCATTCAAAAGTAAAAGTGCTTTTTTCTTACGGATTTCTGATATTTTATTACTGTTCACGCATACGTGCCCAGTAACGGAATTTGCCGTGGCTTCGCATTTAAATACGGCAATTCCTGCTGCCACCACGTTTTCTTACGGCACTTTCGGTTCCAAAAGTGCCTACCCGTAAACAGTAACGATATTTTCCTTTGCCGGTCAGGAGGTCCATACAAAGCTTCAGCAACTGTGCTGCCATGTAACATTTCACTCCACTTCCTCTTCTATCAGCTCCACACGGCAGATCTGTGGAAAATTTACCGCGATCTCCCCGCCTATATTTTCAAGTCCAGGCTGATTTCCACTCCTTATTTCCGCCAACCACAAAACTTGCCGGTAATAGTCGATTTTCTTCAATCGTCCTGCTGCCGTTCGGTAAGCGCCGCCATCCTTGTGCACGTCCGGTTGGAACCAGGTCACAGAAAGCCGAACCGTCTCGCCACGCATCAGCTGCTCCTCCGCTTCCACAAGCGTCTGATTGATCATCTCACGCACGCTGTCATCCAGATCGATCTCCCGCTCGGTCAGACGCGCCTCCTCCTCTACCGCCTCCTCATAGCCATTCAGTGCGGCAAACGAGGCAAACTGCGCCGCCCGGTCCTCCACCGGCATCCGTGCATGGCGCAAGGGAAATGGGTAAGAATGACCGAGGATATCGCCGTAGCGGCGCTGGGCGTCACTTTCCTGCCCTTTTTGGGTTTGGCTTCGTCCACCTTTTAAGTTTTCAAATTCATTCACTCTATATTGATCTTCCATCTACGCCTGATGCCCCCCGATCTGCCCGTTCCGCTCCTTGGCGGTCGCGCCTTCCTCAAAGTTCATCCCGCGCAGCACCGCATTTTTTCCATATTTTTTCTTGATCGTCAGAAGCGCTTCCTGCATCCGGCGCTCCCGCTCGCGTTTTTTCTGTTCTTCCTTCTCTTTTGCTTCCTTCTTTGCGTAATCGGTAAACAAATCAAGCTGTTCAAATGTTTCCTTCTGTTCACGCTCTTTCGCCATTTTCTCATTTACCACATGGCATGCCGAGAGCGACATCCGGCGGATGAGAAGTGCCGGGTTGACAATCTTATCATACAGAGCCGCCATCGCCTCCAGAAGCTCGCTTGAGGACGAAGTCGCACGCGGCAGATTCCACGTTCCATGTGCATGCTTCGGCACACGCCGCCCGTAGCGATCGGTTGTCACCGGTCCCTTGTATACTTTCCGTATCTCCGGGCGGGTCAGGTTTTCGATGTCATATCCGACCGTTAGAACGAGCTGATCGGTCACTAGCCGTTTTTCCACCAGCTCCAGCGAGATCCCGTCAATCATCTCCTGAACCACGATCCGCGCCTTGTCCGCCGTGTACGGACAGTGAAGCACCTGTCCGCAGCCCAGGCTGCTGCTCTGCGGCTTGTACGCCCGTATCTGTGCGATCGTGCACGACTCATAGCCCCACGCATGGTCAATCAGAAGCTCGGCGTTGATGCCGAACATCTGGTACAGCAGTTCCTCGCTGTAAAACTCGCCCGGTTTTCCCAGTGAACAACGCGCAATATCGCCCATTGTCCGAAGTCCCGCCTGCCAGAGTTTCTTCTGATAGCCCGGTCCAACCCGCCAGAAATCAGTCAGCGGCTCATGCGTCCACAAAAGCTCCCGATAACTCTGCTCATCCAGCTCGGCAATCCGCACGCCGTCCTTGTCCGCTTCCACGTGCTTCGCCACAATATCCATCGCCACCTTGCACAGATACAGGTTCGTCCCAATCCCCGCCGTCGCCGTGATGCCTGTTTCCTTTAACACCGTGCGGATGATGCGCTTTGCCAGCTCGCGCGGCGAAACCTTGTAAATTCCCAGATATTCCGTAACATCCATGAATACCTCGTCGATCGAATACACATGGATGTCCTCCGGTGCCACATACCGGAGATAAATCTGGTAGATCTGCGTGCTCCATTTCATATAGTGCGCCATTCTCGGCGGCGCAACCAGATAGCTGACCGCCAGCGACGGATCCGCCTTTAATTCATCATTTCTCCACGATTTATCCCGGAACTGGCGTCCCGGCGCCCGTCTGCGGCGTTCCTCATTGACTTCCCTAATCCGCTGAATCACCTCAAATAACCTGGGACGCCCCGGCACACCATAGGATTTCAGCGGCGGCGATACCGCCAGACAGATCGTTTTCTCCGTCCGCGATGGATTCGCCACGACCAGATTCGTCGTCAACGGATCCAGACCTCGCTCGACGCACTCGACCGATGCGTAGAACGATTTTAAATCAATGGCAATGTACGCGCGCCTGGAAACTGTTTTCTGCATGGCAGGATCCTCCCTTCTCTATGAATTTAAAATTTGAGCGCCACTGGTAAAAAATCATCTCACAAAATCAAGCACAGAAAGATTCCGAGCGTACACATGAAAATCCAGTTAAAAACTCACTAAGTGCTTCTATTATAGCATAACCATCAGCTTCACGAAATACTCAAATCCAAACATGTGTTTTGCAGCAGCAATAAAAAATGTGCCTTGGCACATCCGGGCGTCTCGCGCGGTCGCTTGCGACATGTTTCTGCTTCGCGCGAGTGTGCATCCTCGCGGAGCGTTTTTGTTTCATAGGATGTAATTTCCTATGAAACAAAAAAACCTCCGGTTCATTCGAATGAGAATCACATTTCTCATCCAAACAAACCGGAGGTTTTCTATCTCACCAAGTTTACCTCTTGGATTTATTTACCATTTATTTCTGGCATTATAACTGCGGACCAGCCTTTACCAGAGCCTTGCCAGCTTCGTTGCCTTCGTATTTAGCGAAGTTCTTGATGAAGCGGCTTGCCAGGTCTTTTGCTTTCTCTTCCCACTCAGCCTCGTTTGCATAGGTATCACGGGTATCCAGGATAGCCGGATCTACGCCCGGAAGCTCGGTCGGTACTTCGAAGTTGAAGTACGGGATCTTCTTGGTCGGAGCCTTCTGGATATCTCCGTTTAAGATAGCATCGATGATACCACGGGTATCTTTGATGGAGATACGTTTGCCGGTTCCGTTCCAGCCTGTATTTACGAGGTAAGCTTTTGCTCCGCTCTTCTCCATTCTCTTAACCAGTTCTTCTGCATATTTGGTCGGATGCAGCTCCAGGAAAGCCTGTCCGAAGCAAGCAGAGAAGGTCGGGGTCGGCTCGGTGATGCCGCGCTCGGTACCAGCCAGTTTTGCTGTAAATCCGGATAAGAAGTAGTACTGTGTCTGCTCCGGTGTCAGGATAGATACCGGCGGAAGTACTCCGAATGCGTCTGCAGACAGGAAGATAACGTTCTTAGCTGCCGGTGCAGAGGATACCGGACGTACAATATTCTGAATATGATCGATCGGGTAGGATACACGGGTGTTCTCGGTTACGCTCTTATCAGCGAAATCGATCTTGCCGTTCTCATCCAGGGTAACGTTCTCAAGCAGCGCATCACGTCTGATAGCGTTGTAGATATCCGGCTCAGACTCTTTATCCAGGTTGATAACCTTCGCATAGCAGCCGCCCTCGAAGTTGAATACACCGTTGTCATCCCAGCCGTGCTCGTCATCACCGATGAGAAGACGTTTCGGGTCGGTAGAAAGGGTAGTCTTGCCAGTTCCGGAAAGTCCGAAGAAGATAGCGGTGTTCTCGCCATTTAAGTCGGTGTTAGCGGAGCAGTGCATAGCAGCGATGCCCTTTAACGGAAGGTAGTAGTTCATCATGGAGAACATACCTTTCTTCATCTCTCCACCGTACCAGGTGTTGATGATAACCTGCTCGCGGCTTGTGATATTGAAGACAACAGCTGTCTCAGAGTTTAATCCAAGCTCTTTGTAGTTCTCAACTTTAGCCTTGGAAGCATTGTATACTACGAAGTCCGGTTCGAAATCAGCCAGTTCTTCGTCGGTCGGAACGATGAACATATTCTTTACGAAATGAGCCTGCCAAGCAACCTCCACAATAAAACGGATCGCCATACGGGTGTCTTTATTTGCGCCGCAGAAAGCATCTACTACAAACAGTCTCTTGTTGGAGAGCTCTTTTAAAGCGATATCCTTTACTGCGCTCCAGGTCTCTTTGGATGCTACATGGTTGTCGTTCTTATACTCGTCTGAAGTCCACCATACTGTGTCCTTAGAGTTCTCATCCATAACGATGAATTTGTCTTTCGGGGAACGTCCGGTATAAATACCTGTCATAACGTTTACTGCACCAAGCTCGCTGACCTGACCTTTTTCATAGCCCTCCAGCTCCGGTTTGGTTTCTTCTTCAAACAGCATCTCATAAGAAGGGTTGTAAACAATCTCCGTTGTTCCTGTGATTCCGTACTTGCTTAAATCGATCTTAGCCATCTTAATACCCCTTTCCTGTTATCCGGCGGCTCCCGTCTGTGTGAAATTGTCAGCTTCGCTGACCAGAATCATGCGCCAAGTCTCACGGACGTTCGACTTAAATTTTGTCTGACATTTCTCACCGAACCGGGGATTTCAGTGTCCCCCACTGTACATGTGTATAGTTTGCAACCGCTTTACCTTTTCACGGTTCTTATATTTTGTACAATGCGAAAACTCGCCTTTTCTTCTCTTTATCTATTTTTACCAAAAGAGATTACTTCATCATTCTAATGCATTCATGGTAAAAAATCAAGCGAAATCGCGAAATGATTGATATTTTTTTATCAATTTCATTATTTCAAATATATCTGTCACTCACAGCGTCTAAATCGTTTAAGTTTTAAAATCACACGTACCACACCGCTTCATTCGTCGCTGAAATGGCATCCGTACCCGCCTCAAAGGCCGCCATCACATCTTTTTTGTCAGACAGCAGTCCCCCGGCGATCAGCGGAATATCGGTGTACTCGCGCATGATCTTAAGAATCTTCGGCATCACCCCCGGCATGATCTCGACTGCATCCGGTCGGAACATTTCGATCTGTTTTTTCAATGTATCGAGTGCGATCGAATCCACAACAAAGGTTCTCTGGATCGCATAAAGTCCCATCTCCTTCGCGCGCTCCACCAGTGTATTTTTTGTGCTGATAATACCGTCCGCCCGCGTATTGTGGGCGATAAAATCGACCGCCACCCTCTTGGTGCTCAGTCCCTGGATCATATCCACGTGGACGATCGCCACCTTCCCGGCGTCCTTGATGCGCGCTACAATCTGATCAATATCACAGATCGTGCCAAACAGCACAAATACTACCTTACATTCAGATTTAAGACTTTTTTCCAGCCCTTCCCAGCTCTTAATCGCTGCGATTATCGGAGATTCCTCCAGTAATTCAAGCATTGTCATTCTATGCTTCCTCTTCTCTCATAGTCTTGAGTATTTCTCCCATCTCTTTCAGCCCTGTGAAAATCGCATCCGGCACGACATCCGCCTTCGGTACATCCTCCAGCTTCGTCTCGCCGGTCAGCACCAGGATTCCGTGTGCCCCATTTACCACGCCGGTTTTCACATCCGTGTAGATCCGGTCGCCGACAAACGACATTGCCTCGCGCTTTGCCCCGGTCATCTCCAGAACCATATCCACGGTCTCCTTGAATGGTTTTCCGACATACTTCGGCTCCTTTCCGGTCGATAAGGAGATTGCCGCGCACATTGCGCCGCAGTCCGGGATAAAACCATCCTTCGTCGGGCAGTTGATATCCAGATGCGTTGCCAGGAACACAGCGCCGTTGCGGATATACGTGCAGGCACGCTCCAGCTTCTCATAGGTCAATGTCATATCAAAGCCAATCACGACCACATCCGGCATCTCCCCTGTCAGAAGAATGCCATTTTCACGGAAATTCTCCTCCAGATCCGGCGTTCCCACCAGATAGACTTTCTTTTCAGGATAATACTCTTTCAGATACTGAATCATCACATCCCCGGATGTAATGATCTGATTCCTTTTAATATAACACCCCATTTTTGCCAGTTTGTCAATATATGTTTTCGGAGATTTCGACGAATTATTCGTAAAAAATACATATCTCTTCCCTGCTTTCTTCACTTCCTCCAGGAAATCCAACGCCCCGTCGAGCACATCCGTATCCAGATAAAACGTCCCGTCCATATCGAGGACAAACAGTTCTGTCTCCTTTAAAATTTCACGTTTTTCCATGCCTCTCTCCTTGTAATTTATCTCTGTAAATATGTACCTGTAAAAAAGATTTTCTTCAAAACAACTTTATCCAATCCTGCCCAAATATGCAAGCAGGTTTTTCATATATTTCAATTTCAAAAATGGGAAGCTGCACAAACTTTTTCTATGAGTCTGTACAACCTCCCATCTCTCATCATGTACTCTATGTCGGGGCTGTCGGTGTCGCCTTCACGGTGTTACTGTTCACACACGTGTGCCCAGCAACGGGATTTTGCCGATGCTGCGCATTCCAAATCGGCAAAATCTGCTGCCAAAACTGTATCGTACGGAATTTTCAGTTCAGAAAATTCCTACCTGTGAACAGTTACTTCACGGTTCCTTACGCCCGCTCTACATTCTTGCTCGCCACAACTGCAATCCCAGTTCCAGCGCAGTCATCAATGATCACATCCCCGATATGCACCGGAGCAGCCACCTTCACGGCGCGGATCTCCTTCATGCAATCAAAGATTTTGCCCTTCGGGATATCCGAAGCCGTCTTGACCGCTGTTCTCTCGATCGTGCCGCCCTCGACGCGTACCGTTGAGGTAACGATTCTCGTCGGATTGGTTACCTCTTTCTTTGCATACGCCTCGCCGCGCGGGCATGTATTTCCTTCTACCTTGATCTCGTCATTTCCCATCGTCACAGTGAGCTGACAGCCCAGCGGACATCCGATACAGGTCAGTTCTCTTACTTCCATCACTCATCCACCTCCGTGCAAATGGTTATTTCTTTCAGATCCGGATATTTCTCCAGACTTTCCTTCGTCAGGATTACCTGCTCCATCTCACCCGGTGCCAGCACGCGTTTTTTGCGGCTGCTCACACGCTCTCCGTCAAAATAAACGGAAATGCTGCGGTTTTTATAAACATCTGCCACACGGAAACGAACCGTCAGCTTGTCTGCCATCGCCTCGGTATCGATCGACTGCGGTACCGTGTAGCGGACGCCATTTTCTGCCTTGAGTGTCACGCTGTGACCTTTCTTCGTCTCGCCGGATTTCACATATTTCGCTGCGTTCTGTCCTGCCAGCGCTGCCTCCTCGGATACATAGTCAACCAGATCATGTACATGAAGCACGTTGCCGCAGGCAAATACACCCTCGATGCCTGTTTCCAGACGGTCATTGACCATTGGGCCGGAGGTAACCGGGTTCATCGCCACGCCCATATTTCTCGTCAGCTCATTCTCCGGAATCAGACCACAGGATAACAGAAGCGTATCACAGTCATAGTGCTCTTCGGTACCCGGAATCGGTTTGCGGTCCGGTCCGACCTGTGCCAGCGTAATGCCTTTCACGCGCTCTTTTCCCTCGATATTCACAACCGTATGGCTTAACTTCAACGGAATATCAAAGTCATTTAAGCACTGTACGATATTTCTCTTCAGACCGCCCGAATACGGCATCAGCTCCGCTACAACCTTAACCTTTGCGCCCTCCAGTGTCATACGTCTCGCCATGATCAGTCCGATATCGCCGGAACCGAGGATGACAACCTCTTTACCGACCATATGTCCCTCGATGTTCATGAGACGCTGTGCCGTACCAGCAGTGTAGATACCTGCCGGACGATACCCCGGAATGTTCAGGGCGCCTCTCGGACGTTCGCGGCATCCCATCGCCAGGATAATCGCTTTTGCCTTGATGAGCTCCAGTCCCTCGCTGCGGCTTACGACTGTGATCTCTTTGTCTTTATTGATATCCAGTACCATGCTGTTTAAGCGGTACGGAATTTCCAGCTTTTTCACTTCTTCCTCATAACGTGCCGCATACTCCGGTCCGGTCAGTTCTTCTTTAAAGGTATGAAGACCAAAACCATTGTGGATACACTGATTTAAGATACCGCCCAGCACGCTGTCGCGCTCCAGAATCAGAATATCCTCTGCGCCGCTTTTCTTTGCCGCTGCTGCCGCTGCCAGTCCAGCCGGACCTCCGCCGATAATTACAATGTCATGCTGAATCATGGTTATGCCTCCTCACCTTTTATCATTTCGGAACCTTTGCGGTTTTTGCAGATCTCTGTGATCGGGATTCCCGTCTCACGGGAGAGAATTTCCATCGCTCTCGGAGTGCAGAAGCCTGCCTGACACCGTCCCATACCCTGACGGACGCGCCGTTTGATGCCATCCATCGAGCGTGCGCCGAGTGTACGGGTGATCGCATCCACGATCTCCCCCTCGCTGATTGTCTCGCAGCGGCAGACGATTGCGCCGTATGCCGGGTTCTTGCGGATCAGTTCTGCGCGTTCTTCCGTATTTAAACGTGCTGCTTTCACGATGCCCTTGCGGATCGGATTGAAATTCGGATTCTTGCCAAATCCAGCTTTTTCCTCGATCATCCCAGCCAGATATTCACCGATCGCCGGTGCGCAGGAAAGTCCCGGAGACTCGATTCCGGCTGCATCAAAGAAGCCCGGTGCGTCCTCCGCCTCACCGATGATGAAATCATCGCCGTCCTCATGGGCACGCAGGCCGGAGAAGGAAGTGATGACCTGACGGAACGGAATGTTGTTGACACTCTTGGCTGCCTTCTCACATGCCTCTGCCAGTCCCTCGGCGGTCGTGTAGGTTCCGTCCTTATCTTCCTGATCCACCGCGGTCGGTCCGACTAAGAGATTTCCGTGAATCGTCGGGCTGACGAGGATTCCCTTGCCATACTTGCCCGGAAGCTGGAAGACAGTCGCTGATACGTGGTTGCCTGCCTCTTTATCGAGCAGGCAGTACTCGCCGCGGCGCGGCACAATGTGAAGCTTCTTTTCCGAAACCATGTTGTGGATCTCGTCAGAATACACGCCGGCTGCGTTCACGACATATTTTGTCTCGAAGACACCGTTGTTGGTTATCACACGGTATCCTTCTGTCGTTTTTTCAACTTTTTCTGCTTTTGTGTTGAATACAAATTCAACGCCGTTATCACAGGCATTCTCTGCCAGCGCGATCGTCAGACCAAATGGACATACGATGCCGCCAGTCGGTGCATAGAGCGCTGCCACAACCTCCCCGCTGACGTTCGGCTCCATCTTGCGGACCTCATCGCCGGTCAGAATGGAAATATCCGGCACACCGTTTGCCACGCCTCTCTCATAGAGTGCCTGCAGCGCCGGGAGGTCCTCCTGCGCGAAGCAGAGTACCAGGGAGGAATTCCGCTTGAAATCAAAATCGAGTTCTTTGGATAAATCTCCCATCATGGCGTTGCCTTTTACATTGAGCTTTGCTTTTAAAGAACCTGTCTTTGCGTCATAGCCCGCATGGACGATAGCACTGTTTGCCTTCGATGTGCCGGAGCAGACATCCTCTTCTTTTTCCAGAAGCACGGTGCGGCACTCATATTTCGAAAGCGCTCTGGCGATGCTGCTGCCGATGACGCCACCTCCGATAATCACTACGTCGTATGTATTTCCGTTCATACTGTGATCCTCCATTATTTATACTAAATGTTTTCTTGTTCTCGTTTCAACTATCCTGTTTGTTTAGACAATTCATCCTATTTCTGCTGCATTTCGTGCGTAAGCCCATCTGAACCCTTTAGCTGCTACAGCTCCTCTGCAAACCGGATCTCCTCCATCGCCTGAATATCGCTCAGAAGTGTTTTTCGAAGCGACTTGTCCTGCACTTCCACCGACATCGTCGCGGACGGACCCTCGCCCTTTAACTTATTCTTGGCAATATCAAAAGACACGATTTTCACATCCTTGGAACGCATGGTATCCATGAACGCCCCAACACACCGGCTGCTGGTAAATTCCAGATAGAAATCGAACACCTTTGCATGCTCATGAATCATTGTATCCACACGTGTCAGGAGCTTCAAGGTAACCGCAATCAGAATCAGACCGTAAACCGCACCGTCCACAAATCCGATACCGGCTGCCAGTCCTTCACAGGCGCAGACCCAGAGACACGCCGCTGTAGTCAATCCACGCACCTGATTGCGCCCGGTTACCATGATCGTGCCGACTCCTAAAAATCCGATGCCGCTGATAACCTGTGCGCCCATCCGCGCCATGTCCGCTTTCGCGGACGGAAATGTCCGGAACATATATTCACTCGTCAGCATGACAAGCGCTGAACCCAGGCAGACCAGCACATGCGTCTTGATGCCCGCACCGCGCCTTTTCAAACCACGGTCAATTCCAATGAACATTCCCACTGCCAGCGAAAACAGCAGACGAATCCAGATGCCGACCGCTGTCCAGGTCGCCGCTGTCTCCACAATCCATTTCCAAACTGCCATTTTTTCTCCCTCTGCAAGCCCGTAAAGCTTCTAGAACACAGCTCTTTTTCGCTCCACAAGACTCTTCCATGACCGATACCGGTATCTTTTATGGAACAAAAAAGAGCAGAAAGCATCCGTATTTCTACGTTTGCCTTTCTGCTCTTAATCTCACAGGCTTTATTATATCCAATTTATTAACGTTTTGTCAATCTGTTTCTATGCTGCGCCGTACAGAAGATCCGGTACACATGTAATTAAGAACGGGCAGAAGGTCAGAAGCAGAAGAACAACCAGAAGGGACACGATAAATGGCCATACTTCCTTCAGGAACTCACTGATCGGACATCCCGTGATACCACAGGTCGTGAACATCATCGAACCGAACGGAGGTGTAATACCACCGATCATGATGTTAACGATCGCTACCAGTCCAAAGTGGTAATCATTGATTCCAAGCTGTCTTGCAACCGGAAGCAGCAGAGGTGTAATAATCATCAGCGCCGCGCCGCCTTCCAGGAACATACCCATAATCAGAAGAATTACGTTGCATGCCATAAGGAACAGCCACTTGTTGGTTGTCAGGCTTAACATACCAGTTGCCACGACTCTCGGCAGGTTAATCCAGGTCATGTAGTAACCGAATACATTCGCTGCAACCATGATCAGGACAACGCTGGAAGTACCGGCGATACTGTCAAGCAGGATCGGAACCAGATGCTCTTTCAGGGATAGTTTCTTGTAAACGAAACGTCCGATAATAATACAGTAAAGAACGGCTACCGCACCGCCCTCAGACGGGGTAAACATGCCAAAACGCATTCCCAGGATGATACCAAATGGGAAGAACAGACCCCAGAAAGAGGTAATACCCTGTTTCACGATCTCTTTCAGAGACGGGAATTTTTCACGGGTGGTCGGGTAGTTTCTCTTATGTGCAATAATCGAAACAACGATCATCATCGAGATTGCCATCAGAATACCCGGAATATAACCAGCCGCAAACGTACGACCCAGGGAAATCTGTGCAATCAGTGTAAAAACGATCAGGTTTACTCCCGGCGGAATAACCGGTGTAGCAGCCGAGGAAGCCGCTGTGATCGCTGCGGAGAACGCCTTGGAGTAACCTCTCTTCTCCATCTCCGGAACCAGCATCTTGGACTGCATCGCACAATCTGCGTTGGCCGAACCGGAGCATCCGCCCATCAGCATACTAAGTACTACGTTTACCTGTGCCAGACCGCCTTTCATATGACCGGTCAGCACTTCCGCGAAATCCATCATCTTGTCACTGATGCCGCCGTAGTTCATGACGGAACCAGCCATAACGAAAAATGGAATCGCTAACATCGAGAACGACTGTGTAGAGGTCATAACCTTCTGTAAGATCAGCCAGTTTTTACTGGTTGTATCAATAAATGTAAAATAAAAGAAGGTTGAACCAAACAGTGCATATACAATCGGCATTCCCAGGAAATAGAGAATAAATACCATAAAAATCGGAACGAGTTCAATTAATTCGAGTCCCATCAGTTATTTCCCCCTTTCCCTTTAAATACCTTGATAATATCCTTAACCAAAAAGTAAATACAGAAAATCAGTGAAAGCCCAAATCCGATCGGAACCGCGCCGGAAATATACCAGCTCGGAACACGCAGCGTATTCGTCAGCTTATCCATCGTGTTCATCACATACTGGACGCTTGTTCTGGTCAGCATAATCAGAGTAACAAGCTCCAGAAGATCCATAATAACCTTAACAACTTTTCTTATCTTCTCCGGAAGAATGTTGATCAGGATGTCTACGCCCAGATGTGCGTGCTTACGGTACGCATATGCGCTTCCAATAAAGACGGTCCAGACGAAGAGCCCCGTAGCGACCTCTTCCGACCAATACAACGGTCTTTTCAGGAAATAGCGCATAAGGACGTTTGCGTTTACAACGATTGTACAGAGTGTCAGTGTCACGCAGGTAATAATTGCATCCAGGTTTACCAGCACCGACCCCAGTGTGATTTTTTTCTTTTCCATAGTCTATCCTCATGCATTCATAATGGCAGTCAGTTTTGCATAACCGACGACTGTTCTGTCATACAGCCATCTTTCCAGCAGTTGTAACTGTTCAGTACCTTCACAGTCACGCGCAAAAATCCATTAAAAATTGCCTACGGCAATGGGGTTTTTGCCTGCTGGTCCATGTTTTCGTACGGTCAGCGCAGTAAATGCGCAGACCTACTGAACAGTTACCAGCAGTTTCATATTTCCGGCACTATACGTTTGTCGGAAGTCTGCCCGGACCTCAGACAATCTTCTTTGTTCTGACAGCCCGGGCAGATATACTTTCTTCTCCGCAGCGGTTCTGATAACCGTTACGTTTTACCATTTCATAATTGCTTTAAAATACTGTATTTGTTCGGAACAATCTACGTTATTCGTTCTTTGCACGGTAGTCATTCAGGAAATCAACCAGTTTCTGATGAAGTTCCGGATCTGCGCCGTACTCGTCTACGATCCAGTCATAAACTGGAGCACAAGCCTCTGTGAATGCGTCAATATCTACATCGTTCCACTCAACGCCTTTGTCTTTCAGGAACTCGATCATGGAAGCTTCGTCGTTCTCAGCATTTTCCTGCTCCCACTTACCAGCTTCTACACAGCACTCATCCAGGATGTTTCTCCATTTTTCCGGGATGGACTGATATACGTCCTCAGCCATGAATAACCAACGGGTTGCGATGAAGTGGTTCGTGTTTGCAACTTTCTTGGTGTACTCATAAGCACCTGTATCCTTCAGGGTGGAGATGGAACCTTCGAAACCATCAACAACACCACTGGACATAGCAGATAAGCACTCCGTAAAGCTCATTGCAGACGGGGTAGCACCCAGACAGGTAATCGTCTTAACAAACAGCGGAGACTCGGTCGAACGCATGATCAGACCATTTAAGTCAGCCGGTTTCTCAACTACCTTGTTCGTACATACGCTTCTGAATCCGAACGAATAATGTGTATCCAGAACGTGGATGTTGTGCTCGCTTGCCAGTTTTGCATTCAGATCTTTTACAATATCAGAATCCATCACTGCATTATACTCTGCATTGTTCTTGTAAAGCATCGGTCCAACTAATACGTTGTAATCGCCGATGTAATCAGCAAAGTAGGACGGCTCCTCCAGACCCATCCAGACAGCGCCGTTGTGTGCCTGTGCTACAGACTCCGCATAGCAGTCAAGCTGGTTCTGTCCGTAATACTCCAGAGTGATATGACCATCGGTCTTCTCTTTTACTAGGTCTGCCAGATATTCGCTGGCTTTGTAGTTCCACTCTGCCGGCTGGAATACGTTGGAAAACTTGATGGTGATGTAGTAATCATCTGCAGATGCCTCGTCACCTGCTGCCGTTCCTGCGTCTGCTGCCTTTGTGTCAGTCTTTGCGCCGCTACCGCCGCAGGCCGCCAGGCTCATCGCCATCGTCGCTGCCAGTACTACTGATAATACTTTTCTCATACGTTTTCTCTCCTTTTTCTTAACCTCCCCCAGTCATCTTTCTGACCGGTTCATCAACAGTTTCTACTACTTTCTAAATAAATTACCATTTCAGCATTTAGGCAAAAAAATAGCACCATTTTTAAAAAACAGTCTTTTCCAGCTGTTTCTAACCATGGCGCATCTCTTCGTCTCTGCTTTTGGTTCTTTATTCATCTTTTACCTAATTTTAACACTTATTTTACGATTAGGCAAGCTATTTTGTCGAAATTATATAATTTTTTCTCGATTTTAGTCGATTTTTGTGTGATATTTTTGTAACAATCTTGTTTATTTTTTATCAACATTACAGATTTAACAGATCCAGTTGCGGAAACAGGGAAGAAACAGTATACTACTTCTTAAGATATTTTCTATGCTTCTATATACTGTTTTTATATAGGTGATGATTGATTTTTTATATGAAAGGGCTTACCATGATTTACTATAAGATAGAAATGCACCACAACGAAAAAACCTTCGAATCCCTGTCCCGGATGCAGTACGATCTCTTCTGCGCTTCCAACCGGATCACGCGGACAATTTTAAGCATCCTGTTCATCGCCGGAGGTATCATCAATCTAAGCGAGTGGTGGGGCATCCTCTTAGCCGCCTACGGCTGCTATCTGACGACCAGCACCTACAGCTCCGCCAACCACACCGCCCACAAGCTCGCCGAACAGATCAAAAAAAGCGGCATGCCGTTCCCGGCGTCTCGCTATGAATTCCGTGAAAATCATCTGGAAGTCTATTCTCTTCCGAAAAACACCCGCGAAAGCACACTGGCTTACAATGAATTTGAAAAGCTGGGTGAGGACCGCGATTATTTCTATCTGTTCCGCGATTCCTACGGCGGGTATATGGTGCCGAAAAAGGGGATTGACGCAAGCGCGGGGTCCCGTTCAAATTCGGATGAGAGCCAAAATTTGAAAGCAATTGGCGCGTTTCGGGATTTTTTGGAAAATAAGAGTGGGAAACGGATTTACAGGAAGACGATTCCGCTGGTTCGGGTGATGCAGGCGTTGAAGAAGAAAAGATAGGTCGATAGATATAAACTATAAAATAGTTCAACAACTCTAAAAAGCCACGATTTGAACTCTTTGATTCAGATCGTGGCTTTCTCAAAAAACTGCTGTTCTATTCTGTTTTTCTGCCAAAAATCTTCTGCAGTTCCTAGAATCAGCCTTACCGCGTGGTGCTCAAACGTTTTTGCAACACTTGTGGCTAAAAAATATCAATGCAGTTATTTTCTTCTATCTCTGCGCCACCTTATGCGGATTCAGAATATTCTTCGGATCAAACACTTTCTTGATTCCGTTCATCAGATCCAGGTTCTTCTCCGGCAGGGATTCTCTTAAATACGGCTTTTTCGCATATCCGATGCCGTGCTCGCCGGACACCTGACCTTCGAGTTCATGGGCCTTCTGATAGATCTTCTCCATTGCAGCAGACATCCGTTTTTCCCACTCTTCATCACTCAAATCGTCTTTCAGGATGTAGGCGTGCAGATTTCCGTCGCCCGCATGACCGAAGCTCTTGATGCGGATATCAATCTCATTGTGGAGATCGTGCAGATACGTCACCATCTCATTGACGCGGCTTCTCGGAACAACCATATCGACCTCATCCATGTAAGTCGTGGATCCCTTGATTGCCTCCAGGAAAGCACCTCTGGCTTTCCAGATGGATTCCTCACGCTCCTGGGTATCGGAAATCAGCACGTCCAGTGCGCCCTGTTCCAGGCAGAGTTTGGCCACCTTGTCATACGCTTCTTCGATCTCCTTGGTGGAATTACCATCAAATTTCAAAAGCAGATACGCATCCGACTGTTTATCCGGGAACGCTTTTCCTAAATACTCCTCGGCGTCTTCAATCACTTCCCGCTGCATGAACTCGATCGCGGTCGGGATCGTCTTAGATTTGATGATAACCGGGACGGTGTCGATCGCCTGTTTCAGGGTCGGGAACGGGATCAGAAGGCTGATGACACGCTTCGGAAGTGGCAGAAGCTTTAAGATCGCCTTGGTAATAAAGCCAAGCGTTCCCTCGGAACCAATAATCAGATCTTTCAAGTCATAGCCTGAACTATTCTTTACGACTTTGCCTCCAAACTGAGTGATCGTGCCATCCGGCAGAACCACTTCCAGCCCCATGACATAGTCTCTCGTCACACCGTATTTGACCGCACGCATACCGCCCGCATTCGTGCTGATGTTGCCGCCGATGGTCGCTGATTTCTCACCCGGATCCGGCGGGTAGAAGAAATCGTGATCTTCTACATAGGCGGACAATTCCATCAAAAGGACGCCCGGTTCCACCGTGACCGTCAGGTTTTCCTCATCCAATTCGAGAATCTGGTTCATCAGGGTGGTATCGATCATGATGCCATGTTCCATCGGAACCGAAGAACCAACCAGACCCGTTCCGGCGCCCCTCGGTGTCACCGGAATCGTATTTTCGTATGCATATTTCATGATCGCCGCGATCTCTTCGGCTGATTTTGCCTTTACCACCACATCCGGATAACTGCTGGTGCCGCTCAGCTCATCGTGGCTGTACTCTTCGTTGATATTTTCACCTACGAGGACACGCTCGTCATCCTGAATTGTGTTTTTTATATATAAAATATCATCTTTATCTATTTTCTTGTAATTTCCCATGATATCCTGCTCTCCTTCCTGTGAATCTTTATCTTCCCATCTCAATCTTCTCAATCAGTCTCGGGAGAATCTCATAGAGATCACCAGTCAGGCAGTAATGTGCCGTCTTGAAAATCGGCGCTTTCGGATCTTTATTGATCGCGACGATCGTCTCCGCGTGATTCATGCCGGCAGTAAACTGGACCGCACCGGACACGCCGCAGGTGATGATGAGTTTTGGGCGGACCGTACGGCCACTCAGACCGATCTGGCACTTGGCATCCAGCCATCCGGCTTCCACCATCGGACGGGTGCAGGCAAGCTGACCTCCCAGCAGATCTGCCAGTTTTTCCAGCATTTTCAAATCTTCCGGCTTCTTCACGCCTCGTCCGGCTACCACCAGGACGTCAGCATTTTCGATAAAGGTTTCCTTCGGCTTTTCTACGATATCCAGAACCCTCACGTGGGAAAGCAGTTTTTCCTTCTCAATTGTACAGACCACAATCTCACCGCTCTCTTTCTCGGCACGCTCCGGTGCGTTCATGATCTTATAGCGCACGGTCGCCATCTGCGGACGGTGGTTCGGGGTCTTGATGTGCGCCATGATATTGCCGCCAAAAGCCGGTCGGATCTGGGATAAATCAGTATTTTCATCCATTTCCAGGATCGTACAATCCGCGGTCAGACCTGTCTTCATACGGGCAGCCACACGCGGCGCCAGCTGTCTGCCGACCGTGGTCGCACCGACGAGAATAGACGATGGTTTTACTGTCTGGATGAAGTTTTCAAAAACTGCCGTGTACGGCTCGATCTGGAAACGTGCCAGTTCCGGTGCATCATAGACGAATACTTTATCTACATTATAATGAAGCAGTTCGTGTGCAGCCGCTTCGATTTCATTTCCCATAAACAGGGCGTAAACCGGATGTCCCGTTACCTTGGAAAGTTCTCTCGCTTTTCCAAGAAGCTCCAATGTAACCGGATGCACCTTTCCATCCACGTGATCTACGTAAACGGCAATGCCCTTCCATGCACTCTTATCGACGCTCGGTTTTACCGCGTCTTCTACATATTCAACCGCGCCCTTCGGACCTTTTCTCACGCAGAGACGGCACATTTTACAGGCGGCGCTGATCGTCACCTTTCCGTCTTTTTCTTCCATCGCCCCGAACGGACAGAGCTTGATAAGTTCCTGATTATCCGGGATTTTGTCCTGATGTATGATTAACTCAGCCATGATTCCACCTCCTACACGAATTTCATATCCACGATCTTCTGATACAGCCGGTCCGCCAGCTCTTCGCCGCTTCCGTCCCACATTTCCTTTTTGTCATTGACAGCCGGTGGGAAAATGCGCTGAACCTGCGTCGGGGAACCATTGAGTCCATAGTGCATCGCGTCTTTATCATCCATATCCGCCAAGGAAAGAATCCGGATTTCACGGTCTTTCGTGTTCATTTTCCGGACATACGAAGGAAGTCTTGGCTGGAAAATATCCTTGTCAACGGCTAAGAGACACGGGAACTGCACTTTCGCCACCTCGACCTCTTCCGGCAGATCCATGCTGACGGTGATGCCGTCCTCATCAATCTGATTGATCTTGACAACATCTGCCACGCTCGGGATATTCAGCCACTCGGAGATCTCCGGACCAACCTGCGCGGTGTCGCCGTCCGTTGTCTGTTTGCCGCAGAGGATCAGGTCAAAATCGCCGCAGCTCTTGATGCCCTGCGCAAGTGTATAGCTGGTCGCCAGTACATCCGCACCGCCAAATTTGCGATCCGATAAAAGCGTTCCGCCGTCCGCGCCCATCGCAAATGCCTCGCGGATCACCTGCTGCGCCTGCGGCGGTCCCATGGAAATGACGTGAACACTTCCGCCCACTTCTTCCCTGATCCGGAACGCCGTCTCCAGCGCGTACAGATCGTATGGGTTCATCTTCGAAGCCGCGCCGTCTCGTTTCAGCACGCCGGTAACCGGATCGACTTCTACTTTATTGCTTTCCGGTACCTGTTTGATACAGACAAGAATCTTCATTCTGTTTCCTCCTTCATATGGATGCTTTGTAAAAATCTTTAAATGATGGATGTAAAGAATTTTTAATCCGCATATTGGTTCTACCAATTTATTGAAAAGAAAAAGAATTTTGGTAGAACCAATTTTCTTTATTCGTTAGTATAGTAGGCTGCGTTCTAGTTGTCAACGATTGTTTATCTTTTCACATAGAATGTGTTTTTTCATGTTTTTCCAAAATTTCATCTATCATCCGGAAATGCCGGTCCAGTGCATCCTTCCCCGCTGCATTATCTTTGTTCCGCAGCGCTTCCGCAATCTGCCGGTGACAGAGATTCAGTGCTTCTTTCGCCTCTTTTGTTCGCAGAATTTCCGCGCGCATATTCCGGATGAAGGTATCGATCACGCCGGAACACGCCTCTAAAATATTGAGCAGCAGCACATTTCCCGACGCCAGCGCCAGTGTAAAATGGATCTGTTTGTCAATCCGGGCGTTTTCCTGCTCGTCCATGCTCCGGTCAAGACGCTTTACCAGTTCTTCCAGCGCGTCCATCTGGCTCTCCGACGCATGTTCAACCGCCAGAGCAAACGCCTGCTGTTCCAGCGCATAGCGGATCTGGCTGATCTGCTGATAATTAATCTGGGACATAGCAAACATCATCCCCATCGTCTCCGCAATGCTTTTCTGAAATTCACAAGTGATGTAATTCCCCGAGCCCTGCTGGGAGGAAATCACTCCCGTCATATCCATGATCCGCAGCGCTTCCCGGACGGAATTGCGGCTGACTTCCAGCATCTGCGCAATCTCCCGCTCCGGAGGAAGCTTCTCCCCCGGACGCAGCTCGCCCGCCATGATGCGGTTCTTGAAATATTCGATGACGCCTTTGTAGGCTTTTTCCTGTTTTTCCATAGACGCTGCATTCCTTTCACTTTGTCTTTATCATATTTCAAGTCGAACGTCCGTGAGACTTGGCGCGTGATTCTGGTCAGCGAAGCTGACATATTCCTATCAGAATCACAGCGCATCCTCGCGGAGCGTTTATCTCAGTCGGAGACCCAACTCCCACTGAGACAAATTTGCTATTACTCACCACCTGAAGAGGTGGGAGTCTTCTCGACTGAGATAAAAATCCGGATTGAACCGAAAAGATTCTTTTTACAGAAAACTCTCCAGCCTCGTCTCCTGCCAGCTTATAATCTCCTGCTCCAATTTACAGTTGTGCTCCAACATATACCGCAATATCCCCGCATATCTGCTGCCCTGTTTTATCATCGCTTCCGCCTTCGACCGATCGGGTGCTTCCAATGGCTTTGTATACGTCTGAAACCGCTGCAATTCCCGCACGCCCATCGCGCACAGCTGAAACGGCAGTCCCGTCTTTCGGATCAGATGTCCCGCGATCGCCAGGCCGTCTGGATCAAGATCTCCAAAATGATACCAGGAAAGTCCCGGATTTTCTCTGGCGATCCGCTGCAAAAGCGCCTGTTTCGTGCGGGTATGGTAACCACTCAGAAACAGGTAAAATATATGTTCCCGCTCCAGCCGGTGAAACGAGGTCAGATTTTCCACCGTCATCAGCGCTGCATCCCGGATGTGGATGCTTTTTGCCTTCTGGAATGTCTCAAAAGGGATCGACATCGGCAGATCGTGATAAATCCGAAGTTCGCGTCCATCTTCAAGGCAGATCCGCGCATCCCCTTTCAGATAGATATACGCCGGATTGGAATAAATGTAAAATTCCTCCAGAAGCGCCGTCTGACGCTCCCGTTCTTCTTCCAGCTCCGCAAGCGGTTCATCATACCGTCCTGTGTGCTCCAAAATCCCACACACCTTTTTCCGATATATCTTTTCCCACTGTTTACTGTCATGCAGAACTGCCTCTGACATTTCCCGCTCCAGCGTAGTTCTCTGCTTTTCCTGATTTTCTTTTAAAAATTGCACCAGATTCCAGATAGCTTCTGCCTCGGTTATCTCTTTTTCTACTTTCTTTTCATCCAGCTTTTTCGCACGGCTGTTTTTCAGTGTCTGAAGCTTTTCTTTTCCATATGCTTCCAATAAATCGCACTGGCAGAAGCGATGGTAAACTTCTTCCAACTGTTTTTTTAGAATATTCTTTTCCGTCCGGTTCAGGCAGGTATAGTAATCTTTCCAGCGTTCCGGGACGGCACAGATCTGACGGAGAATACCAGTATTCGGAGGAACTACATGAATAAGTCCCCCCGATTCCATCTGACGGATCAGTCGTTCAAATTCTTTTTCCTGGAAAAGCTGTTCCGGCGGGAGAAAATCTTCGTTGTAGCCCTTGAAAATATCGGATGGTTTGACCGAAAACACTTGTTTTACCTTATTTTCACCGACATAGGTGACGCTTTTTTCGTATTGATCCAGCAATTTACTTAAAAGCTGTTCTTTCCACTCTTTCCGATCCGCCATTTTTTCTCCTCTTTCCCTATGCCTGCTTCACCAATCCTTCTACCGCATTCGTATACCGTCCTGTCACGATGAGGCTGACGGTTGAATCGATGAACTGACCGATACTGTTGATCTTCTCCGGCGGAGCTGCATAAAATACCTGGAAGTGATTTTCTTCGAAATAACGGACCATCTGCTCGATCCGCTCTCTCGACAGCGCCGAGAATGCCTCGTCGATGAATGCCAGACGGGCGCAGCAGGTGTTTGCCGGATAGCACTGCAAAAGACTCGCCGCCAGAATGATGAAATACGGGGTCTGCTTCTCTCCGTTGCTGGCGGAACCCTGTTTTTTCGATAACTCTGCCGTGATCTCGGTCTGCCCCTGACGGCTGCTGATCTCCATATCGTAAGAAAAATATCTCCTGTAATCCGTGTATTCCCACTCATCTTCTTCCGCCAGAATGATACTCATAAACTCCTGAATATCATTCTCCATCTCCTCGTCGTCGCGCGCCGAATTCATATAGACCTGCGGGGAACTCATATATTTTTCCAGACGCTTGCAGATGCGGAAGAAGAGAGCGCGGTCTGGCTTTTCTTTCATCACGAACTTGTAGGTATCGTTGCCAAACGGCATACGGCGCAGTTCGCGGTTGATCGCGTCCATCTCACGTTTTGCCTCGCGGACATTCTCGTCAATCTCCGCCACGAAATCGTTCATAAACGCGCTCTCCAGCCGTCCTGCCTGCTCCTGCAGCCTCTGCTGGGCTTCCTCCACCTTGACGTGCGCCAGGTTCCGGTATTCTTCCCGGTACCACGGGATGTAGCCGATGCCGCGCTTTCCGACGTCGATTCCCGCCAGACGACAATATGCAAGCTGTGCATCCTCCAGCTGACGTTCCCGCTCTGCCAGCATATTTTTGCTCTTGTCAATGGAAAGCTGTGTCGTCACGCGGATCGTGCCGCGCTTCTCGCTCTCGCGGTTATATTCCTCCAGCATCGCCTCTTTGAGTTCCATGTTGACAAGGCATTTTTCCTCATATGCCTTCTGGCATAAATAGATCTCCGTGCTGATACGGCTCAGTGTTCCTTCGCAGGTCTTTAAATCATTCTTACAGCCGCCGAGCTCACTCTGGTTCTGATTCACACTCTCATTTGCCTCGCGTGCCAGCCGTCCCGCCGTCTCCAGCTCTTTCAGCACTGCGGTAAAGTCCGGATTTGCCTCTATCTCCTCGCGGTCCTTTACCAGGCTGTCCCTGCGCTTTTTGCAGTCCTTCAGCCCATATGCCGCGCCGAAATCGTAGTGTCCGCCGTCCCAGTCGATCTCCTTGATCGCATCGCGGCACTTGATGACCTGTGAAAGCATTTCTTTATCCGCCTGCTGAACCACCTGTAATTCTTCCAGTTCCTTTCTGGACTGTTCCAGCTGGCAGCGGATCGCGTCTGCGCCGAGACACAGCTCGGTCCGTCTCATATCCATCATCGCAACCGCATAGCTCTTCGCCAGCATGCCATCCCGCATGAGTCCGCCCTTCGGGTATTCATGCAGCTCTTCCAGATTTTCACAGAGATGAATGCCGTTTAACAGATAATTGGCGTAACGTCTCGCATAGACGTTCGGGATCCGCAGAATCTCCGCCGCGGAACCTTCCACCGCCTCTGTTTCCGGAAGCTTATCCGTGATCACGACATTTCCATCATAGATCCGCTCTTTCTGTAAAATCTGCATCGCCTTATGGCAGTGCGCGCCGTCCACGATGATATAGAAACGCTTTCTTCCCAGAAATGTCTCAACCGCCTTTCTCCACTCCGGAGCGGTCACCTCCTGGACCAATTCGGCAAAAATGTGGACCTCGGTCTGGATACCCTGTTTTTCCAACCCTCTCTGAATCTTATTCCGGGCATTTTCCACCTCCGCCGGGAACACAAGGATATTCGATTCCAGACGGCGGATCTTCTCCTGCAGCGCCCCTATCTCTTTTTCGCGCTCTTTACACTGATCCTGCAGGTGGATCTTATTTTCCTCATAGATGCCGTCCTGACGGTGCACCTTCTCGCGGAATGCGTCAAACGCCTCCCGCTTCTTCGCCGTCTCCCCATCCGCCTGTTCCAGTGTCTCCAGATAGGTGTTTTCCGAGGATAAGGACGGAAGATCTGCTTCCAGAAGCTTGATAAGCGCGCTTATCTTCTTCTTCAATTTCAAAATCTGCGCCAGCTTGTCCTCCCAGTTCTTTTTCTCACGATCCGCTTCCTCGATCTGGCGTTTCAGGGAATCCAGGCTTTCCTGCATTCCCTTGACCATATCGTTATTTTCTGCAATTCGCAGGCGTTCCTGTGCGGCTTCCTGCTGTCTTGCGAGCTCTCCCGCCCGCTCGGTCAGGCGCCCGTACTGGTCTTTTAAAGCCTGATAACGGTTTTTCGTCTGCTTTTCTTCCTCTTCCTTCTCCCGGAGCGCCTGGTACGAAAGCATCAGCTCCCGGATGCGGAGTACCCGCTTTTTCTTCTCGTATTCATCACTCTGGCGAAGCACCTCTTCGAGCTGGATTTTGCCCTGTCTGAGACTCTCATAGAGTTCCCGCAGGCGCTCAAACTGGCGCTTCTGCTCGCGCAGTTCCTCCAGCGACTGGACTTTTCCCGGTTCCAGGACACAGTCCTGAATAAACTGATCGATATTATTTTCCGGGTTAAATGCCATCATTTTCAGAAGCTTTGTCCGGTATTTGGCTGCGTCCACGCGGAGTCCCAGCGCCCGGAGTACCGCCTCCGTGCCGCGGTCCCGTCCCATAAAAGAGGAAAGCTTCATCGCCTCGCCATTCACTGTCAGCTCATTTTTCGGCGTGATGCGGAGTGCATTTCCCTCAATCCGTGTAAAATCGATATCGTCAATCGCCGCCCCTGGACAGATAAACCAGCTGCTGACCGGCTTTCCAGACTCACTTGGAGACTCAATGCATACTCCGACCGTGAGCGGCACTCCCAGCGTCGGATCGGAAAATTCCATCGCAATATAGCTGACAACGCTGCCATTTCTCAAATAACGCGCCTCACCATTACTGCGCGTGTCGCCGCGCACATAGCCAAGCACCGTCCGGTCTCGGTCCTTCGCCGCCTTGTTAAACTGCGTGTTGCCCGTCAGGAGATAGGTCATCGCATCAAGCACCGTCGATTTTCCGCTTCCGTTGACACCGGTCACCAGGGTCGAACCTTCCAGCTCGATACAGACATTCTGGAAACGCGACCACTGGACCATCAAAAGTTTTTTCGCCGATTTCCTATTCATGATCGTCTGATTCTTCATCGCCGTCTTCCTCCTCTTTTGTCAGCTCCGTTTCCCATTCGTCCTCACGGCTCCACTTTTCCTGCATCCGCCGGTTGACATTTTCCACAAATTTGCCAAACTCCTGTGGTTCCAGCACAAACTGCATCGACGGATAAAGACAGATCCGGCAGTCCTCCTCGCCGAGCTTTCCAATCACCTGCAGAAGCTGATATTTGGTAAACAGCGTCAGAATCGATGCAAAACTGCTCTTGTCAATCTGATCCCGAATGCCGTATTTTTCCATCTCATAGCGCAGATCGGTCACCGAAATCTCAATATTTTTCGAAAGACTTCCAGAACGCACCCGGTCCGCATAGAGAGTCCAGAGGCAGCATAAAACCACACTCTCCATCTTTTTGAGTGTCACATGGTTGATCTGCAGTTTTCCATTCTCGCCGAGATCCCGGCAGTTCTGCAGCATAATCACGCCATTTTCCCGGTCAATTACAATATCGTATCCGATATATCCCAGGTACGCTGAAAATGGTTCCGAACGCTTGGAGACAAAATAGTACGCTTTTTTGCTGTCCTCGTCACGGTCGCGCACGATAAAGGTCTGCTTCAGAAGACGCCTGACACTTTTCTGAAACATGTCCTTCTCAGAGGATGTATATTCATTCCATATTTCTTCAAATCCCATGTTTTATTTCTCCTTCCGGCGTTCGATTTTAAAGCGCCGCAGAAGCATCTGCTGCGTTTCCAGATAACCATCCTCCGCCTGTATCTCATACCCATTTTCTGAACCATAGGCAACCGCCGAGAGCGCGCTTAAAAGATCCCGCTTGCTCTTCATCGGAACCTCCTCGCTGGATATCTCCGTCCGATCTCCTAAAAGCGCCTCCAGATAATTCTTCATCTTATCCTTCGAATACGGGTTCTCTGCCTCCCTCTCCTGTGCCTCCCTCGCACGGTCGATGTCCTCCTGTGTCATTTCTTCCAGCTTTGCATAGGTTGCCTCGCGGATCATCTGCTCCCGTCGCGGATAGCGGATCGAGTCGGTATCGATAAACTCATTATTTTCCAGCAAAAACAACCCGTTCATCGACTCCGGCAGTTCTTCCTTCCAACCGAGTGTGTTCATCTCCGCCGCAATCACGCGGATCGTCTGCTCGACATGCCCGCGCACATCGCTGTCCCGGTTTTGAAGAAATCTCGCGCGTCCAATCGCAATCTGTAAATAGATATTAATTTTATGCTTGATATCCCGCATGATCTCGTCGTAATCGACTGAGAAAAACTGCAGAATCGTCTGGATCATATCCAGCACCTTATTCTCCGCCTCAATGTGTTCCAGTTCTTCTTCCTTCGCGCATCCCGCCACCAGGCCCTCAAACAGCTCCTGCCGGTTCTGCATCGCTTCCAGCTTTGACCGGATAAAGGAACGGTACATATGAATATTCTGCTGTTTCGTCAGACGCGCGTACTCGCGGATAAAATCGCCCTCACAGTATTCGAGGACGTTCTCGGTCAGACTTTCCAGGCTTTCCTCGCGCACCATCCGCTCGATGATTTTTTTGATAAAGGTCGCCAGGCGCTTGAGCGCACCGGAGAGCTGTTTCGCGTTGCGGTAGACCGAGCGCAACGCATTGACATAGATATCCGGTTCCCACTGGTCGGGATTCTGCAAAATATTATAAATATTGAAAATATAACTTGAAAATTCTTCCCACTCCGGCTTCATCATCTTCTGGAGAAATTCTGCCAGAAAGACGCCCTGCTCCGTCATCATGATATGCTTCTCATACGTCGCATCGTCCGTATCCTCCTCCAGCCATCCGACCTCTTTCGAGCAGAATTTGCGGATCACGGAATTGGCAAGCTGGTTGTAATTCCGGTCGGTTGTCATCTCATCGTCCAAATAATCAATGTGATTTTCCAGAAGATAGATGGCAAGCGCATCCCGGATGCGGCTGCGGGCAATGCGGTAGGTGATCTCCCGGTCATACTCATGATAAATGAGCAGAAGGCAGTCCGAATAAATGCGGTTGCTGCTACCGCTTGCCAGGCAGTTGAAAAAGCCGATTGGGAGAGCGTCAAAAAGGTTTTTATTTATACTCACGGTGTATTCCTTCCATATATTTATCTGTATTTATGTTTCTGATTTTCCTGAATATTTCAATATCTGAAAACACCTAACTACCAGCTCTTCCAAAAAACGAAAAGCCGGCAGTCTCAGTCGTTTCTTCTTAATAATTATATACTCTATACCGGGAAAATGGCAAGGCTGGGACTGTTTGGACTTTGATTCCGGTTATTTCAAAGAGACGTTTCTTCCTTTATTTAACGTACTCACAAACTGCATCACACATTTCGTCAGCTTCGCAATGCTTTCACTTTCCTCCGCCCCCGGCTTCATACCCATTCCTATTTCCCGGATGCAGGTCGGGGAAACCGGAACGCAGTAGACATCTTCAGTATTTCCGCGGATCATCAGTTCAGACATCATTGAAATGCCCAGCCCTTTTCCCACCATGCGGATCACCGTCTCATCATCCACATAGACAGACTGCTCCTTTGCCCTGACTCCCTCTTTTGCAAATGCGGCGTGTACATCGATGTCAAACCGCCCGTAAGGCATCAGGAAATCTTTTCCTTCAAATTCACGCAGCGGAAATTCTTTGCGCCCATTTAAGGGATACTGCTTTGGCAGAATCGCATACAAAAGTTCATGATACAGCGGAATCCACTCGCATTTCGGTTCTTTCTGTCTGCTCGCAAAAATGACATCCGTCTTTCCGCTCTGTAATAATTCAAATGGTTCCAGCGCATGATCGACCATGCGGAGATCAACGTCCACCTTCGGGCAGAGGCGGCGGAACCGGTATAAAATCTCCGGCATCCAGTACATCGCGATGCTCGCATATGCCGCCACACGGATCGACTCCTCCTGCTGTTCCCGCACCGCCTGAATCTTATTTTCCAGGGTGGCATTTGCCTGCAAAAACTGGCGGATATCCGGCAACAGGTTTTCTCCCGCCTCCGTCAGCGCGATGCCGCTGTAACTGCGGCGGATCAACGGAAATCCAATCTCCCGCTCCAGGCTGTCCACCAGATGGGTCAGCCCCGACTGCGTGTAGCCGACTACCTCGGATGCTTTCGAAAAACTTCCAAGATCTACCGCCGTCATCAATATTTCCAGTTTTTTGGCATCCATGCCGCACCTCCTTTTAGAATATTACATTTTGTCATATTTCTATTATAAACTAGATTTTCACAAACCACAAGGAAGGCTTTATAATGATGATTACAAAAAAGTTTTCAATTGTTACTGTTCACGGGTAGGCACTTTTGGAACCGAAAGTGCCGTAAGAAAACGTGGTGGCAGCAGGAATTTGCCGTATTTAAATGCGAAGCCACGGCAAATTCCGTTACTGGACACGTATGCGTGAACAGTAACTTTCAATTCTCATGTAAAAGGAGTGAATATCTATGACGCAGACCTGTCTTTCCCATAAGCAGCGGCTTTTAGTTGCCGGAACTTTATTCGGCATGTTCTTCGGCGCCGGAAATCTGATTTTTCCGGTGCACCTCGGTCAGCTTGCCGGACGCCAGTTTCTCCCGGCAACGATTGGATTTATTCTGACTGCCGTCGGCATTCCGATCCTGGGCGTTGCCGCAATCGGAAACACCCATTCGGAGGGACTTCAGGATCTGTCCCGCCGCATCGGACGCAGATATAGCTATTTCTTTACTTGTCTGCTCTACCTGACAATCGGACCGTTTTTCGCTATTCCGCGGTGCGCTACGACCTCCTTTACCGCCGGAGTCAGACCTCTTTTAGGAACACAGCTTTCCGAGCAGACTATGCTGCTTTTGTTTTCGCTGATCTTCTTTGGGCTGGTGTTTGTATTTTCCATTCGTCCAGGCAGCATCACGCTCTGGATCGGAAAAATCATCAATCCGCTGTTTCTTCTGTTTCTAGGTGTTCTGATTGTGACTGCCCTGCTTCATCCGAGCATCGCGGTTTCAGGGGCAGTTCCCGATGCCTCTTATCAGAATGGAGCTTTCTTTTCCGCGCTCTCCCAGGGCTATGAAACCATGGATGCGATTGCCGGGCTCGCATTCGGGATCGTGGTTGTTTCGGTTATCCGCCAGATGGGCGTTCAGGAAGATTCAGCCATTGCAAAAGAAGTTCTGCATTCCGGTATGCTGGCCGGGCTTCTGATGGCATTTATCTATCTGCTTACCATCCTGATTGGAGTACAGTCACTGGGACAGTTCGAACTTTCAGAAAACGGCGGCATTGCCCTCTCCCAGATTGCAGACTACTACCTTGGACGGATGGGCACCTGGATCCTCGCCATCGCGATCACATTTGCCTGCCTCAAGACCTCCATCGGGCTTGTAACGAGCTGTGCGGAAACCTTTGTGAAACTGTTTCCCCATGCCCTTTCCTACCGTGCATGGGCGGTCGTTTTTACCCTTTTTTCACTCATTGTGTCAAATGTAGGACTGTCCGCTATCATCACTTACTCGGTTCCTGTTTTGATGCTGATTTACCCGCCAGCCATCACGCTGATTCTCCTCGCGCTGCTTGGAAATGCATTCCAGCATAACAAAAAAGTCTATGTCTGCGTTACCATTTGTTCCTGGGCAGCTTCCATCTTTGACTTTTTAGCAGCTCTGCCAGACGAAATGCAGTCTGCCCTACATCTGGAACCCGTCATCGCATTTGCCAGACATACGCTTCCGCTGTTTGATTTGAACCTCGGATGGATTCTGCCGTCGCTTGTCGGGCTTTGTATTGGACTTCTCTGGAGACAGAAAGAAAAATCAGCAGACCGCTCACACCTTCCTGTATTCCCCATATCTTAATAGTATGAACGAACCGCAGGAGGCAACCATGAAACGAACTAAATTTGCAGCTGCCCTGGCTGTGCTCACTCTGCTTACCACCCTGACCGGGTGTGGACAGGCGAAGGAGGCGGACGGGGCGCTTGAACCGGTCACACTCAATGAGGTAGCCCACTCGATTTTTTATGCGCCACAGTACGCCGCGATCGAGCTGGGCTATTTTAAGGATGAAGGCATCGCTCTGACACTCGTAAACGGTGCCGGTGCCGACAAGGTTATGACCTCGCTCATCTCCGGGGATGCCGATATCGGATTCATGGGCTCAGAGGCAAGTATCTATGTCTACCAGGAAGGTTCCGCCGATTATGCTGTCAATTTTGCCCAGCTGACCCAGCGTGCCGGAAACTTTCTCGTTGGACGAAGTGCCGAACCAGACTTTTCCTGGCAGGATCTGAAAGGCAAAAAGGTGCTTGGCGGGCGCGCGGGTGGAATGCCGGAAATGGTCTTTGAGTATATTTTAAAGAAAAATGGCATCGATCCAAAAAATGACCTGACCATCGATCAGAGTATCAATTTCGGGCTGACAGCGGCGGCGTTTACGAGTAATGATGCGGATTACACGGTCGAGTTCGAGCCCTTCGCCACCACCCTTGAAACCGAAGGAAATGGCACCGTTGTCGCCTCGCTCGGCGTCGATTCCGGTTATGTCCCCTACACCGCCTACTGTGCAAAGCAGAGCTATCTAAATAGGCATCCGGAAATTATCCAGTCGTTCACGAATGCCATCCAGAAGGGCTTAGCTTACGTCAACTCCCACAGTGCGGACGAAATCGCCGAGACAATCCAACCTCAGTTTCCGGAAACAGACCGCGCGGCAATCGCCCGCATCGTTGAACGCTACAAAGCGCAGGACACCTGGAAAAATGATACCATTTTCCACAAGGACAGCTTTGAGCTTCTGGAAAATATTCTGGAAGAAGCAGGTGAACTCAAGGAACGGATTCCTTATGAAAAACTGGTAACGACCACGTATTCTGAAAAAGCGGCTGGATTGCAGAATGAATAACCAGCAAAAAAGAATGTGCCTTGGCACATTCTCGCGCCGAGCGCGGTCGCTTGCGACAACCTACATCTTCGCGCGAGTGCGCATCATTGGCACGTTAGTGCCTTTTTGTGTAATAGGGAATTCCAAGGAATTTCCTATTACACAAAAAAGCTGTCATGTATCACTATTCAAACATGACAGCTCTTTATTTCTATGCCGCAAACACTCCCATTACCTTCTTAAAATAGTCCCATAGTCCCGCTTTCTCCACCGTTTCTGCCGCTTCTATCTCCACACTTCCCAATTCCCGTCCATCCAGCCGGTAAACCAGATGTCCGATCACATCGCCCTCCTGAATCGGCGCTTTGCGGGATTCTTCCATCATCCACTCTTTTTCGATTCCATCCAGATTCTCTCCTCCCATCGAAAGATAAGAAAAGGTTCCTCGCAGACGTCCTGCAACCTGTTCCTGGATGCCGCCCGCCACCATCGTTTCCGGCACAGCTCCCGGATTGTCATCTTTGTAAAGATGACAATTTGCAAACCCATAATTTAACAATGTGACCGCATCCGCAAACCGCGCCTTATAATCCGGTGCTGCCAGAATGACGGCAATCAGATCAACTCCATCTTTCCGCCCGGTTGCGGACAGGCAATATTTTGCCAGCGATGTAGAACCTGTTTTCAGTCCCGTCACTTCAAAATTTGTCACCATTTTCAGCAGCTTATTCGTATTGGAAAGTCCAAATTCTTTCTCTCCCTGCTTGGTCCGGTGCGTTATATTTTCCATCCAGATCGTTGAATACTGAAAAATTTCCGGATACTTCGTGATCAATTCCCGCGACATGAGGGCAATGTCGCGCGCCGACATCGCGTGCGTCGTAGACGCCGTCAGACCACAGCAATCCTCAAACTTTGCTGTCTCCATTCCAAGCCCTTTCGCCCGCTCGTTCATCATCGCAACAAATGCCTCCTCACTGCCGCCGATATACTCTGCCATTGCCACACTGGCATCATTTCCCGATGCAATGACGATGCACTTGATCAGCGTTTCGACCGTCTGTACCTCCCCTTCTTCCAAAAACACCTGAGATCCCCCCATGGATTTCGCATGGGCGCTGGTCGTGACCTCATCCTGCAAATGAATTTTTCCCGAATGTAACGCATCAAAAATCAAAAGCAGAGTCATAATCTTCGTCACGCTGGCTGGATTTCGCGCCTCGTCCGCATTTTTTTCATACAAAACAGTTCCGGTGGACGCCTCCATGAGGATCGCCTCCAGTGCCCGGATGGGAAGCTCAGCGGCATTTTCTGCTGCCTGCGCTGTCTCTGCGGTTACTGAAACGGGAATCCACAGTTCCTCCGCGTAAGATGTGAGCATACCACTTCCCCCCAATTTACCAATTCCAAGCTGTATGCCTGACACACATTCTCCCATCGTAAGCACAACCGCTACACCAATCGCTGCCAGCCCTCTCCAAGCATTTTTATTTAAATACTCTCTTCTCCTGTCTCTGCCCCCTTTGTCCCAACACATACATTCTTTTTCCCGAAACAGCTTCTTTTTCACAAACCAACACCATTTTTCCACACGCTTCCATTTCAAATACCACGCCTCTCCCTGCATGATACATTTTTCATTCATATCTTCCTCCGCCTGCACATACTCTCTTCTCAAGATATGGCATATCCGCCCGTCCCTATGCCAAAGAGAATTGTAAGAAACTGTCATAGACCACCTTTCCTTTTTATGGTATACTATAAGAACACAGACAGGCTTATAAAAACGTTTTCCGCTCTCTTTCTTGCTGTGTCGAGTCGGTGGCAAACTTTCTCGGCCTGTTATTACTATCTGACGCAAAAAACGACAGATAAATATGAATAAACAAAAGGTGAAAACTATGATGAGAAGAAATTCCTCCCTTGGAAGCGTTGGATTTTCTGCACGTGGCGGACGTTCCAGGCGACGGCACGGCGGTTCCTCTAAACTTCCGTATTTAATTTTAATCGGCATTCTGATTGTACTGCTTGGAATTGCCGCGTTCCTCTGGGTGCGCCGCTCTCCGGCAGCACATGTATCTTCGGTTCCAGCGACAACCGAAACGGATTCTGAAAATGGAGTAATTTCCCTTGATAATGCATCTGCACCTGCTGATGACAGCCTCGAGGGTGTCATCGCTCAGGCAAAGCTTCTGGCAGACGGTTATGACTATGACGGGGCAATCAATCTCCTGTCCAGCAGTACATACGCATCTGACGAGTCCGTGACGGCAGCGATCGACGAATACAACGCCACCAAAGAAACACTGGTGCGCGCTGATCCGCGTAAGGTAACGCATGTATTCTTCCATACACTGATTATGGATACCTCGAAAGCATTTGACGGCGACAGCCGCGAAAAGGGTTATAATCAGGTCATGACGACCAAGGATGAATTTATGAAGATTCTCCAGTCGATGTATGAGCGCGGTTTCGTTCTGGTACGTCTGCACGATGTAGCATATGAGGTGACCGCAGAGGACGGTTCCAGGCATTTCCAGGAGGGCGATATCATGCTTCCGGAAGGTAAGAAACCGTTCGTCATGTCACAGGATGATGTCTGCTACTACGAATACATGGATGGCGATGGCTTTGCCTCCCGTATGATTATCGGCGAGGATGGCAAGCCAACGAACGAGATGAAGATGGACGACGGTTCTGTTTCCGTCGGTTCCTATGATCTGGTGCCGTTACTGGATGATTTCATCAAAGAGCACCCGGATTTCTCCTACCGCGGCGCAAAAGCGTGCATTGCTTTTACCGGTTACAATGGCATCCTGGGTTACCGCACCGATTCCGCCTACAATACTGACGAGTACAAAGCGGAACACCCGGATTTCAACTTTGAGGAAGAACGCGCCAACGCAGCAAAAGTCGTCCAGTGCCTGCGCGACGACGGTTTTGAAATTGCCTCCCACAGCTGGGGCCACCGCAACATGGGTACGATCCCAATGGATAAATTCCGTGAAGATACCGATAAATGGGCAAATGAAGTCGAAACGCTGACCGGTCCGTGTGATATCATCCTCTTCCCGTTTGGAAGCGATATTGGGGACTGGCATCCGTATGATACAAGCAGCGAGCGCTTCCAGTACCTGTACAACAAGGGATTCCGTTACTTCTGTAACGTAGATTCCTCCCAGTATTTCGTCCAGATCGGCGACGATTATATGCGACAGGGGCGCCGGAACCTCGACGGCTACCGGATGTATTATGACCTTCCGGAAAGTGGAGTCGGCGGCGACCATTTGAGTGACCTGTTTGATGTCAACGAGGTATTTGACCGGTCAAGACCTACTCCGGTGCCGAAGATGACGGAGTAAGATAAAGCTGTAATCCAATTTTAAATAAAAGAAAGAGAAATCGAGCATTTGTTCGATTTCTCTTTCTTTTTTAAAAACCCCGGAGTCTTCCACACTCCGGGGCACACCTTTTCTTTCAAACACAGCTTTCCGTTGCAAATCTTAGAACTGCACAATCTCCTCAATCGGCTCTGCCTTTTCCACGTAATCTGCATAAAGCATCGGACCTTCACCCTCATACTCCGGCATATACTCATATTCTACGCGGGCACGTACTTTGACCCAGTCTTTCGTCTCAAGCAGACGGGCATTTTTTGCCTTGCACATGAAACCTAAGAACGTCATATCTGCCTCGCAACAGGTCATCGCCATACGTCCAGGAACAAAGTTGTTCTTCGGGAAATCCGGGGTTTTCAGTACCATGCCGGTAAATTCAACGGTCTTTCCACGGTAACGGTCCGGTTTATCCATCGCATCAATATACCAGATACCATATGCCTCCGGCGGAATCTCGATCACTTCGGCATTGACATCAAATGGAAGATCCGCTTCGGTCACTTCCTCAATTTCGCCCTCTGCGTCCTCAAACACGATCTGAACCTGCGGGTTCATGCCCTTTAAAGTACGGCGGTATACATCCAAATCCTCGATCTCGTCGCAACGGTTCATGATAATCATTTCCGTGTTGCGGACCATGGCACCAATCAATGGTTTCATGTTCTGCAGGTATAAATCAAATGTGGAACCATCGATGATCGTAATCTGCTGATACAGATCCCAATCGTTCGGAAGTTTCAGGGCATCCAGATTCCACATACCGTTCCACTCCATCAGAACTCGCTCCGGATTGTAAAGAAACTCCAGATCCTGTAGGTATTCCGGCGTCAGCTTTTCCGCTTCCTCTATATAAACAACCGCTGTATGAGTCTGCTTTAAAAGCTCCTCATCATACTCTTCCTCGCCCTCTTCGCAGACAATCAGAAGTGTTTTTCCTTCGGTCTGGAAATAATCCTGCTGCATTGTAAATTTAATAAACTGGGTTTTTCCAGCTTCCAGAAAACCATTGATGAGAAACAACGGCATCTTATCTTCATTCATAGTTCATTCTCCTTGTATTTACGCGTTGAACGCTGCCTTCAGACCCTCTTCGTCCAGCTCGGCACCGATCACGCACACCTTTCCGGTAAAATCCGGTGCTCCCTCACGGATCTCAGCCTGCTCCGGAACCATATCAAAATGCAGCCATACGCCCTTTTCTTCACTCGGAACCATGCCTTTCGCACGCAGAACCTCGCCGTATTTATCACCATAAGCCAGATCATCCAGAATCTTCTGCAGATCTTCTTTCTTCATCACGCCGACATTCTCCAAGCCCCAGCTTGTAAATACATCATCTGCATGATGGTGTCCTTCGTGATCGTGGTGGTGGTCATGGCAGCCACAGCCACACTCGTCATCATGGTCATGATGATGGTGCTCATGATCGTGATCATGACAGCCACAATCGCAGTCATCGTCATGGTGATGATGCTCGTGATCATGATCATGGCAGCCACAGTCGCAGTCATCGTCATGGTGGTGATGCTCATGATCGTGGTCATGGCAGCCGCAATCGCAGTCATCGTCATGATCATGATGGTGATGATGCTCATGCATATGCTCTCTTGCCTCTTTCATCAGCTCCTCTGCCATATCGTCTTCCTGCTCGATCATCTCAAGAAGCTGTGCGCCGGTCAGCTCGCTGCATGGAGTGGTCACGATGGTTGCCTTTGCATTGTGCTGGCGAAGCATCTCAACCGCGCCCTGTACCTTCTTCGGATCCGCTACATCGGTACGGCTTAACACGATCGTGCCTGCATTTTCGATCTGGTTGTTGAAAAACTCACCGAAGTTCTTCATATACATACGGCATTTGTTGACATCTACCACGGTAACCGCACTGTTTAACATAACCTCAATCTCAGAAGCTACATTTTTTACTGCATTCATAACATCAGACAGCTTGCCGACGCCTGACGGCTCGATGATAACACGATCCGGCTGATATTTGGTCAGAACTTCCTCGAGGGAACGTCCAAAATCGCCGACCAGAGAGCAGCAGATACAGCCGGAGTTCATCTCACGGATCTCGATGCCAGCGTCTTTTAAAAAACCGCCGTCAATGCCGATCTGTCCAAATTCATTTTCAATCAGAACGACTTTCTCGCCTGAAATTGCTTCTTTTAAAAGCTGTTTAATAAACGTAGTCTTTCCTGCACCCAGGAAACCGGAAATAATATCAATCTTTGTCATTTTACTTACCTTCTTTTCTGTACAAATGTGTACTGACTGTAAATCATTGTCCGCCCGGTACCTGGCATCCCGGCAATGCATAGCTTTACATCGCCCGAATCTGCCGAAGTTCCGATCAGCCACTTATTATTTTACACAAATACCTAGTAAAGTCAAGCATCGGCAAAATCCCGTTACTGGGCGCGTGTGAACAGTAACTTTTTTAGCCTCACGTATATGCAGCCTTTTTGAGACCAAAAACGCCCTATAAAGACACAGTAATCGTCCGCTTCCAGCTCGCCCCAGCATACACTGCCGTGATAAGCTCTGCCAGCCAGAACGCGTGCCAGACACCGATAGGACCGATGATCCGGCTGAGCACAAATGCGATCGGAATGATAATCACAGCATAGCGCATCAGGGAAATTTTCAGAGATTTAAGTCCCATTCCAAGTCCCTCAAACGCGCCAGAAGCAATGACGGAAACCGTTGACATGACAAAGCCCGGGCTGATGAGCCGGAGCGCCGTTCTGCCGATCTCCACCGTCGAAGGCGTCTGCGTAAACAGCCCCATCAGGAAATCCGGCACCAGCTCGCCAAGCAGGGTTCCCGCTGTCATGATAATGCCAACAATCATGAAGGCCGCGCGGAAGATCTTTTTCACCCTCTCCTGCTCGCCTGCACCGTAATTGTAACCGATCAGCGGGCGCATTCCCTGCACCACGCCGCTGGCTCCCTGATAAAGCAGTGCCTGCAGCTTGTAGTAAACACCCAGCACCAGAATATATACCTGCGAAAATGGTGCCAGAATCGCATTGAGCGCCGTCAGAAGCAGGGATGTCAGCGCCATATTGAGTGTTGCCGCGATTCCGACTGAATACATACCGCCGCAGATCTCCTTCGACGGACGCATTTCCCGCAGCGAAATCTCCACATTTAACGGTTTCACATGGTTTAAAATCAAATAAAACAGCAGCGACGCCGTCTGCCCGATTCCTGTCGCCCACGCCGCACCGCGGATTCCCAGTTCCGGCATGGGGCCTAATCCAAAGATAAAGATCGGGTCCAGCACGATATTGACGACGCATCCAATCAAGACGGCTGCCATCGATATTTTCATCTTTCCAACCGACTGGTAGACCTTTTCATATGCCATTCCCATCGTGTCGATCGTTGAAAACAGAAACACATTGCAAAAATACGTCAGTCCGTAGGAAATCGTTACCTCATCGCTCGTAAACATCCGCAGGAAATACGGAATCACCGCCATTCCTAAAATCGTTAAAATCATTCCATGTAAGGCACTTAAAAATACTCCCTGCGATGCTGTCTGGTTCGCCATCCGTGTTTTTCCTTCGCCAAGGCGTCTCGCCACCATCGCATTGATACCAACGCCAAACCCAACCCCGGCTGCGTGCGCGAGGTTCTGGATCGGATAGACAAGCGAAACCGCCGTCATCGCGTCCTCACTGATCATTGCCACGAAAATGCTGTCCACGATATTGTAGAGTGCCCCGGCGATCATCGATATGATGACCGGGATTCCCATCGAAAGCAGCAGCGGGACAACTGGTTTTTCTTTCATGTAGGTCTGATCCATTTTTCCATCTCCATTCCTTTTTTATTTTTCACTTTTCATGAGCGTTTCTGACACATTCTTCGCAGAAAAAAAACACCTGGGGTTCTTCTGCAAAGCATTTCTTATCAAATAAAAAAGAGACTACGGACTTTACTGTTTATCTCAGAAACAGTACAAACCCTATAGTCTCTTTAACGCTTAGACAAGCTATTCGATTTTCGTTTTCTATCGCCGACCAGCAACTCCGCAAGCTTTTGCTGGCGATCTGCCCATTCCGGCAACCGGATATTATTATAACCGCAAGCCATTTTATTTGTCAACCACTCCCCGGCAAATTCCTGCTGCCACCACGTTTTCTTACGGCACTTTCGGTTCCAAAAGTGCCTACCCGTGAACAGAAACATGAGCATACAGAATGTGTATGTTCTACAAAAAACATCCTATTTGCGGGCAGTAGCAGCTATCCCTCTCTGTATCAGCGAAAAGAGCAGAAACGCCGCCAGATCCACCACAACAACGCTCGCGCCCGCCGGTGTTGAGTACGTGTAGGACAGCACCATTCCTCCAAAGAAACAGATCAGCGACAGAATCCCCGATGCGATGACCACCCCCCGGAAGCTCTTAAACACCCGCATGGAGGTCAGAGCCGGGAAAATAATCAGACTGGAGATCAGCATCGCGCCCATCATCCGCATTCCAATCACGATCGTGATCGCGGTCAGAACCGCTATCAGCACGTTATAGAGCGATACATTGACGCCGGTCGCCTTGGCAAAGCTCTCATCAAAGGTAACCGCAAATACTTTGTTATAGCAAAAAAGATATAATCCAAGCACCACCATGGAAAGCACCGCCGCAAACTGGACATCTTCCCGGCTCATCGCGAGAATGCTTCCAAACATATAGCTGCTGACATCGGTCGTCATACCGGTTGTCAGGGAAGTTACGATAATACCGATTGCAAGCGCACTGGCCGAGATCATCGCAATCGCAGCGTCACTCTTTACTTTTCCATGTTCCGTGATCCGCAGCAGGAAAAATGCCGCCAGCACGACCACCGGAATCGAAACCTTTAAAGGTGACCAGCCTGCCGCCAGTGCAATCGAAAGGGATCCGAACGAAACATGGGATAAACCGTCTCCAATCATTGAGTAGCGTTTGAGCACCAGGCTGACACCCAGCAGAGAGGCGCAGAGAGAGACTAAAAGACCGCCGATCAGCGCCCGCACCATAAACGGGTATGATAACATTTCAGATATAATTCCCATCTTCTACACCTCCTTCTCCGCATTTCTGTCTTTCAAATGCTGTTTCGTTTCAGAATCAGTTTCCGAACCCATTTCCGGCTTCTGCATCTTTCTGATTCCATCCTTCTGCATCGGCACTCCGCATCTGTGCCCCAGAGTTGCCAACTCTTCCCGTCCCAGGAAAGAATGAGCAATCTCACTCTTCACATATTCTTTCATCGTACCCCAGAACAGCGGCTTCTGCCGCATCTGCAAAATTTTTCCTCCCTGATGCACAATATTTGCCATATCATGGGAAACCATCAGGATTGCAACCTTTTCTTCCTGATTCAGTTTCCGGATCAGCTGGTAAAAGTCCAGAATCGCCGACGGATCGAGTCCCGTGATCGGCTCATCAAGAATCAGCAGCTTATCCGTCGCACAGAGCGCCCGCGCGATCAGAACACGCTGTTTCTGACCGCCGGAAAGCTCTCTGAAACAGCTTTTTTCCAGATCACGGATTCCCAGACGATCCAGATTTGCCCGCGCCTCTTTCTTTTCTTTCATCGAATAAAACGGGCGGCTGCCGCGTTTTCCCAGGCACCCGGAGATAACCACCTCAAACACAGTCGCTGGAAAGTCCTTCTGCGCGTCGGTCTGCTGCGGCAGGTAACCAATACCGGCTTTTTTTAATTCTTCCGAATATTCAATCCTGCCCGAAGTCGGTTTTAAAAGTCCCAGAATGCCCTTCATCAGGGTACTTTTTCCCGAACCATTTTCCCCGACAATGCAGATGTAATCGCCCTCATTTACCTCCAGGTTCACATCCAGCACCGCATCCTGGTTTTCATAACCAAAACCTACATGCTCACATTTTAAGAGTAATCCCATCTATAATTCCTTTCACTACTGCTCTACTCTTCTATTGTCATAAACATTCACCATGGCTAAAGACTTTTCCCATAATCATCTATTCTTTTTATGACAATCCCTTTTTCAAGTTCTTTACGTTCTGCTCCATCAATTCCAGATAGGTAACGCCCGAATCAAACTGGTGTCTCGTCACATTGTGGCAGGAGTGGAACAACAGTGGTTCCGCGCCCGTCTCTTCCCCTATGATCTCCGCCACGCGCGGGCTGGAAAGCTCCAGGTAATAGACGGCTGGTATCTGTTCCTCCCGCACCTTATCGATCAGGTAGGCGATCGTCTTGGCACTCGGCTCCGTATCCGTACTGCATCCTGAAAATGCCGCCCTGTATTCCAGCCCATACTCATCGAAAAAGTACCGGAGTGGAAATTTATCACCGAAAACGATGAGACGGCGCTTGGCATGGGAGACAACTTCTCTGAATTCTGCATCCAATTCCGTCAATTTATCCTGATAGGACGCGCAGTTTTCCGCATAGGAAGCCGCGTGCGCCGGATCTTCCTGTGCCAGCACCTCCGCCAGCACGCCGGCCAGCTTTTTCGCATTGACCGGGGATGTCCAGATGTGCTCGTCATATTCAATCTCGACGCCGTGACCATCGTCCTCATCCAGATACTCCTGAGCGTGATCTTCATCATGAACCGCCACATCTTCCACATCATGCTCATCCTCGCTGTGAATATGCTCTTCTGTGTCGTGTTCTTCTTCACTGTAAACATGGTCCTCTGGCTCATGTTCTTCTTCACTGTGAGCATGATCTTCCGACTCATGATCGTGATCACCCGCATGAACTGTTCCATCCGCATGAACATGCGTATGTCCATGATCGTGCGCCTCTCCATCTTCCATGCCCTCGACGATCTCCTCCTGCACTACATCCACGCAGTCCATCATCGTCACGACGCGCTTCGGTCCGATGCCTTCCCCGAAGGAATCAAGCACCTGCGAAAGCCACTGTTCCATCGTACCGCCGTTGCAGACTAACAGATCTGCATTCTGGATCGTGATCATGTCCGCCGGCGTCGGCTCGAACGAATGACTGTCCATGCCCGCCGGAACGACCATCGTCAGCCGAATCGAATCCCCGGCAATCTGCCGGAGAAAATCGTAATACGGAAATAGCGTCGTCACAACGTTTAAGCGCGTATCACCAGACGCATCTGCCCCTTTTAACGGATTCGACGATGAATCAGACGATGCAGTTCCCCGCCGTGGCGTACACGCTGTAAGAACACAGGAAAAGGCAATCAAAAAAGCAAGCATCCATGATATCCATTTACATTTAAATCCATTCTTGTGTTTTACCATATTTCTTTTTTACCCTTAACTTCTTCTATTTCAGTAAATGTTTTTCAATAAACATTTCGAATTACTATTTCAAATATCATTTTCTTTCACAACTGTTTCTCTTTTCACAGCTATGAACAAACACAGACACTACTCCATTCTTCCATGTGACTCATTCTTTTTCTTCACAATCTCCGCTACTTCCGACGGATGTGCCACAATATACTGCGGGTGGCAGCCTTCCAGCTCTTCCCGGTCACGGAAGCCCCAGAGCACGCCGACCGTGTCCATTCCGGCATTCAGCCCAGTTTCCATATCTGTATTCGTATCGCCCAGATACAGACACTCTTCCTGTTTTATACCCAGTTCCCGGCAAATGGCGAACGCCCCGTCTGGAGCCGGTTTTTTCGGCGTTCCCGCCTGCTCGCCGCGCACCACATCAAAATATCCTTTCCCAAAGAATGTCTCAATATTCACAATTGCCTGCTCATGCGGCTTGTTCGAAAGGACAGCCACATGTACACCCATCTCTTTTAACGACGCCAGCAGTTCCCGGATACCGTCATATGGCTCTACGTCTTTCAGGCAGTATTTAGAGAAATTCTCCATATAAATCGGAAGCGACGCTTCATAATGAACCAGCTTCTCGTCCCCCGCCAGCACCAGCGCGCGCTTCATCTGCATCCGGTATCCATTTCCCACGATCCGTTTCGTTTCCTCCGGTGTAACATGGCGCAGTCCGAATGCATCCAATGTTAAATTTGTCACATAAGTCAGCGCATAAACCGTATTTAAAAGAGTTCCATCCAAATCAAATATACATAAGCGGTACATTGCGTTTCTTCCTTTCTGTTTCCATCTTTTCTTGTAACTTTCTATCCCCTCACAGCCGATTCATACTTTCACAGCTACAGGCAATCATCCATACAAACTCCTCTTCGACCAAACATATCGCCCCGCAAATCACGATGTTTCCTGCCTCTCCTTCTGCATCTGCTCTTCACGCTCCCGCTTCGAGAACACGCATCCGCAGTAATTCTGACGGTATAGATGATACTGCGCCGACAGCTCGATCGAGCGCTTATATCCCTCTTTTTTCTTGAAATCCGACGGCAGAAATGCCACATGATACTCTTCTCCCATCGCCTGCCCGATCGTATTGAGGCGCCCGGCATTTTTGAGCGGACTGATCGTGAGGGTCGTCGTGAACCAGTCATAGCCGCCCTCGGCTGCCAGCTTCGCCGCTTCCCGTAGGCGCATCTCAAAACAAATACCGCAGCGCTCGCCGCCCTCCGGATCCTTCTCATGCCCCCGGACTGCCTCATAGTAGCATTCCGGGTCGTATTTTCCTTCTACAAACCGGATCGGATGCACCGCTGGAAGCTCCCGGATCAGCCGCTGTACCTCCTCCGTGCGCGCCTCATATTCCTCTTTCGGTGAAATATTCGGATTGTAGTAGAACACCGTAATTGAAAAATACTGCGACAGATATTCCAGCACGTAGCTGCTGCACGGCGCACAACAGCTGTGGAGAAATAAAGTCGGAACTCTGCCGTCCCGGACTGCTGCATCCAGCACTTTTTCCATTTCTTTCTGATAATTCCGTTTCGCCGTCTGTGTCTTTCTGGCTGGCGGATTTTTCATTGGTTCCGACATTTTTCTCTCCTCTTTCTATAAGTTCCCATCTGTCCGTGCATTTTCCTTCCAGCACGCGATATTTCTATCCGAAACGCTTCTTTCCTGACAAACATCATTTCCATCCTTAGACGTCATATGAAGATATGCACAATAATTCATATTCTCCAAAACTTGAAAAAGCAGCCTGTACCCACGGACGGGTACAAACTGCTTTATCTTTTTATTAAACCTTTCAGGAAATTCCAAACAAATTTCCCTTTTTACCAAAATGATACAACTCTTACAGGAAATCGCGAATCCGCTTGCTCCGGACCGGATTTCTTAATTTACGAAGTGCTTTTGCCTCGATCTGGCGGATACGCTCTCTCGTTACGTTGAATGCTTTTCCGACCTCTTCCAGGGTTCTCGGATGTCCATCCTCCAGACCAAACCGGAGAATAATAACCTGACGCTCTCTCTCCTTCAGGTCTCCAAGCAATGCATCGATGTGCTCACGCAGCATAACAGATTCTACATTACCTTCCGGCGTTACCACGTTGCCGTCCGCTACGAAATCACCCAGATTGGAATCGTCTTCCTCACCGATCGGGGTTTCCAGGGAAGCTGGCTCACGTGCGATCTGCATGATCTCCATGACCTTATCCTCGGACATGCCAAGCGCCTCGGACAGCTCTGCCACCGACGGCTCATAGCCCAGTTCCAGCGTCAGCTTACGCTGCATCTTGGACATCTTGTTGATCGTCTCTACCATATGCACCGGGACACGGATAGTTCTCGCCTGATCCGCCAGAGCCCTTGTAACAGACTGACGAATCCACCAGGTCGCATATGTACTTAACTTATAACCCTTTGTATAATCAAACTTCTCAACGCCCTTAATAAGACCCAGATTGCCTTCCTGAACCAGATCCAGAAAGCTCATGCCGCGTCCTGTATAGCGCTTTGCAATGCTGACAACCAGGCGCAGGTTTGCCTCAATCAGGCGCTCTTTTGCATTCACATCACCCTCTGCTTTGCGCTTTGCAAGGCGGATCTCCTCCTCCGCGCTCAGAAGCGGAACGGTACCGATCTCTTTCAGGTACATGCGGACCGGATCTTCCGTGCCGATTCCCTCTAACAGATCGATCGCATCCAGATCGATATCCTCTTCCTCGTTCTTGAGGAATTCATCATCCACATCATCATCGAGCATCGAATCATTTTCCTTGAGAATCGAATCATCGATCACCTCCGGAATGACATCAATATTATTCTGCTCCAGATAATTGTAAATCTGCTCCATCTGCTCTGTCTGCAGATTATCGCCCATAAAAAAGTTATTGATCTCTGTCACGTCCAGCGCGTTCTGCTTGGACTTTGCTAACTCTACCAGTTTCCTTAACTTACCTAAAAAATTTTCTTTCTCCACGAATTAACGTCCTTTCGATTTATTTCGCTTAGAAGTTTCTTTATATCTAACGTGATATTGTCCCTCGATTGTTTGTGTGCTCTTATTTCCCTGCACCTTTCCCTGCAATATCCCGAAAGTACATTATATACGATTAAATTCTATTTTTCAACAATTTTCGAAATTTTTCGATCTATTTCTATTTAGGCAGTTACTGTTCACGCATACGTGCCCAGCAACGCAATTTGCCGTGGCTTCGCATTTAAATACGGCAAATTCCTGCTGCCACCACGTTTTCTTACGGCACTTTCGGTTACAAAAGTGCCTACCCGCGAACCGTAACTTCAGGCACCCTGATCGCAATCTCTCTTGGTTTATTTTCAATCACGACCTCTGTCTGACTTCCACCAAACTCACCGTCCAGCGACCAGTCCACCAGCTCCTCCGACTGTACCGTCAGTTTCGAGGTGCGGAACTTGAATACGCATTCATTTTCGCCCTCTCTCTGAATCAGATAAGCAGCAATACTTGCAATGTCAAGCGGCGTGCGCGGTTTCCGGACCAGAAGCACCTCAAACTCCCCGTCATCCAGCGCCACGTCCATACCAACCAGTCCTTTAAAACCTCCGATCGAGGTCGTATTGGTCACCATTCCCAGAATAAATTCCTCTTCCAATTCTCTCTGCTCCCCCAGATGTTCCCACGTAAGGCGCATCCGGTAGGATTTAAGCCCTGTCAGGCGTTTGATGGCTTCCAGCATATATGCCTGATGCCCCAAAATATTTTTCGTCTCCTGCGGGGTCGAATAGGATACCTCCGTAAATGCTCCGAACGCCGCCACATAGACGAAATACCGGTTTTTGCCGAATATACCGACATCGACCAGAAATGGTTTTCCCAGCGCAGCTGTCTGCGCCGCTTTCCGCATATTTTTCGGAAGTCCCAGACTGGATGCGAAATCATTCGTGGAACCCGACGGGATATATCCTAACTCCGGGCGCTTTTCCGGGGTGATCGTCATCAGCCCCGATACCACCTCGTTGAGCGTACCGTCCCCGCCGCTGCACACGACCAGTTCCTTCGTTTTCGCACGTGCCGCCTGATACTCCGCGTCCTTCGGTCCCTGCGTAATATAAACAGACGGTCCATAGCCCGCCTTTACAAAACTATCTAAAATTTCAAGAAGACGACTTCGAATCTGTTCTTTGCCAGATCTCGGATTGATGATAAAAAGCATTTTTTTCATAATCGCCATTTCTCCTGTTTCCCCACACTAACAGTATTTCATATTAATATATTTGTATACACGCGAAATGCATTGGGGATCGGATAGCGATCCTGCAGCTCCGCCCGGCGCACCATCAAAACTGTTTTATCCTGATAGCCGGATGCCCGTTTCAAGCGGATTCTGCGTCCACACATATGCCATTCAACATGGGAAAAAATGTGGACTGCATCCGGCAGATCCTCGGTTTCCCTGATATCCGCCTCCGCGATCCCCAGTTCTTTCGCTGCCTCCGCCGCACTCTTTTTTCCGTCCAGATTGACATATTCGTAGAGGGACGCCAACAATCCCTTGCTGCTGCGCTTGCGGATCGCCACCGTATCCTCCCACTCAATCAGGCAGACCGTTTTTTCCTCGATCCGGCGCGGCTTTTTCGGCGGCTTGACCGGATATTGCTCCTCCTCTCCCCGCCGGTGCGCCAGACAAAGGGATTCCAGCGGGCACTTCTCACAGAGCGGACGTCCGCCCGGGATGCAGACAAGCGCGCCCAGTTCAATCCATGCCTGATTATATTCACCTGGATGAAATAGCTCTTCTGACCGTAATGCCGTGGAAACCTCACCGGCATCATCACCGGCTGACAAATAGGAATCTCTTTCCTCCGTCCGGCGCACAAGTTCCGCCTCCAGGCGCCGCTCATATTTCTTTCGAAGCGCCGGCTTCGTGCTGTCCTGTGGGTCAGCAAACAGGCGTGTCAGAACACGCACCACATTTCCATCCAGCGCCGGAGCCGGCAGAGCATACGCGATCGACGCAACTGCCCCGGCTGTATAACTTCCGATGCCCGGAAGTTTCAATATCTCATCCCGCGACGCAGGCATCTGACCGCCGTAGTCTTCCATCAGGCAGACCGCTGCCTTTTTTAGGTTCCGGGCTCTGGAATAATACCCAAGTCCCTCCCACAGCTTCAAAAGCCGCTCTTCGTCCACCTGCGCGAGCGAGGTGATGTCCGGGAGTGCTTCCATAAAACGGGCAAAGTACGGTTTGACCGCCTCTACCCGCGTCTGCTGCAGCATGATCTCCGAAATCCAGACCGAATACGGTTCCGGATTCTCCCGCCACGGAAGGAGCCGCCGGTTTTTCCGGTACCAGAAGAGCAATGGCGCGCCGGATGCCGCCAGCCTCTCTTCTTCCGCATAAGGTATTTCCCCCTCTAAAGGCTTCAACGACGCATAAAAATCTTTATACATATCCGTAAATGCCCCTGACAGATACCTCTCCTGAGATCACTTTGCACACCTTTCCGTCTTCTGTGCGGACCAGCAGTTCGCCCATCTCGTCAATTCCGAGCGCCATGCCCGTATACTCATTGCCCGGAGACAGGACGCGCACCTGTGTACCGCAGTTTGCCAGACGGCTGTTATAAACGTCCATCAGGGATTTTAGGTTCTGGTTTTCCATGAATTTATCATAATATCCCTCATACGCACGCATGATCGCGGCGATAAGCTGGCTGCGGCGCACTTCTTTTCCTGTCTCCAGATACAGAGACGTTGCCACATCCCGAATTTCCTCCGGGAACTCGTGATTTGCCACGTTGATACCAATACCAGTCACGATATAATTAATACACTCTAATTCCGTGCTCATCTCGGTCAGGATACCGCAGACCTTCTTTCCATTGACGACGATATCGTTCGGCCACTTGATCTTTGCCTCCAGATCACAAACCTCCCGAATCCCGTCGGCAACTGCCAGAGCCGCCACCAGCGTCAGCATCGACGCGCAGGTCGGAGGAAGCTCCGGGCGCAGAAGCAGGCTCATCCAGATGCCGACGCCATGCGGCGCCGCCCAGCTTCTTCCGCGGCGTCCCTTTCCCATCGACTGATAATCCGCGACTGCCAACGTACCGTGCGGGGCATCTTTCTCCGCCGCTTTCTTGATCTCGGTATTGGTTGAATCTGTCTCGTCAAAATATAAAATATTTTTTCCAGCCCACTCGCTGTCGATGCTGCTCTCCAGCTCTGCCTGGCTGAGAACATCGCCCAGGAAACGCAGCCGGTAACCGCGGTTCCGAACCGCCTCTATCTCATATCCTTCTGCCTCCAACTGTTTGATAACTTTCCAGACTGCCGTCCGTGATACATTTAAACGCTCACAGATCTCCTGTCCGGACAGGTAATCATCCGTTTCTTTTAACATTCGCAAAACTTCTGTTTTCACTTTTATTACCCCCACCATATTGTAAGTGTACTGACAATACATAAAAGGAACAATCCTGCTCCCACAGCCATCAGGATCATTCCGCCGGTCCGCAGATGCTTTCTTCCCCTTCCCCGGCGATAGCGGTCATAGCCATTGGCAAAATTCAGTACCGCCGCCAGAAGAAAGATTACCGGAAACAAAATCCGGTTTTCATCCGGGTTCAGAAACGCAAGAACCGCAAATATCACGATCAATATACCCACTACGATATGAAGCATATCCAGGGCAAACGCGATATTCGCGCTTTTCTTTCTTTTTTCCTGCAAGTTCAACGCATCCACTCCTTACTTATATTCGCAAACAACAGCCTCATTCTTCATATAGTACATAGCTTCTTGCATATACCCTTTCATCAACATATATGGGTATACATATCACTATGGGATATTATACCGAATGTCCGCAGGCTTGTCAAAAAAGAAATCGAAAAAGGCTGCGGTTCCTGCTTTACATAACCATCAGCCTTTTCTTATACCTTCTTTTTATAACTTAGAGCCGCTCACTCCCGGCTACTCTGCCTTTTGAACATCCGTGCCAACTTCCGTCAGACCCTTTACCAGACCGGCAATGCCCTGGATCTCGGACGGGATGATGATCTTCGTCGCCTTGCCGTCCGCTGCTTTGGCAAATGCCTCCAGGCTCTTGAGCTGCAGCACTGCATTGTCCGCGCCTGCTTCCTTGATGAAGCGAAGTCCGTCTGCTTCCGCTTTCTGAACTTTGAGGATCGCTTCCGCCTCGCCTTCTGCCTCGCGGATCATCTTCTCCTTCTGTGCTTCTGCACGCAGGATCGCCGCTTCTTTCTCTGCTTCTGCTTCCAGAATCGCGGACTCTTTCTTACCTTCAGCTACCAGGATCGTCGATTTCTTCTCGCCTTCGGCACGGAGAATGGACTCACGGCGCTCACGCTCTGCCTTCATCTGTTTCTCCATCGCATCCTGAATAGCTGCCGGAGGAATGATATTTTTCAACTCAACACGGTTTACCTTGATTCCCCACGGGTCTGTCGCCACATCGAGTGCAGCGCGCATCTTCGTGTTGATCGTCTCACGGGAGGTTAAGGTCTGGTCAAGTTCGAGATCACCGATGATATTTCGAAGGGTGGTCGCCGTCAGGTTCTCGATCGCCATGATCGGGTTCTCAACACCATACGCAAACAGCTTCGGATCCGTGATCTGGAAAAATACAACCGTATCAATCTTCATCGTAACGTTATCTTTCGTGATAACCGGCTGCGGTGCAAAATCTACAACCTGCTCTTTTAAAATGACTCTTTTTGCCACGCGGTCAATGAACGGCACCTTGAAATGCACGCCAACCGACCATGTCTCCAGATAAGCACCCAGACGCTCTACGACTAATGCCTGTGCCTGCGGCACAATCCGGATACAGGATGACAAAATCAGAAGTACCACAATTGCAATGACAAGAAAACTGATAACTGCTCCCATATTTCCTACTCCTCCTTACATTTGCTGACAATCAGCTTGACGCCGCTGACCGCCTGAATCTGTACCATCGTATCCTTCGGAATCCGGCTTCCATCCGCCGAGCGTGCCGTCCATTCCTGACCGGACACCATCGCCGTCCCTCTCGCCTCGTCGTTATCAATCTCTGCGGTTACCCGCGCTTTTTTACCCACCAGCGCGTCCACATTGGTCCGCACCGTCTTCTGATTGATATACCGGAGTGCCAATGGTCTTGTTGAATACAAAAGAAGGAATGAAACAACGACAAACACTGCCATCTGGATGTAAAGATTCACTCCCGCGATCGACAGGACACACGCAATCAGAGCGCCTCCAGCAAACCAGATCGAAGTCAGCGCCATCGACGCTGCTTCCAGCCCGATACACACTACAAACACCGCCAGCCAGACACACCATACTGACATGTCATCCCCTCCTTCCATATAGGTCTTTTGACCCTGATATCTTAAAACTAGTATACGATATTTTCTGACATTTATCAACCAATCAGCTCTGTTTTTGAACTTACGGTTTTATTACAAACTTCTTAATGGAACATATCGATCTGCAGTTCAATTTATTTCTTCACAGCTCTCTATTTGCACAAACTATCCGGCTTAAAACATTGTTTCAAAAAATGCAATTTACTGCCGTCTCTGCCGTGCCGTCTCAAACAGCAGCACCGAAGCCGCCACCGCTGCATTGAGGGATTCAACCTTTCCAGCCATCGGAATCCTCACCCACGCGTCAGCAAGCGCCGCCGTCTCCTCGGTCAGACCATTTGCCTCATTTCCGATCAGGAAGCCGGACGGACCTGTATAATTTTCTTCTTCGTAGTTATGTTTCCCCTTTAAATGCGCCGCATAGAGGCGGATTCCCTGCTTTTTCACTTCCGCGATCGTCTGATGCAGGTCGTCCGTGTAGATAAACGGCACCCGGTAGATCGAGCCCATCGTGGAACGGATGACCTTCGGGCTGTAAATATCAGCTGAACCACGGTCAAGAATGATGCCTGTCACACCCGCCCCCTCTCCGGCACGCAGGATTGTTCCCAGATTACCCGGATCCTGCAGCGTCTCCAGAATCACAAGCTCCGGTGCCTTTCCGTCCAGGCTATTTTTCAGCACATCTGAGAGCTGATAGGAAAACTGTTCCGCTACCGCCAGGATTCCCTGCGGTGTCTGGGTGTCCGACATATGGCGCATGACTTCATCCGTCACCGTCTCATATCGGCAGCCTGCCAGCAGTTTTTCCGCTCTTTCGCCCTGCTGGCGCAGAAAGCTTTCCGACACATAGACTTCGCGGCGTTTCTCCACCGGCAGTTCCCCGAACATCTTCGGACCTTCCACCAAAAAGACGCCCTGTTCCCGTCTTGCTTTTGCTTTCTTTGCAAGCGCCGTCACCGCTCTGACACGGGCATTGCCCGTGCTCGCGATCACAGGCTGCCTCCTGCCGCTTTCGTCTCCGGCACTCCGTAAACGCAATCCTCATCCAGTGTTTCCAGCTCCTCCAGCCACAGGCGGCTGCACGCATCGCTCGGCATACGCAGGTCGCCGCGCGGCGATACTGCAGCAGAACCTACCTTCGGACCATCCGGCAGGCAGGAACGCTTAAACTGCTGGTTGAAGAAACGGCGGTAGAACACCTTCAGCCATTTAAGGATCGTTTCCTTATCATAAGCACCGTCAAATGCCTGACGCGCCAGGCGGTAAATCTTGCCCGGACGGTAGCCGAATCTTAATATATAGTAGAGATAGAAATCATGCAACTCATAAGGACCAACCAAATCCTCCGTTTTCTGTGCGATCTTTCCATCCTCCTCCGGCGGCAGAAGCTCCGGGCTGACCGGCGTATCCAGTACATCCAGCAGAATATCAGAAAGCTCTTTCTCGCCACAGGTATCTGCATAATAGCGCACCAGATGGCGCACCAGCATCTTCGGAACCGAGCAGTTGACACCGTACATCGACATATGATCGCCGTTGTAGGTCGCCCAGCCAAGCGCCAGCTCCGACATATCGCCGGTACCGATGACAAGACCGCCGATCTTATTGGCAAGGTTCATCAGAACCAGCGTCCTCTGGCGTGCCTGTGAATTTTCATACGTTACATCATGAACCGACGGATCCTGCTCAATGTCGCGGAAATGGATAGTAACTGCCTCTCGGATATCGACTTCTTTCAAGGTTGCACCCAGCTTTTTCGTGAGCTGGCAGGCATTCTGGTACGTCCGGTCAGTCGTACCAAAGCACGGCATCGTCACAGACAGAATATTTTCACGCGGAATCCCCAGCAAATCAAAGGCGCGCACGGTTACTAAAAGTGCCAGCGTTGAATCCAGACCGCCTGAAATACCAACGACAGCATGGCGGCATCCGGTATGTTTGAGACGTTTTTTCAATCCCATCGCCTGGATCGAAAGGATCTCCTCGCAGCGGCGGTTCCGGCTGCCCGCATCGTGTGGGACAAACGGGGTCGGATCGATCGCGCGCTCCAGCGCAAGCGGTTTCCGATCCAGCGTAAAGCTTACAAACCGGTAATCCTCACGGCCTTCTGTCTGATAGGTCGTCATCCGGCGGCGCTCACATTCCAGACGTTCCAAATCGATATCTGCGTAGATCGTCTGATTCTCAAATCGCGCTGACTCCGACAGGATATTGCCATTCTCAGCGATAATATTCTGGCCGCCAAAAACGAGGTCCTGGGAAGACTCTCCCTCGCCCGCATTGGCGTAAATATACGCACAGAGAAGCCGCGCCGACTGACCGCTGATCAGACTTCTGCGGTACTCGCTCTTGCCTGTCACCTCATCGCTGGCAGAACAGTTGACGATCACCGTTGCCCCCGCCGACGCGTGTGCAATACTCGGTGGATTTAAAACCCAGACGTCCTCGCAGATCTCCGCCCCCACGACGAGATTTTCCACATTGTCACAGGAAAATAAAAGCTTCATTCCCATTGGCACCTGATAACCGTCCCAGGAAACGTCGATTGTCTTTTCCCAGCCCGGGTTGAAATAACGTCCCTCATAAAATTCAGAATAGTTTGGAATCCATCTCTTCGGAACCAGACCGAGCAGCTTTCCATCCTGGATCGCCGCTGCCACATTGTACAATTTATTGTTGTATTCCCACGGAAGTCCTACAAATACAAGCATTGAATCGCCAGCTGTAAAGGCGATCAGCTTCCTAAGCTCTTCCTTTGCCTTCGCCAGCAGCGATTTCTGGATAAACAGCTCACCGCACGTATATCCCGTCAGCACCAGCTCTGGAAATACCATAATCGAAGCGCCCTTTTTGCGCCCCTCCTCTATCTGTTCACAAACCTGTTCCCGGTTGTACTCTACATCTGCCACCTTCACTTCCGGTGTTGACGCGGCAACCCGGATAAAGCCATCTCTTATCATATGGTTTGTCTCCCTTATAAATGATTTTTAGAAACACATATTTATTGTAGCGGTCACTATACAAAAAGTCAAACACATAGGACGAAGTTTCCTATGACATAAAAAGAGAGCCGCTTTTCCCCCACAGAAAGCAGCTCTCCGGTCACGTTCACAACCGTTACATTAAATAGTTTGATTGCTATATGTAAATATACCACTCTTTTCCAATTTTGTCAACGTCACCTTTGTCATTTTGCACAATAAATCTTTTTCTTTTTTCGACAAGAAAAAGCAATTTTCACAGTTCTTTTTTACGAATCTTTCCGCTTTCAGTCTTTGGAAACTCCTTTAGCAAGGCAAATTCGCGCGGGATCTCATAATCTGCCAGTCTTTCCGCCAAAAATTCCCGAATTGCCATATTGGTACAACCACATTTCCTGCTGTCACTTCCGACATTTTCTAGTATATCGGAATTTCAAAAGATTGCCAAACTTGTACCACTGAGGGTTTACAAATTGTTTTTCTTTTTACTCAACTGCCAGAACGGATATTTCACGATACCGGGTGTGTTATTGTTTTGTCATTGCGACATACTCCCTCCACTTAGCCAACGCTGGAAGTGTGGGCTTCTCGTTCGCCCTATTGGGCAAAGCATAGGCGAGCTATCCCCGTGTGTCCCACGGTTCTGTTATTATGAACGGGACTGTTTCGTATCTACGCAGTCCCGAACAAAATCTACGTTTTGGGGAAAATCAGGAAATTTTTCTTTCTGTATCAAGTTCAACTCCCGATATCCTCAACCCTTCCCTGCAAATATTGATATCTGCATTCTCATCACGGTTCATCTGATTTCCGCAGGTGCAGCTATACATACGGTCTTCCAGTTTTAGATCTTTTTTGAGTTTTCCGCAGCAGCTGCAGATTTTTGAACTGGGGTACCACTTATCGATACGAACCAGTTTCTTACCGGCACGTTCTAATTTGTAGGAAAGAAAATCAGTAAACATTCCCCATCCATTATCATGAACACTCTTTCCAAACCTTGAATCCTGGCTCATTTCTTTCATGTTCAAAGATTCTATGCACACAAGATCATAAAAATTGGTTATCTTTCTGGATTCCTTGTGCAGATAATCTTTCCGCTGACGTGCAATATGAGCATGGAGTCTGGCTATTTTCTTTTTCTGTTTCATGTAACGGCTGCTCCCCTTTTCGCAATGACTCAGCCTGCGCTGCTCCCTTGCAAGTTTTTCCTGGGACTTTCGGAAAAAGTGAGGATAGTCTGCATGAGCTCCATTGGAATCTACATACAATTCACTCATGGAAAAATCAAGTCCGATTGCGATTTTTACTGACCTAATTTCATATTCCGGTTCTTCTGCCGCATATAGTAATGACACATAATACTTGTCATCTGCTTCCTGGCTGACGGTGGCACCCTTCAATATATAACTATCATCGATACTCCGATGCTGTTTTATGCGGATCCAACCTGCTTTAGGAAGTTTCAGTTTACCACTCTGCAAAGTAATATTTCCATTTACGCAGTTTGTCGTATAACTTCTTACCGGATTCTTTTTTGACTTGAACTTCGGAAAACCAACCGAAGAATCCCGAAAGAAGTTCTTATAGGCTGTCTGCAGATGCAGCTGTGCATTACACAATGCCAGGCTGTCTACCTCCTTCAGCCACGGAAACTCCGCCTTATACTTTGCAGGCGTAACCTTTAATACTTTTCCGGTTTTCTCATAATATTCTTTCTTCTCTACCAGCATCCGGTTATACACGAAACGCACACAGCCAAATGTCCTTGCAAATAATTCTTTTTGAGATTTATTCGGGTAAATCCGAAAACGGTACACGATGTTCACTCTTATTTTCTCCCTGCGTTTCTATGTACTGGCGGATGACCTCAATGGGTGCACCACCAGCACTTAACAGGCAAAAACTCTGGCTCCAGAACATTTCTTTCCAAAGCTTCTGCCGAATCTCCGGATACTCTTTTTTAATCAATCGGCTGCTTGCGCTTTTATACGCATTGATAAATTTGCTGAGTTCCGATTTCGGATGGGCCCGGAACATAATATGAACATGATCCCGATCATGATTCCATTCCTCTAATGTAACATGATACTTCGGAGCGATATATTCAAAAATCTCCCGGGTCCGATCAGAAACAGGATCCGTCAGTACCTTTTTTCGGTATTTTATAACCAGAATCAAATGATAATAGAGTAAAAATACTGAGTGTGCATTACTATCTAATTTTCTCATAAAATCAGCCTTTCCTTTTGCTTTCGACTGATTATATTATAACACGAGAACACTTGTTTGTCTATGTCTTTTAGAACATTTGTTCTCACATGTTTATTTTCATTTATGTGCACAGATATGTGCAGTTTTAATATGCCAGATATTGCATGATTTTCCCAAAAGGCAATTCATCTCACCACCTAGAGAGTATGGGATAATTCTTGCAAAGTGTTGTTAAACGGTTGCTTTTCACTTCCGATGAATTTATAATAACGCCATAGGTTACAGTCTGAAACCAATCCCCGACGCAATGCGGATCTGGAGCGGACATTATAAACCGACACAGGAGGATACTGCCAAATGATCACCATTCAAAATCCGCTGACCTTTACTTCCTCTTATCCGCCCAAACGGTTAGGAGCTATCTCCGATCTGCTTTTTTTCGATATCGAGACGACCGGCTTTTCCGGCGACTACGCCTCGGTCTATCTGATCGGCTGCGTCTGGCACGACGGAAACACCTGGATTCTGACCCAGTATTTTGCCGAGACGAGGGATGCGGAGGAAGAGGTTCTCGACGCTTTTTTTGCACTTCTCCGGACAAAGCGCATCCTCGTCCATTTCAACGGCGACGGGTTTGACATTCCATTTCTGACGAAACGCTGTGTTTTTTATAAAAAGGACTGGAATTTTGAAGCGGTTGAAAGTTTTGATATTTATAAGAAAATACGCCCATTAAAAAAATTGCTGGGACTTGAAAATCTGAAACAGAAAAGCATCGAGCGGTTCCTCGGCATTGCCCGCGAAGATAAGTACAACGGCGGTCAGCTCATCGAGGTTTACGGTGAATATTTACAGACGCACTCTGAGCTGCTGAAACACCTTCTGATTCTCCATAACGAGGATGACTTAAAGGGAATGCCGCAGATTCTGCCGATTCTCGCCTACCCGGATTTTCTGACTGGCGATTTTTCTTTCAAAGGTTCAGAAAGCCGTGATATCCCATATGCGGACGGAAACTCAGAAAAGCACCTGCTGCTTCACTATGAAAGTCCCGTCTCTCTGACAAGCGGATTCCAGTTTTCCATCGGTGATCTGGAGCTGTCGGCGGAAGGAAACCGCCTGACGCTCGACCTTCCATTATATTCCGGGGAACTGAAACGATTTTACAGCGATTATGAGAATTATTACTATATGATCTACGAGGACTGCGCCATCCACAAAAGCGTCGGTCAGTATGTGGATCGCTCCGCCCGCAAGAAGGCAACCGCCAAAACGTGCTACACCCGCGCAGCCGGGCTGTTTGTGCCGCAGCCGCTTCTTGCAGATGGCACTCCGATGTGGCATGAATGCCTGAAAGCAGACTATAAGAGTAAGCAGCTGTTTGTGCCGTATTCAGAACAGCTTTTCACAGATCCAGAGACGGCAGTGCTGTACTTACATAATTATCTGAGAGAATTGTCCTTATAAATTACAGCACCCGTCCACGCTCTCTTATCTCCCGGATCACGTGTCCCATCCGTTTTCTCCGGACTGCCTGTTCTTTCGCCCTCTCCCGTGCAAGCAGCGCCCGGATGAACGCAAAGGTTCTCTCCTCGCCCTGGTCTTTCAGCATCGTGAGGAGATATTCCAGCTGGTACTTCGTCCTCGGGTGCATCACGACAAAATCTCTGCCTCTTTCAAAGTATTCCCACGCACACGCATCCGTGTAATCTTTTCCCTTATAAACCTTCGACGCGGCAATCCGGTCCATTACCATCTCGATCAGGTAGCGAAGGGGCATTTTATTGCCGACAAGCCCCCAGGACTTGTCCGGTGCAAAATCGATCCAGTATTCGAAATGATGTTTGTTGCGTCCCTTGTGGTGCAGCCATGCCGCCGAATAGCCCTTTTCTTCTTTTTCCGCTGCATTTGGGCTGCGGTTTCCCTGATAATATTTAACGCCGGTCGCAAATTCCTCCCAGGAATACTTGGAGAGGTCGTGCAGAAGTCCCTGGCGGTACAGCCCTACCGCAAAGCAGTTTTTCATGACCTCGCATTTATGTTTCGTGATCGTCAAAAAATGATGATACGCATTGTAAATATAATTCATTTTCCTACCTCTTTCCCCTTTTCTTTCCTCCTATTTTACCCCCCGTATTCTGGTTTGACAACCCCACTTTCTTTCGCGGCTTTCTGGAAAATACCCGTTACTGGGACACATGTGTGTACAGTAACAAATGCCCTTATTTTCCACAAAAATTTAACTATTTTTAAATGTCTGAATTTCCAGAAATTTTATGCGAAAACGTTTGACATCAATATGAAACTATGCTATTCTTGGAACAGGTCGTAAATCCATGCGGCCATCACTATTTTTTATATTTTTTTGGAGGTATCATATGAACAGAGGTACTGTAAAGTGGTTCAACAACCAGAAAGGTTACGGATTTATCTGCGACGAGCAGGGCAACGATGTATTCGTTCACTACTCCGGACTGAACATGGAAGGCTTCAAGTCTCTTGAGGAAGGCGCTCAGGTAGAGTTCGAAGTTGTTAACGGTGCTAAGGGACCGCAGGCTACTAACGTAACCAAGCTTTAATCATCAACTTTCCAGTGTACCTGTTTTCCAAATATGTTTGATATATATTTTGCGAATACGTTATATTGATCTAAGTAAAGTGATTATAAAAAGGGATACTGCTTCGGCAGTATCCCTTTTTTCGTCACTGCTCACACATGTGTGAACAGTGACCTTTTTTCTGTCCTGCCATGCGGAACATATCCAAATATCCTTTTTCCGCACAGCAGCCCTATCTATTATCTCATTTCTTTTTACTTCTTAGCTTTCTCGTACAATTTTTTCAGCTCATCCACACTAAATTCATAGTGCTTGTTGCAGAACTGGCAGTTGACTTCGATGCTCTTGCCCTCGTCGATCATCTCCTGCAGCTCCTTGCCGCCGATGCTGATCAGCGCCTTTTCTACACGGCTCTTGGTGCAGTTGCAGGTAAACTGAATCGGCATCTTATCCAGAATCTCCAGACCAAATTGTCCTAAAATCAGCTCCAGAATGTCCTCCGGGGTCATTCCCTTATTTAACATCGTCGTCACCGGCTCCAGCTCACCGATCGTCTTTTCAAGTGCCGCGATCGTCGCCTCCTCTGCTCCCGGAAGAAGCTGGATGATAAATCCGCCTGCCTGGCGCACCGTATTTTCTTTATTCATCAGAACGCCCAGTGCCACGGAGGACGGAGTCTGCTCGGAAGTCGCATAGTAATAAGTCAGATCTTCCGCAATCTCACCCGTTACCAGGATCGTCTGCCCCACATACGGCTCTTTCAAACCGATATCCTGGATTACGCTCAAGACGCCGACTCCCAGCGCACCGCCCACATCCAGCTTGCCCTTCGCATTCGGCGGCAGCATTACCTCCGGGTGGAACGCGTAGCCCTTGACATTGCCGTTCTTATCAGCTGTCACCGTCAGACCGCCGATCGGACCATCGCCCTCGACCCGGATGGTTAAAAGATCACTGTCTGCTTTCATCATCGATCCCATCATGACCCCTGCCGTCATCAGGCGTCCCAGCGCTGCGGTCGCCACCGGGCTGGTATTGTGCGCCTGTCTGGCTTTCTCCACCAGATCGCGGGAAGTCGCCGCAAATGCGCGGATCTGACCATTCGCCGCCGTCGCACGGAGCATATAATCTCCGGTCTGTCCCGTTATTTCACCTGCTTTTATCTTTTCCATCATTTATACCTCTTTTCCATGTTCTCTCGCAACCACATAGATTCGGTCGCTCTCTTTTCGCGGCACGTTCTTCGTAAATGCGTCATACGCCGCCACAAATTCCATGCCCGCCTCTGTGAGCGCCTTTTTTATCTCGTCCAACGACCACGCGCGCTCAAAATGCGTCTCCTGATAGCGGCGGTATAAGTCATCCTCCTCGCGGATAAAGAGCGTCAGATCGTAGGAGTTAATTTTCCCCTCTTCATCATACTCATTTTCCCAGATGAAGCTCCCCTCGTCGCGCACCTCCGCGATCGTCTCACTTCCCATTGCCTGAAACTTTGCCTCCGTGTTCAGGTCGAAAATGAACATTCCCTTCGGATCCAGATAATTGTTGACCAGCGAAAATACGTGCGCCAGATCGTCATAATCCAGAATATAATTCAGCGAATCGCAGATACTCACGACCGCCCGGACCGTCCCGTACAATTCAAATTCACGCATATCCTGCAATAAATACAGAATTGGCAGCCCGGATTCTGCCCTTTTTTCGATTGCTTCCTGCAGCATATCCTCCGAGACATCCACGCCGATCATATCATAGCCTTCCTTTGCCAGAAGCTCCGTCAGCGTGCCGGTTCCGCATCCCAGATCCAGCACCAGACCATCATTGATCCCATATTCCTTTAAAAGAGAAGTCAGGTACCCGCACCAGTCCTCATAGGGAATATTATCCATAAACATATCATATACTTCCGCAAAACTCGTGTAAGCGTCCATTTAGCCTCTCCTTCTATATTGCCGATGCAAAAATGACTGCCATGCACCGAAAGCTTTCCCCTACTGCACAATCTCCTTCCGATGCCAGCACTCCCATCATAGCAATTTTTCGCCCTGTTTGCAAGAATAATTGAAAAAGCACGCGCAGATGACCAGGAATGGAGTAATTGTTCACAGGTAGGCACTTTTGGAACCGAAAGTGCCGTAAGAAAACGTGGTGGCAGCAGGATTTTGTCGTATACACTAACTCTTGACGTTCCACGCAGAACTGACTATACTAGAGCGTATGAAAAATTTGACTGAAAAACAAAAACATTCCCCCATCAAAAGCCGCCGTTTTTACCGCCGGCAGATGTGGCTTCCGGCGCTGGTGCTGATCGCGTCCATCCTGCTCCTGTGGCAGAATGCCGGGGAAAATTCACACTCCCCGCGGCCGATAAACAGCCAGTGCAAGTTTGAAGATTTTTATAACCCGGCTCAGCCCTATGTCTCGGTGAACGCTCCTTCCTTATATTATACAGGGTGCGCTGCCTACGATGGAAAGAAAGAGACCGGATATTATTATTACTCTCTGGAAAATGGAACCTGCCATTTCTATCTGCTCGATCCGTCTTCCGGCTATCCAGAGCCGCCCGAACGCAAAGCACTTTCATTAAACGGGCGTTTGATCCGCCTGAACGAGGATACCTATGAATCGCTTCTCCAGACGATGGCGGACAGTCTCTCCTGGACGGTGAGCTCCCTGCGGAACATGACTTCTCCTTATATCATATCCGCTCTGCCGTATCCCGCTCTGACGCATGAGGTATTTCATCTATTAGCCGGATGTGCGTTTCTGATCGCCCTGGTGGATCTGATCTGGCTTTTTTACCATTCACTCCGGCACCGCCGGGAGCCGCTGCAGCTTTCCGGTGAGGCACAGCAGGGGCAGCAGGATTCTTCCAGTGAGCAGCCGCGCACTTTGATTTCCCACCGCAGGAAAAAACATTGACAGACGATTCAAGCCATGCCGCTTTCCCTGGCATAGGCTGAACCGTCTGTCTTTTTTCGGCTGCTATTTCGTTTTTCTCTATTTCAGCTTATCAGATTATGCTTCTATCTGAATACACCGCGCCCAGTGTGTCCTTGAAAGTTGTACTGCCTCCGGTGACAACGGCACATGGGCACACGCCTCTCTTCTCTTCGGACATCGCTCATAAAAGATACACTTCTCCCCACTGCCCTCTATCTTCTTTGGTGCATTCTGGACGGACCGCTCTTTTTCCTGATTTTCCAAAAGGTTCTCTTTCGTCTGTCCCCGCTCTGGTTTTTCCATCCGGCTGTCTCTCTCCGGCTCCGCACTCTGCTTTCCTGCCTCCGCATCCAGTTCCATTGTATCCCCGCCGATCGCCGCTTCCAGCAGAAGTTTCGTGTACGGGTGCGCCGGATGCTCATAGATCTCTTCTGCCAGACCTTCTTCCACAATCACACCCCTGTAAATGACCATGACACGGCTGCAGAGCCCGCGCACGACGTTCAGATCGTGGGAAATAAAGAGGATGGTCATCTGCTTTTCGGCGTGCAGCTTCAAAAGCAGGTTCAAAATCTGGGACTGGACCGTCACATCAAGCGCCGAAACAGGCTCATCCGCGATCACCAGGCGCGGATCCATGAGAAGTGCCACGCCGATGCTGATGCGCTGTTTCTGACCGCCAGAAAGCTCTCTCGGATGGCGCGCCGCAAAGGACTCATCCAGTCCGACATTTTCAAGCATTTCCTTCACTAGCTGCCTGCGCTCTGCGCGGTCCCTAATGCCGCGCAGGCGCAGCGGTTCTTCCAGAATCCATCCGATCGTCCGCGCCGGGTTGAGCGATCCCGCCGGATCCTGAAATACCATCTGCGGACGGACACCGTCACGCACCTTCACCTCACCCGTATAATTGTCGTGAAGTCCCAGGATCGTCTTGCTGAGCGTCGATTTGCCGCAGCCGCTCTCGCCCACGATCCCCACAATCTCTCCCTCTCTTGCCGACAGGTTCAGATCGTGAATTACGTGTTTTTTTCCTTTTTTACGGAACAGACCGCCACGCACATCGTAAAATACGTTCAAATCCGTCAGGCGCAGGATCACCCCGCCGGAGCTTTCCCCTTTTTCTCCCTCCGGAATCGACGCCACCAGATGGCGCGTATATTCATGCTTCGGATGCAGAAGGACGTCTTCCGTCTGCCCTTCTTCCACGATCTCGCCCTTATAAACCACGATCACACGGCTGCAGAGCGCACGCACAACATTCAGATCATGGGAAATAAAGAGAATCGACGTTCCCTTGGTCCGGTGGATATTCCGCAGAAGCTCCAGGATCTGTGCCTGAACGACACAGTCTAACGCTGTCGTCGGTTCATCCGCAATCAGAAGACTCGGAGAATTGATCATCGCCTGCGCGATCATCACACGCTGGCGCATGCCGCCGGAAAGCTCATGCGGGTATTTACCGCACAGCCCCTCCGGGTCCGGCAGACCGACTTCTGAGAGTGCCTGCACCACCCGCTCATGAATCTCAGAATTTCCGAGTTTCGTATGGATCCGCAGGCTTTCCCCGACCTGCCGTTCGATTTTCAATACCGGATTTAAGGAGGTCATCGGCTCCTGAAAGACCATCGCCATTTTGCTGCCGCATAGCTGTCTCCGCTTTTCCGGTTTCATGGTCACCAGATCTTCTCCCTGAAAACAGAGCGATCCGGAGGCAATCTCGGCGTCCTTCGGAAGCAGCCCCATCAACGCCAGCGCACTCATGGATTTTCCTGACCCTGACTCGCCGACTACTCCGACGATCTCGCCTTTTCCGATCGAAAAGCTGATGCCCTTGACTGCCTCAAAGGTCGAATTTCCTTCTGGAAAACGGATCGACAGATTTTTTATCTCAACCAATGGTTCCATCTTTTCGCCTCCTTACTGCTGCATCGAGCGCAGCCCCTCGCTCACCATGCTGAATCCCAGAATAATCAGGATGATCGTCACGCCCGGTCCGATCGCGTACCACGGCGCATTGAACAGGTACGACTGCGCTTCGTAAAGCATTCTCCCGAGACTCGGCTCCGGCGGCTGGATTCCCAATCCCAGATAACTCATACTCGCCTCCGCCAGCACCGCATTGTTAAATCCGATCGCCGCCGCCGTCAAAAGGCTGACCGCCGCATTCGGCAGAATATGGGCGAAAATAATCCGGATATGCCCTGCGCCAAGGATCCGCGCACTCTTGACAAAATCCAGTTCCCGGCACCGGATCACCTCACTGCGGACGATCCGGGCAAAACTCGGGATAAAAAGGATTCCCAGCGCCAGAATAATGTTGTAGCTTCCCGGCTTCGTAAGGCTGATGAAGATAAGCGCCAGAAGAATGCTCGGAAACGATAAAAGGATATCATTGAACCGCATGATCAGGTTATCGAAAAAGCCGCCGAAATAGCCGGTCAGCGCACCGACGATCGTGCCAAACACACACCCGATCAGAACCGTGCAGACTGCCACAAAAAAGGTGCTGCCGCTTCCCGCCATCACACGGCTCAAAATATCGCGCCCGAAGTTATCCGTTCCCAGCGGGTGTGCTGCACACGGCGCCAGATTGACTGCCATGGAGTCCATCGTCGTCGTCCCATACGGCGTCCAGAACTGTCCGATCAGGGCAACTGCCAGAAAGAACAGCGTGATCGCGCCCCCTATCATCAGATTATAATTCTTTCGTTTCATTCGTCTTCCCTCTATTCTTCCGCCGTCCGGACTCTCGGATCCAAAACCTGATAAATCATATCAACCGCAAAATTGATAAGTACGACCACCGATGTGATATACAGCACGATCGCCTGCACAACCGGATAATCGCGGTTGGAGATCGAGCTGATCAGAAGTCTTCCGATTCCCGGCACGCTGAACACCTGCTCCGCCACGATGCTGCCGGCAAGGATCTCCGCGATTACCATCGCAAAGAACGTCACAACCGGAATCATCGCATTTTTCAGCACATGCCCGTACAATACCGCCGTTTCCGTATTGCCGCGGCTGTAGGCAGTCCGCACGTATTCCCGGTTCATCTCGGTCAGAATCGAGCTTCGCAGGAATTTCACCACCATCGCAATCTTCGGCAGCGCCACCGCGAGCGCCGGAAATAAAAGGTACTGTGCAGACTTTCCGAAATTTTCCGACGGTTCGATAAATTTACCCGGCTGGAACATATGAAGAATCAGTCCAAACACGTAGGTCAGGATCATGCCGAGAAAGAATGACGGCACCGCCATCAGAATCTGCGTCAGGCAGTTCGTCAGCGTATCGACCCATTTCCCGGCAAACCGGGCACTCAGGATTCCGAGCGGAACTGAAATCACCGTGATGATGAGCAGGGAAATGACTGCCAGAAGCACCGTGACCGGAAGCCGCTGTGCCAGAAGGGAGCGGACTGAGGTTCCCTCATACCGGTAGGACTCCCCGAAATCCCCCTGCATCGCATTGGTCACCCATCTTCCATACCGCTCCAGAAGTGGATCATTTAATCCCATCTCATCCCGCGCCCGCTCTAACTGCTCTTCCGTCGCGTCCTTTCCCAGCCTGGAAAGTGCCGCATCGCCCGGAATCACAGAAAAAGCGGTAAACGTCAGGAAGGATATGACCAACAATGTGATAATGAGAGTTATCAGTTTTTTTATAAAGAATTTCATAATTCCCTCCTGCGTTTACCGCTTCTTATTCTGTTGTTATTTCCTGGTTACTGTTCACGGGCAGGCACTTCTGGAACCGAAAGTGCCGTAAGAAAACGTGGTAGCAACAGGAATTTGCTGGATTGTAACTGTACATTTTACTGCTCTACCTGATATAACAGGGACATATCCTCTGCTGCCGTCGGGTAGAAGGTGTAGCCGCCAAACTTCTTGCTGACTGCTACGAGGTTCGCCGGATCTTCGATGTAAACGGCTGCCGCATCCTCTGCCAGGATCATCTGCGCCTTCTTGTAGTTTTCTACTTTTACATCGTCATCAACGGTTGTGTATGCTGTATTAAATACATCGTCGTACTCAGTGTTGGAGTAATGCATGAAGTTCTTCGCATCGTCTGTCACATATTTCTTGAGCCAGTCGCTCGGTGCCAGCGTTCCGTCAAAACCGATGACGGTCGCCTGGAAGTTGCCTCCCTTGTATACATCCTGCAGCCAGGTGCTCCACTCAACCTGATTTAAGGTCACGTTGATGCCGACCTGAGACAGCTCATCCGCGATGATCTGCGCGCTGTCTACGTGCTGGCTGTATGAGCTCGGAACGGTGATTTCCAGATCAAAGCCATCTGCGTATCCGGCATCTGCCAGAAGCTCTTTTGCCTTCTCCGGATCGTAGCTGTATACGGTCTCTGCTTCCGGCTCATAGTATTTCGACATTGCCGGGATCATATGGGAGCCGATGATGTGGCTCTTTCCGCCGAAAATAAAGTTGTTGATCGCATCGCGGTCTACCGCATAGCAGAGTGCCTGACGCACCTCTGTCTTGGAAAGCGGCTCGTAAGCGCTGTTTAAGTACATCGCATGGACGAGGTTCATGCTTCCCTGTACGATGTTGTAATCTTCATCGCCCAGTGTCTCCGCCTGTGCGGCGGTTAAATATTTCAGAATGTCGATGGTGCCTGCCTGCAACTCTACAAATGCGGTGTCCACATCGGCAATAAATTTAAATTCCACGCTGTCCAGGCTCGGAACGCCCTCCTGCCAGTAGCCGTCATATTTTTCCAGCTCCAGGTTCTGTCCCGGTGTGTAGGAAACATATTTGAATGGACCGGTACCGATCGGATTGCCTGCCGGGTCCTCGTTGGACTGCGGAATGATGGCAATTGTCATCATCGGAAGAAACTCTGAATAACTTTCTTTCAGGTTTACAACCAGTGTCTTGTCATCCTGCACCTCTACACTATCTACAAGCGAAGAAAAAGCGGAGGATTCGCCCTGAATCTCCGCATAACGATCGATGGAATATTTGACATCTTCGATGGTAACCGGTGTGCCGTCATGGAATGTGATGCCATCTCTCAATGTGAAAGTATAAGTCTTTGCATCATCGGAAATGGTGTAATCGCTGGCAACAGCCGGAATAAATCCGCCATCGGAAGTAGGCTTTACAAGCCCTTCGTACAAATTGAAAACCACGTCTCTAGTTCCTGCGTCCGTATCTACATGGGGGTCAAGACTAGCCAGGTCCTGCGTCATGCCATACACAACGCTGCCGCCTGGTACTGGTGTTCCTTCTGAAAGAGTATTACTGGTCTCTGCTTCGCTGGACTCGCCAGCTGCTTCTGAGGTACCTTCTGCTGTCTTGCTGCCTCCGCATGCACAGAGTGAAGCAGATAACAAAAGTGCCATTACGCCTGAAAGAAGCTGTTTCTTTTTCATATCTTTGTCCTCTCGAATTCGTAATAATCTCTCATTATTAAATTGTCCTAGCCATTATAGCAGATTTTCATAGAAAATCAACTTTTCCAGCATAATTTAGGACTTTCTCACTATCTTTTAGGATGTTTTTTGTTGAAATTTACGAATTGATCCGGCTCGAAACTGTCAAAAATAAAAACATCAAACTGTTTCCGGTGCCGGTTTAATTCGCCCTGGTTTTTAATCGTCCATGCCACCATCTTACATTTGTAGAAATAACGCAGCATTTCCACCGGAAGCGTGTTGCTGAACTGGCAGTTGTACGCAATGAAATCCGGTCTGCAAAATCCGTTCAGCATACAGTATGTAAGCATCTCCCGCACAATGACCGGCGTTTTCAATCCCTCGCCGCGGTGATTGGTCGCAAGCTGTCCGCGCAAAACATTTGGACGATGGCGCTTAAACCAGCCGAGTGCCAGCGGACTGAACGATTCGATGCAGTACTCACCCGGATAACGGTCTAAAAGCGCCGCACATTTCTCGCACAGCTCCCGATGGACAATCTCCGCTTTCAGCTCGATGATAAGCGGTGTGCGTCCATCCGCCAGTTCAAGCACTGTCTCAAAGGCTGGTATCGTCTGGGATGAACCAAACAAACGATAGCTTTGCAGCTCTTCAAAGGTACAGTCGCGTATCTTCCGGTCAACGCCCGCCGCCCGCTTCAGATCCCAGTCGTGAAATACGACCGGAACCCCATCTTTTGTCAGCTGTACATCCAGCTCGATCCCATATCCCATCTGGATCGCGCGCTCAAACGCCGGGAGCGAATTTTCCGGACATTCACTCCGGTTGTCATGAAATCCCCGGTGGGCGATGTATTGCCGCTCAAATGCCTGCATTCTCGCCTTCCGCCCCGTCTCCGGCAGCATACTGCAGTAAAACAGAGATAAGAGCGATATCGTCACCATCCCTGGAATTACGATTGTCATATGTAAATAGCCTCTTTTCTTTCGTCACACAACGGCTCTGCGCCGTCCTACTAATCTTCTATCTCCCAATGCACCTGGCTTCCACCATTTCCTTTTTTTACCACCAGCTTGTGTCCCATCTCCTCTTTCAGCTCCGTCACGTGGGAAATGATGCCGATCAAGCGTCTTCCTCCGGACAGCTCCTGCAGCACCTGAACCGCCCGCGTCCGTGATTCCTCATCCAGGGAACCGAATCCCTCATCAATGAACATCGCATCCACCTTCACGCTGCCTGCCGCATTCTGGATGACATCCGCCATGCCGAGCGCCATCGCAAGCGCCGCCAGAAAGGATTCTCCACCGGACAGCGTTTTGACGTCCCGGACCCGGTCAGTCACAAAGCTATAGACATCCAGGTCAAGTCCCACTTCTCCCTGTTTTCCCAGATCAGCCAGACCGCGGCATTGAAGTTCAAAGGTTCCTTTCGTCATCCGGCGCAGGCGGCGGTTAGCTGCCTGTATCATCTGGCGGAAATACTGGCGCTGTACATACGTCTGGAAATCGATCCGCGCCGCGCCGCTCAGTTTTCCGTCCGCCGTCTGGTAAAGCTCGCTGATCTGCTGTTTTTCCCGGTCAAGCTGCTCCCGTTCCTGCAGATACACCCGAAGTGCCGCATATGCATCCTCGTTGCGCGTCCGCACCGACATATGTTCCCGGTGAAGCCGCGACCAGCGCGTTTTTTCCTCTTCCCAGTGCCGGATCGCCTGCTGGATTTTTTCTTCCGGATCTGTTTCCGAATCTGCTTCCATATGTTCCCGGAGCGAAGATAAGCTTCCCTCCAGCTCCCGGCATTTTTCCCGGCACTCCTGTGCTTTCTTATCAGCCGCTGTCACCGCCTCTGCAAGTGTTTCCAGCTCCCGGCTGCGCTTCTCAAGCTCCACCCGGAGTGTCCGGCTGTCTTTCCACTCCAGCCGCTTCGAGAGTTCCTCCAGCTCATTACGTCTCGTCTGGCTCTCGATCGCCGCCTGCTGCACCTCACTTCTTTTAAGCTCCAGCGCAGCTTCCAGCTTCTTCTGTCCGGCTCCGTTCGCCTCCCGTTTCTGCCGGATCGTTTCTTCCATGGCAATCCGGTCAGTATAAGTGGTTTCCGCCTGCCTGCATCGCCGGATTTCCTGTGCCATCTGCCGGAGCTCCTTCTCCAGAGCATCCACATCCGGCTGGGCTGCCGGGCTGTCCTGATTTTGGCCGTACAGTTTTCCCTGGATCTCTATCCGCCGTCTGCTCTCATGTTCCAGCGAGATCTGCGCCTCCTGGCACGCCTCAGCGGCTGTCCTCTGCTTCTGATCGGCATCATCCCGCCCGGCACGCAGCGCTTCCACCTGTTCCTCCCGGATCGGCTCTGTCTCCAGACGGCAGGGAGCCGGGTGTTCCAGCGAGCCACAGACCGGGCACGGTTTTCCTTCCTGCAGCTCTGCCGCCAGAAGTCCCGCCTGCATCGCCAGAAAGCGGCAGGACGCGTCCTGATACAACTGATCTGACTGCTGGTACGCCCGCGCGGCTGCCTGAAATTTTTCCTGGCGTTTTTCCAGTGACTTTCTCCATGTCCGCTCCGCTTCACAGCATTTCCCTAACTCCTGCAAAACCGCCTGGCGCCGTTCCATCTGCTCCCGCCGTCCCCGGCATTCTGCCAGGGCAGCGCGCGCCTCTACCGCCTCCCGCTCCTGGTTTCGAAGTATTTCTTCCTGTGTACGGCACGTTTCCAGCTGATTCTGCATTTTTTTCAGGTTTTGGGTCAGAGCCGTCCGCTGATGTTCCAAAGTTTCATATGCCTGCCGTTTTTTCTCCTGCTCCGCATAGAGCGGAAGCGCATCCTGCATCCGCCGGATCTGATCCTCCAGCTCCGGTTTCCGGCTCTCATAGGCTGCGGCAGCTTCCCGGCGCCTAGCCTCCATCTCCCGTCCAAATGCTTCCAAACGGCTCTTTTCTTCCAGTACCCGTTTTTCCTTTTTCACAAGCTCCAGATGGTTCTGTCCGGCAGCAAGCTTCTGGATTGCATTCTCTTCCAGTCTCCCCGTCTCTTCCTCGAGCCTCCGGCTTTCCTCCGACAAATGATGCAGAAATGCAAGCAGTTCCGCTCCATTTGTCCGGTACCGCTCTTTCAAAGACTGCCATCTTTCTTCCCACTCCGAAGCTACCGCCTCCTCCGTCCTGGGAACCGTCACCTGCCGGATGACTTCCTCGCACCGGGTCTTGTTATCCTCCAGCCTTCCATACAGCGTCCGATCTGCCTCCCGCAGCTTCTGCTGGATTCTACCGTAGATCCCGGTATGGAAAATGCGCGAAAATATCTCTTTTCTTTCTTTGGAGGATGCATGGAGCAGACGGATGTATTCGCCCTGCGCGATCATCGCGATCTGCGAAAACTGATCGCGGTCCACGCCCACGATCGCCCGGATCTTCTCATCGATCTCACGGATCCGGCCGGACATCTCACTTCCATCCGGCAAAAGCAGAGACGCTTTCGGCGCCACACTCGTCGCCGTGTATGCGCCGTCCTTATTTTTCCGCTTGCTGAGGCGCGTGTATGCCGGACTGCGGCGGATCGTATAATCCTGCCCCTTATCCTCAAACGTCAGTTCCACCCAGGTCTCCGCGTCCTCCGGTGCATACTGGCTGCGAAGCATCGCGCCCTCTCTCCCGACGCCGCTCGCCGCCCCGTAGAGCGCAAACGAGATCGCGTCAAAGATCGTCGTTTTGCCTGCCCCCGTATCGCCCGTGATCAGGAACAATCCCGTCCCCGCCCGTTCGAAATCAATCTGCGTCACGCCCCCATAAGAGCCAAACGCCGACATTGTAAGCAGCTTCGGTTTCATATGCGTTCCTCCTCCTCTGCCTCTTCCACCATGCGCGCCAGAATCGTCTCCTGTTCCTCTGTCATCGGGCAGTGGCGCACCGCCTCATAAAAAGAGGCAAATGCCTGAAACGGCGTCACCGCCCCTGTTTCCTCCGGTTCTTCCTCCAGTCGTTTCCGCGTCCTCTCATTGTCCACCCGGATCTCCAAAATATGCGCAAATAACTCCTCCAGGCGCTCCCGGAAATCGTACATTTCTTTTTCGTCCGTCAGGACCACGCTCACATACGCGTCCGCGCGTCCGCTTCCATCCGGCATCTTTTCCATCGTATCTGAAAGCAGCTTGAGTTCTTCCAGTGTCCCCCGCACGCGCTTTACATCGGGATGGCAGAGAATCGGCAGACGGCGGATCTGAGGCTCACTTCCTTTTTCTCCCAGTTCCACCACCGTGATCCCCTTCTGATGGTGTTCTTCACTGATCGAATATTTGTACGGCGTCCCACAATAGCAAAACCGCTCCTGCCCTACCTTCTGTGCCCCATGGATATGCCCTAACGCCGCATATTCAAACGGTTCCAGCACCGACGCATCGATCGCATCCAATCCGCCGGAGGTCAGCACCGCCGTCTCCGAATCGCAGGTTTCCGGATTCTGACCGTTCCAGACAAAAAACTGGTGCGCCAGAACCACATTGCGCTCCTGCTTCCGGATCGTCTCCCGCGCTAGGAGTTTCTGGAATGCATCGGTATAACCATTGGTGTCAAACAAATGGCGCACATGACCCGGACGGATAAACGGTACCAGATAAAAATGAACCGGTCCCCACTCATCTGTAAGTGTGACCTGCTTTAAATACTCCGTCCGATCTGCCGGCGACAGCGCCGCGATATGGATCCGGTGGCGTGCCAGAAACGATGCGCCATACGCCAGCCGCTCCGGTGAATCGTGATTTCCCGCAATGATCAGGATCTCCGTCCCCGGACAGCGCCCGGATAGCTCGGTCAGAAACCAGTCAAAAAGCGTATACGCTTCCCCCGCCGGGACCGATTTATCATAAATATCTCCGCATATCAGAATCGCATCCGGCTTCTCTTCCTCCGCATATTTAAGTATCTGCAAAAACGCATTCTTCTGGCTCTCGCGCAGGCTATAGCCATTTAACATTTTCCCGATATGCAGATCAGAAAGATGAAATAGTTTCACGCAGGCACACCTCCTTTTTCTTTCTTTGATCCACTGTTTTTTTTGATTTCCAATTTTTTCCGCTTAAACATATAGACATTTTCCGGACATATATGGCAAAAAGCGCCGACACATCGAACCACTTCCCGTGCCAGCGCCTTTTTTGGTTACTGTGAACCGTTACCTTTTTCTGTTTTGTTCTTCACTCTTAATCCAGCTGGATCAATGCCATAAAGACCAGATCTTCATCTCCGGTATTGGCAATGCCATGACCACAGCCATCCGGCGTGAAGGTCTTATCGCCGACGGTAACCGGACGTTTCGTTCCATTATCATCGTACTCGCCCTGTCCCTTGATGATATAATACGTCTCGCTCTCGCCGTGGTGCTCATGATAGCCCAGAGAACATCCCGGTGCGATCGTTACCTCGGCAAACATCTTACATTTTGCATTTAACTCATTGTCATCCAGAATGTATTTTACAACTACCTGTCCTTTACCGCCGTTCGCATTTTCCTTAACAACTGTCTTCATGCTGCTTCCTCCTCATCCTGTGCCATTCTTTCAGATTCGTTCGACACTATTTTTCTATGGAGTATTATAAGCGATTTTTTCCTCAACTTCAAGCTCTCTACTTAAGGGCAATCCGCATTTGTTGCAGTTCACACTTTGTGCAAACTGCAACTGGATTTTGCCGATGCTTCGCATTCCAAATCGGCAAAATCTGCTGCCTTCAATACTTCGTACGGAATTTTCAGTTCAGAAAATTCCTACTTGCTAAGTTCAATCCGCATTTCTAACTCGCTGTACGGAATTGTTACCTCCGGGAATCCTTCCGCATACGATGCAATCTCATACGGCGCATAATAGAAAACCACGCCCGTCTCGCTCAGATAAAACGGCGATTCGTAGCTGATGCCGTCTGCCACCGTATGTTCCAGATCCTCCGGTGATTCAAAGGCAAAATTTGTCTTTTCCGCCAGCTCCCGGAATGCCGCACCAACCTTCGCCTGCAGCTCCTCCACCGGATTCTCAACCACATCGCTCAAAGACAGGCGTGCCCCCGTTTCCCGGTCAAAGACAAAATACTGGCGGAACGGCGTTCCGTGTGCGCCGCCCGTATATTCGTATCCATCCGCACGGACGCAGACATAATGATCATCCAGATACGTAATCGCGTCATCTCCGTCGATCGTAAGAGCCATCGAATAGATCGGCTGCGCTGCATCCGCCTCCTGCGGAAGTACCTCTTCCTCCGATCCGTCCGTTTCCGCTGTATCAATGCTCATCTCCGTATCAAGATTCATGGAATCCGTCCGCGCCGCCGACAGAACCGACGCCTGCAGCTCCTGCATCGTCTGGTTCATCGCCTCGACCGCATCGCCCTCTCCGTCAAATACCAGCCGTTCTGCGTACACACTTCCCAGCTCCCGGCTTCCATCCGCACTCTTTAACGTCTCCGACTGCGCCTCGACATGCCCCAGCTCCCGGATCGGAGACTGGAACAGAACCGGCTCTAACAACGTCACTTCCCCGCCTGCCGCATCATCCAGCGTTTTTTCGCCCAGATAAACGCCGTAATCCTTAAACTGCTGGCAGTATGCCTGATTTCCCGTCACATAAAAATTACCATACATAGAAAAATCATTCGTCATGCCCGGCTCTTCCTCGACCGTAAAAAGCGCATTCTGCGCCTCGGCGGCATTTGCCGCTGCATCTGCCTTAGCATCCGCCGCAATCCGCTTAAACGAATACTTTCCCGTGCTGATCTGGGACGCCTGATTTTCCATCAGGTACAAATATCCGTCCTGATACTGCACCAGGCTGATATTTTCCGCCGTCTCATATAAAAGCGTCCGTTTCTCCGGGTCAGAGACCTCATAGCGGTAACACTGCGTATTTCCATTGCCATCCCGAAGCAGGGCAAAAAATGCGTCCTTCGCAAACAGCACCGACGATGTATTCGTAATATCCGAAATCTCCCTCGGATGGCTGCCGTCCACATCCGCAATCACCAGGCAGGTTTCATTCTGCACCGGCATATACCCAAACTGTTCCGTATAATATGGAAGAATCCCATTAAACAGCTCGCTGCAGCCTGCCGGAATCTCCCCGTAGATCGTGTCTGACGGTGACAACTCTCCCGCTGTTTTGCCATTCTCATCGAGCGTATAAATGACATTCATGTTGTAACCCTTGACATACAGGCGGTTCTTTGACGCATAGAGCACCGACGGCTGATCCGTCAGATCCGCTAAATGCTCTTCCACACCGCTCTCCAAATCCAGCCGGTACAGCCCATAAAGCTCCGTGCCCTGTGTGCTGCCACTCTCCGCCTGTATCCGATCAAAATACAGCCCGCCTCCGTAGACCCAGAAGGTGCTGTTTTCATCTCCCGTGTCAAACTGGCAGAGCGTCTTCATCTCGCCTGTCTCCTTCGAAAGGGAACGGATCTCCGTGCGGTATTTGAGGTACAGCATGCCATTCTCCTCCAGCACCCGATCCGCCGCTCCGAGCGCCGTGCTGACCGCGCCCTCCGTTTCCTCTGCCGCCTGTGTCTGCGCTGTTGTCTCAGCCGCCGGTGATTTTTGGCACGCTGACAGGGCTGCCGAAGCAGCAATCAAAAACATCGAGGCCGCCAGCACTGCCCTATACCCTGTCTTTTTCTGAACCTTTTTTCTCTGGTTCTGCTCTGTTCTTCCCTGATTCTGTTTCATTTCTTCCCGTTTCCACTCTTTCTGAGCCATCCGTCCAAACTCCCCACACTTTTTCTATTTTTCATCGGACCTGCGTCCGCTTTTTCTTCTGAATACAGGCGGAAATGGTGAATCCATCCCCGCCTGTCATACAGTGTACCCTGTTTTTTTTGCAATGTCAAAAGGTGTTCCAATATATTAAGTTATATTAATGAAACTGTAAGATTACAGTGCGCGGGTCTTTGACACCTGCATACCAGCTTTATGAGGCAATCGGCATTCCTACTGCAAATTATCCGGTCCGAATCCCATTGGCAGAAGCTCCGCCAGTGTATAGACCTTATATTCCTTCACGGAACGTGCCAGAATGATCTGAAATCTATCATCCTGGCAGAATTCCTTCATCACCTGACGACACACGCCACAGGGCGCACACCAGTCAAATTCCGAAGCTCCTTCCGGGCCTCCCACAACTGCAATCGCTGTGAAGCTGCGTTCACCCTCACTGACTGCCTTAAAAAAGGCAGTGCGTTCCGCGCAGTTTGTCGGTGTATAGGCCGCATTTTCAATATTGCAGCCACAGTAAATCCCGCCTTTTTCAGTCAGCAGAGCCGCCCCCACCTGAAAATGAGAATAGGGTGTATAGGCCATTTTCCGTGCTGCGAATGCTTCCTCGATGAGTGTTTCTATCCTCTCATTATTCATTCTTCGCATCCTCCTGAATCAAGATACGGATGGCTTCCACCGCTGTCCGGATTGCTGCCTCTGTATCATGGGCCTGTTCATTGGACAGGCCTTTTTTCGCACGCTCCTGATTAGCCAGAACCAGGAAGCAGGCACCTACACGCACCCGAAGGAAGCTGCCTGCGATAAACAATGCTGCTGACTCCATCTCCGATGCCAGGCATCCCATCCGAAGCCACGCCTGCCACTTATTTTCAAGCTCGTAGCTGACCGGCATCACCTCCGGCTCATGCTGTCCAAAGAAGGAATCCTTCGACTGTACAACGCCCGCATGACAGCGGAACTTCAGATTCTTCGCTGCACGGATCATGGCATTCATAACATCCACATGGGGAACAGCCGGGTACTCAATGGGAGCGTACTCTCTGCTGGTTCCTTCCATGCGGATAGCTCCGCTTGCAACTACGATATCTCCGCCAAGTACATCCTCCTGCATACCGCCACAGGTGCCCACACGCAGAAAAGTATGGGCTCCGCACTTGGATAACTCCTCGATAGCGATAGCCGCTGACGGACCACCGATGCCGGTTGACGTCACACTGACTTTTACCCCATCGATGGTTCCCGTATATGTGGTATATTCACGATTATCCGCAACTAACACCGGATTTTCAAAATGTTCTGCTATCTTCTTGCATCGCTTGGGGTCCCCCGGCATGATGACATATCCACCGATATCCTCCGGACCGATTCCTGTGTGGTACTGTTTTCCCGTTCCTTCTGTATAATCAACCATATAATCGCCGCCTTTCTGTTTTTAACTTCAAGTCCAATGTCATTTATTTTATCTGATCCAGAATAGAAGTTCCGATGGTTCCCTCCGGCATCTTGACACCGAAATTGTCCGCAATAGTCGCACCGATGACAGCAAAGGTGTCACTGGTATCAAGCTTCCCACTTTCCGTATCCGATGGTGAATACGCAATAAACGGGACCTGCTCTCTCGTATGATCCGTTCCCTTGTAGGTTGGATCATTTCCATGATCCGCCGTCAGAATCAGCAGATCGTCCTCACGGAGCAGCGGCAGAAGCTCTCCCAGCTTTTTATCAAATTTTTCGATCTCTTCCCCGTATCCCACTGGATTTCTGCGATGTCCCCATAACGCATCAAAATCTACCAGATTGGTAAAGCAAAGTCCCTTGAAATCCCGCTTTGCGATATCGATGGTCTGCTGCATGCCATGCACGCTGCTGTCGGAATGATTGCTTTCTGTTATCCCTTCTCCCACAAAGATATCGTTAATCTTTCCAACGGAAATCACATCATATCCGGCATCCTTCAGGGCATTCAGCGCCGTCGGTCCGGTGGGTTTCAAAGCATAATCATGGCGATTACTTGTCCGTTTGAATTCGCCGCGCTTTTTGCCCACATAGGGTCTTGCGATAACACGGCCAACTCTCCACTCATCCCGCATAGTCAGTTCTCTGGCAATCTCACAGTAATGATACAAGGTCTCAAGTCCCATGGTTTCCTCATTGCCACAGATCTGAAGCACAGAATCCGCTGATGTATAGACAATCAGCTTTCCTTCATTCACTTCCTGTTCACCCAGCTCCTCCAGAATCTCCGTTCCGCTGGCTGCCTTATTGCCGATTATCTTTCTGCCGCAGCGCTTTTCCAGTTCGTCAATCAGTTCCTTGGGAAATCCATGTTCTGTAAATGTGATAAATGGCTTATCCGTCCGGATGCCCATCATCTCCCAATGACCGGTCATGGTATCCTTGCCGTTGCTTGCCTCATTCATCGCCATAAAATATCCTTCCGGATGTTCTGCCGGCTTTACCTGCTTAAGGGCCTTGAGATTGGCAAGCCCCAATCTCTGCAGATTCGGAATATCCAGATGTTCCACTGTTTCTGAGATGTGCCCCAGCGTATCCGCACCGGCATCATCAAATCTGGCTGAATCCGCCATGGGCCCGATGCCAAGGGAATCCAGTACGATTACAAATACACGATTAAAACGCATATCACTCACCCTTTCTACTAATTTTTGCTATATTTGATAGTTTACTTTTTTACACTCTCACACAGTCGCGGGTGATTTCAGCAAGGGAAGATACTCCGCACATAGCCATGGTATCTGCAAGCTCACTTCCGATCTTCTGAATATAAGCTTCGACCCCTTCTCGGCCTCCGCCATAGACAGCTGTGACGAAAGGTCTGGCTATGATAACCGCATCTGCCCCCAATGCCAATGCTTTAAATACATCGGTACCGGAACGGATTCCGCCATCCACGAAGATTTTCATGGAACCGTCCACTGCCGTTGCTATTTCTTCCAGAACCTCTGCCGTTGCCGGGCACTGATCCAGGACTCTTCCTCCATGGTTAGATACCACGATGGCTGCCGCACCGGCCTCTTTAGCCTTCAAAGCGCCTTTTACCGTCATAATACCCTTTACAATAAAAGGGACTCCTGCTGCCTTCACGATCTCACGAAGCTCCTCCACTGATTTACTCCCGGCCGGCGGATTGAAATTTTTCAAAAATGGAAGGCCAGCCGCATCGATATCCATGGCAGCCGCGAAAGCACCTGCATCCTTGACAAGCGCCATCTTTTCACGAACCATCTCCACATTCCATGGCTTCACTGTAGGAATTCCCAGTCCCCCTGCCTTTTTGATGGCTTCCGTGGCAGCCACCATCACATTGCTGTCCATTCCGTCTCCTGTAAAAGCAGCAATTCCAAACTCTGCACAGGAAGAAACTAATATATCATTGTAAGAAACATCATTCAGTGAATCGCCGTAATGCATATTCACGGCTCCCACCGGACCTGCAAAAAAAGGATACTGAAAATTCTTTCCAAACAACGAAAGAGAGGTATCGATGGGACGTTTCTCCACCAGTGTATCCATCTGGACACGGATGTCCTTCCATTTGTCATAATTCCGAATCGCCGTATCTCCGATTCCTTTGGCTCCCGGACCCGGCATCTGATTCTTGCAGGCTCTTCCGTTGCATTCCGGACAGGCCTTGCAGTAATTGCCCATTTTTCCTCTTGCCAGTTCTATACATTCTGCATAATTCATTAATCTGGTTACCTCCCTGTCACTTTCATGTGGTCTCGAAATCCTTTTGTACTTGATTCTGCGAGAAATTTTTTGACAGCTGCATCATTTCCGGTAAGCAGCTGTCCACCGCTCAAAACAACCATTTCACATATGATATAATAAAAACCTATCCCTTCTTCGACCTCTTCTCAAATCCATGCACCCAATTTCCCCTTAAAAACAAAAACAGGAAAATCACGGAACTGATGCTCCAGGTCAGTGGGTATGCCCAGAATATGACCCGGATATCCGGAATCAGACGCACTGCCAGTGTGATGTAGCTGACCCGGAACAGACACCATACACAGAGCAGAACAATCATGGGCACGGCAGCATTGCCGGAACCCCGGAGTACAGCTGCGATACAGTGAGTAAATGCCAATAAACAATAAAACAACGCAATGGTTCTGGACTGCATCACCCCATAATGTATCACATCCGGATCACGGTTGAATGCTGCAATCAGCACCGGTGCCGCCGTATATATGGTGATACCAATCAATTCTGCAATGAAGATGGAGCAGAGGATACCGAACTTCGCACCTTTCTTTGCTCTGTCATACTGCTTTGCCCCAAGATTTTGTCCCACAAAGGTAGTTATCGCCATAGTAAAGCAGGTCACCGGCAGGAAGGCAAAGCCTTCTACCTTAGAATAAGCTCCGCAGCCTGCCATGGCCATTTTACCGAATGCATTGATGTTGGACTGTACAAACACGTTGGCTATGGCAATGACTGAGTTCTGGAAACCGGAAGGTACACCATTCTGAATAATCTGCCTCAGCATATGTCTGTCAAAACAAATCTTCCTAAGCTCCAGCCGGTAATCTTCCTTCACCCGCATCAGATGCACCATACAGAGAATCGCGCTGACAAACTGGGATATAGCCGTTGCCAGGGCTGCCGATCCCACTCCCATGCCAAGTCCTGCGATAAAGAAGATATCCAGCACCACATTCACACAGGAGGAAATAATCAGATAGATCAGCGGATGGCGGCCGTCCCCCACCGACTGCAGGATTCCCACGAAAATATTGTACATGACTACACCCAGAGAACCTGCAAAATAGGTTTGAAAATATACAATCGATTCCGGAAGTACATCTGCCGGTGTTCCCATCAGTACCAGAATCTTCGGTGCCAGATACATTCCCGCAGCCGTCAGTGTGATTCCGGCCACCAGACCGAAGGCTGTGGTTGTATGAATCGCTCTCTGGAGATAATCCTTGTTTTTCGCCCCATAATACCTGGCAATTACCACACCGGCTCCCATGGCAATACCGTTAATAAAACCTACCATCAGAAAAATCAGATTTCCCGACGAACTGACTGCCGCCAGCGCATTGCTGCCAAGATAATTACCTACAATCAGGGAATCCGCTGTATTATACAGCTGCTGAAACAGATTCCCCAGAAACAATGGTATGGCAAATAAAATAATCTTCTTAGAGATACTTCCCTCTGTCATCCTCGTTTTGCTTTCAGCCCCCATAAAACCCCCAAAATTAATCATATTTATGCACACAGTCGATGACTATTCATCGCCCCTCTGCACGCATATGTTCTCGATCTCATTATAGCCGACTGCCAGCAAATTCTCAATACTTCTTGCGCTGAGGGTGTAGCCCATTGGCTGTGATTAACAGTGCTAATCGGAACACATCGTTTTTATGTTTCTTTATATTTTTGCTGTCAACCTGATCTCCATTTAACTTGCGTTCTTTTAAATCCAGCCACGCTTTCGCCTTAAATGGTATCAGGCAAGTCGGACTTAATACCGGAATGCCATCAACCATCTTTTGTCCGGTTTTTAGCAACTCATAATACGCTTCATTTAAAAGGATTGCCGACAAACTAGATATTTCATCATCTATCAGAAGCGGGGTGAGAACTGCATCATCTTCCAATATAATGAAATCCGGATTTTTGGAAAATATTTCTATCATATTAAGCAAAATTTCCACTCGATGAGTGGAAATTCTACAATACGTGAACTACTTCTTGAATTTATATTTTCCTTTTCCATGACCGGATACTGGTTCAATAATGTCTGCCTTTACCAAATTGGAAAGAAGTTTTGAAGCACCTGAACCTTTCAGCTCAAGAAGCTCCATAACTGCACTTCTTCCAAACACCTCATCAAAGCCAAACTTCTCAAAAAGTCTATGGATATGAATCGTCGTTTTTGCCGAGAAATCACTACTTTTTTCGAAAAATAAACTTTCAATATCCACTTTTTTGTCCCCAATGTCCACTTTTTCTTCGTTCAAAAGTTCACTTATATGAAGATTTCGATTATGAAGCTCATTTTTCTCGTTCAAAAGCAAATTTCTGAGAAATGCTTCCAAATACTCTGTTGTTTCGTGAATGCCTTTTTGCAGGTTCGTATAGTTTGCACGCACAAGTGCATTTCTGAAATACCAGGCATTTTCTGCAAAAATATCATTGGTTACAGAGAACCCAAGCGTCCTTAAATATTTGATGAAGAACACTGCTGTTGTTCTCGTATTGCCTTCCCCGAAGATATGGATTTGCCATAACCTTGAAACAAATACCGCAAGATGATGGATAATCTCGTCCATTGAAAGCCCTTTATAGCTAAAATCCTTCTCCTGCGAAAAATCATATTCAAGTGTGGCTCTCAGTTCTGAAGCACTGCCATACATAACAGTTGCCCCATCAAGCACCCATTCTTTCTTTGTAATGTTGTAATCTCTAATCTTTCCGGCGTGTTTATAAATACCCTGAAAGAGTTTACGGTGGATAGATACATACTCGTTTGGCGAAAATGAAAACGCTGTTTCAGAAAGAATTTCTGCGATACGGGACGAAACCTTATCTGCTTCTTCGGTACGCTCATCATCCGACAAATGCACTGGTCTTTCTTCATAGTAGCTATCAATAAGACTTTGTGCTTCTTTCATCGTGATTTTGCCTTCAATATTCTGAATGGCGGTATCAATCAGATATTTAGATGGTTTGAGTCCGTCCACCGCCTGAAGTCCGATTGCTGTACTCCAAGCATATCCCTTATGAGCTTTATCCGGTTCAGACTCCCTCAAATATTCCTTAAACGGGTCTTTTTCCATATCCACTACCTCGCTTCATAGTCTTATAATTCTATCTTCTGTAAGATTGAACGTGCTATCTAAAAGAGTAAGTTGTTGATTATCATTTTTAACAAAAGACATATGGATCACCTCACAAAATCTTACCTATATTTTACCAGAAAATCCAATGTTTTTATATATCGTGTTAAATTTTTAAGGTACAAATTTATATCAAAGGGACTTATTTCACAGCCCCTAATTTTTTCTAATTCAAATTTCTTATATGATATATCAAAATAATACCCGAACCGAATTTTTTGACATTCACCGCACTGAATTACCTGATTCTCTACAAGAACCCCGAGGCAGCCGCCCGATATTTTTTATCCGGTGGCTACCTCGTTCCAATCATTCTTATCCGAAACACTACCAAAACAATTCTTTCTGTACTTTATATTCCAAAAACATTGTTTTTCTAATCTTTATGATTATCGCTCTAAAATCGTATACTTCTTCTCCAGGCGAACCGGATGCATACTCTCTTTCGTCCGCCTGAGATTTTCAAGTCCCATATCGTCTTCCCGGTTTACAAATTCCACCTCCGGATAAACGTGCGTTAAAAATTCTTTTTCCAGGTAATTATAAAGCCCGCGTAACTCCAGATTCGCCTTTTCCACATGGGTAACAGTCATATTTCTCTCCTGATTCATCGTTCCCATCGAAAATGCTTCCAGAGTTCCTCCTATCCGGACTCCCGCCATCGTGATCCCCGCCTCGCGTCCAAAACGGATTGTCTCAAAGATCCCCTGCTCTTCGCTGTCCAGCCGGTTCAGATCATCGTCGCTCTCCTTATTCTTAGACCAGCGTTCCAGAAACGTCCGTATCTCGCCCTCATCCTCCGGATTCAGGATCACAAACTCTGCCGTTTCCCCGTAATCCCGACGGAATCGCGAAATCCGGTTTTTCATTTTTGAATATTTTCTTCCGGGAAGAACACGCATTTCTTCCCCGGAATAAATATAGTCAAAGCTGTCCCGATCCTCCAGCACCTCATAGTGCTCCGGATCCGGACGAATCACTCCAAGCGCCGCCTCATCCACCAGATACATATGCATTTTCACACCGATTGCTGTGAAATATGCCTGCAGACGGTCAAAGTTTTCCCGCATATGCCCCAGGCCGCAGACCGGGACCATCGTCGCCTGCTCATCATAATCGATCTTCTGAAGCCACACAAGCCCCTTTTCGTCCGCATAGTATTTTGTCTCATAATAAGGTCTCCAGAGCAGATGATAAGCAAAATGGGATTCTGCACAGTCCGTCGGGCGCAGCGAAAAATACGGCTGCAGACCAATCAGCTTCTCCGGTGTCAATGGTTCAAATTTTATCATGCGTTGCTCTCCTCCCCTGCATCTACTTTCTCACCAAAGAGGAAGAAAAGTACAGCTGCGGCAAAAATCACGCCGCCCGCGATCGTCAGTCCCACTGTCACTCCATTGACATAGATAATGCCGAAAATAAAAGAACCAAATACCTGTGACATGTTTTCAAACAGGCTGTAAACCCCCATCGCTTTGTCGTACCCATACGCCTGTACTTCCTTCATATCTGTATAGTAAGTAGACTGCGCCGGAAGTCCATAGCTGTCGGAAGCTCCTAAAAGGACCAGAAGTACCATCAAAGTCGAGATTCCCGGCCAGACTGCGTAAATCAAAAATGCCCCCGCATAGAGTACCGCTGCCAGCGCCAATGAACCCTTCTGCCCCAGCCTGCGCGTCAGCTGTTTCGTCAGGAAGCCGCCCAGACAGATGATGCATACACCGTTCAGCAGATATGAATATCCGATATTGGTCTCTGAAATTCCTAAGTTTTCACCCAGCAGCGGGTACAGGTAGGCAAGAAAATAGCCGCCTGCAACCACCGGAATCCGAATCTTATATTTAATTTATAATCACACCTCCAGCTTCCGCTTCTTTGCCAGCTTCTTCATCTCCTCCGCATTCTGCCGCACAGTCTCGGTGATCTCTGCGCCGCCCAGCAGTCTCGCAAGCTCGTCCACCATCGCCTCGCGGTCTAAGGCGCGGATGGAGGTTGCCGTCCGTCCATCGGACGCAGATTTGCGGATCTCGAAGTGCTGGTCCGCCATCGCCGCGATCTGCGGCAGGTGCGTGATGCAGATGACCTGACGGCATTTGGAGAGGATCCGCAGCTTCTCCGATACCATCTGTGCAGTCCGCCCGCTGATACCGGTGTCAATCTCATCAAAAATCAACGTTGGAACCTGATCGGTCTCCGCCAGCACCGTCTTGATTGCCAGCATGATACGCGACAGCTCACCGCCGGACGCCACCATACCGAGCGGCCGAACCGGTTCGCCCGGATTCGTGGAAATCAGAAATTCCGGCTCGTCGATACCGCCCGCCGTGAAATGATCCAGCCGCCTAAACTCCATCTCAAACTGCACATCAAGGAAATTCAGTTCCCGAAGCCCGTCTGCGATCTTCTCCACCAGCTCCCCGGCAAACTGCTTACGCGCTGCTGACAATGCCTCGGAATGTTCTTTCAGTACTGCTTCCGCCTGTTCCAGTTCTTTTTCCGCTCGTTCCCGAAGTTCATCGTAATTCTCCAGTTCCTGCAGTCGCGCTTTCTTTTCTTCCAACGCCTGAAGTACCTCCGGGATCGTCTTCCCATACTTGGTTTCCAGGCTCCGGATCAGGTCAAGCCGCTCCTGTGTCTCCTGAAATGCCGCTTCGTCAAAGGTCATATCGTCCATATATCCGGCGATCTCCCTGGAAAGATCCGAAAGAAGGGAATCTACATCGCACAGCTCGTCACGGATCCCCTTCAATCCCTCGTCAAATGCCATCGCACCATCGATCTCACGGAACGCCCGCGACACCGCATCGCCGGACACCGCGTCATATGCCTGTGAAAGACTCTCAGCGATCCGTCTGGCATTGGAAAACCGCTTAAAATCGGCTGCCACCTTTTCCTCTTCGCCATCCTTTAACGCGGCATTTTCAATCTCCTCGATCTCAAACCGGCAGAAATCCATCTCCCGCAGTCTCGTCTCCTGATCGGATGCAAATGCGGCACATTTCTGTTTTAACTGCATATACAAGCGATAGGCAGCTTCCGTATTCTGTTTGAATGGGAGAAGTTTCTCCCCGCCATACGCATCGAGGATTTCCAGATGTTTTGACGCATTCACCAGCGACTGGTGTTCATGCTGTCCGTGCAGATCGATCAGAAGACCCGTGATCTCCCGCAGCCTTGCAGCCGTTACCGTCTCGTCGTTGATGCGACTGATGCTCCGGGTCGGTGTGATTTTCTTAGAAATGATTAAAATTCCCTCTTCATCAGGGTAAACATCGTGTTCCTTCAGCTGCTCGCGCTTTCTCTCATCATCGATGGAAAAAACCAGTTCAATGTAGGCGCTGTCGCAGCCCCGGCGGATCATCTCTTTCGGTGCTTTTCCGCCCAGCGCGATCTGGACCGAACCGATGATGATCGATTTTCCGGCTCCCGTCTCACCGGTCAGAATGTTGAGTCCGTCCCCGAACTCCACCTCCGCCGAATCGATCAGAGCCAGATTTTTCACTCGTAAATGATAAAGCATCCGCTTTCCGTTCCTCCTTATCAGCGGTTCCCGCAAAAAATGCGTGAACCCACCTTCCCTCATCCCGCAATCAGCTTGCGGATCTTGTCCATCAGCACGATCGTATCGTCCACCGTACGGACTGCACACATGACCGTATCGTCCCCGGCGATGCAGCCGACAATCTCTGAAAAATGGATGGCGTCAAGCGCTGCCGCGACTGCCATCGCCATGCCTGACACCGTCTTGATGACAAGGATGTTCTGCGCCATATCCATGGAAACGAAGCTATCGTGCAGAATACGGGTATATTTATCATTGAACGCCGTCTGAGGATGGAAAACCGCATATTTCTGTCCGCCGTTTTCTGTCTGGATCTTAGACAGCTTTAACTCCCGGATATCCCTGGAAACCGTTGCCTGCGTGACATTGTATCCCTCTTTATTCAGATATTCCGCCAGCTCTTCCTGCGTTTCAATCTCATATTTTCCAATCAATTCCACAATCTTGCTGTGACGTTCCATTTTCATGGCTCTGACTCCTTTTATATCTGTTTCATTTTGTTCCGTATATTTTCCAAAAATGGCACCTGTTTGAGCTGTATCAATGTCGTCTCGATCTCTGATTTTGCTATCTCGATTGTATCACCCGGCTCAATATCAACCACCGTATCGCCGTCAAAGCTCAGCGAAACCTTCGTCCGCCCGGTCGTCTGAATCCGCAGACTCAAATGGCTATCCGGCGGCAGAACGATGCTGCGCGAATTGAGCGAATGCGGGCAGAGAGGCGTCAATACCAGCAGTTCCGCCTCCGGCGCCACGATCGGACCGCCCGCTGACAGGTTGTATGCCGTCGAACCGGTCGGGGTCGCAACCACCATGCCGTCCGCCGAATATTCGTTAAACAGCTGTCCATTGACAGCCAGCTCAAACCGGAACGCATCAATTCCCATACGGTTCAGGACAATATCATTCAGGGCGATATCCTCCATAACAACCTTCCCGCCAGAAATCACGCACCCCTTGATCATCATCCGACTTTCCAGACGGTAGTGATCTTCCATCAGATCCCGCATGGCAGGCAGAATGTCCTCCTCATGCCCAATCTGCGTCAGATACCCCAGATGCCCCATATTGATGCCAAACAGTGGAATCTTCCGTCCCGCCAGATCACGCGCCGCCTGAATCAACGTTCCATCACCGCCCAGACAGATCACACAGTCTGTGTCCTCCGGCACGGTCCGACGATCCGTATAGCGATACGCCGGTATCACCCCAACATCCCGTCGAAGCCCGTCGTGACGGTCCAGGCGAATGCAGCGGCAGCCCTGCTCTGCAAAAAAGCTGCAAATCAGATCGGCGGCCTCCTCTACGCGCGGCTTTTCGCGGTTTACAATCAGATAGAAATTTCTCATGTTTTGTCTAACTCCATGTGAGCTTCCTCAACAACCTGTTCCGGTGAAACCGGACACTCTTTTTCCGCTTTTGCAAGTGCTTCCTCACCAGTCACAGTTTCCTCCGATGCCTGCTCCGGTTTATGCAGATACAGGAGGTACTCGATATTTCCCTCCGGTCCCTTGATCGGGGAAAATTCCAGATTCCGGATCTCAAAACCGATCTCCGCCGCATACGCCATCACCATCTGGATGACCTCCAGATGCGTGCTCTTCTCGCGGACAACGCCCTTCTTTCCGACTTTCTCACGTCCCGCCTCGAACTGCGGCTTGATCAGTGCAACCACCTCACCGCCCGGACTTAAAATCTCCTTTACCGGACCTAAAACCTTCGTCAGGGAAATAAAGGAAACGTCGATCGAAGAGAAATCTACCGGCTCGCCAATATCCTCCGGTGTCACATAACGGATGTTTGTCTTCTCCATGCAGACCACACGCGGATCATTGCGAAGTTTCCACGCCAGCTGTCCATGTCCTACATCGACCGAAAACACCTTGACCGCGCCATTCTGCAGCATACAGTCGGTAAATCCACCTGTGGACGCGCCGACATCCATACAGACCTTTCGATCCAGCGTCACTCCGAAATGCGTCATCGCCTTCTCCAGTTTCAGACCTCCGCGGCTCACATATTTTAAGGTAGATCCACGTACCTCGATCTTCGCATTTTCATCGAAGGTCGTACCCGCCTTGTCTTCTTTCTGATCTTCTACATATACAATCCCGGACATGATGATCGCTTTCGCCTTCTCACGGGATTCTGCCAGACCTCTCTTGACGAGAAGTACATCTAACCGTTCTTTCATTCTATGTTCTTCCTTCCGCTGCTGCCACTCTTTTGTTTCCCATCATGCTTCCGCGTCAGTCTGCAGCACACCTTCACGTTTCAGCTGCGCCAGAATCGAATCACTGTCAATTCCCAGCTCATTCCGGAGCACCGACACATTTCCGTGTTCGACGTAGGCATCCGGCAACGCTATATTAACTACCTTGATCTGCGGATAATGCTTCTGTACATAATCCGTCACCCGCTCGCCGTAACCGCCGCGCAGGACATTTTCCTCCAGTGTCACGATCGTATGATGCGTTCCAGCCAGATGGTCGATCACGTCGGTATCCATCGGTTTCACAAACCGCCCGTTGACCAGCGTACACGGCTGCCCGGCACTCTTTAATTTCTCCCGGATATGCTCTGCCGTGCTGACCATGCTTCCGACTGCCAGAAGCGCCGTCCCTCTCTCCTCATACAACATCTCGCTGACGCCATACTCGACCGGTGCCAGAAATTCTTTCAAGCCCCGGTACGCCTCGCCCCTCGGATAACGGATCGCAATCGGTCCATCGTAGGAGATAGCAAACTGCAGCATCTTTTCCAGTTCCCAGCGGTTCTTCGGCGCCATCACGCTCATATTCGGCACAGAGGAGAGGAATGTCAGATCAAAAATACCCTGATGTGTCTCCCCATCGCTTCCGACCAGTCCCGCGCGATCCACGCAGAACACAACCGGAAGATTCTGGATACAGACATCGTGAATGACCTGATCATATGCCCTCTGTAAAAAGGACGAATACACCGCCACCACCGGTTTCAGACCGGCTGCCGCCATACCTGCCGCCGAGGTAACCGCGTGTTCCTCCGCGATTCCCACATCGAAAAAGCGGTCCGGATATTCTTTCGAGAACCGTTTGAGCCCCGTTCCATCCGGCATCGCCGCTGTCACCGCCACGATCTTCGGATTTTCCGTTGCCAGACGGCAGATTTCTCTGGAAAATACATCTGTATAGCCCGGATGTTCCTTTTTCCGGAGCGGTTTTCCCGTTTCAATATCAAATGGTTCAACTCCGTGAAATGCCGACGGATTCTTCTCCGCCGGACGGTATCCCTTGCCCTTTTTCGTAATCACATGGATCAGCACCGCGCGGTTGATCTTTTTCGCCTCGCTGAAAATACGGATCAACCCCTTAATATCATGTCCATCCACCGGTCCCAGATACGTGATTCCCATATTTTCAAACCACATGCCCGGAATCAGAAGCTGCTTGATGCTGTTCTTTGTCCGGAGCAGCGTGCCGACCAGATCCGAACCGATCATCGGGATCCGCGATAACGTGCCCGCCACATTCTTCTTCAACAGATTGTAGCCCTCATCTGCACGAAGATTATTCAGATACCGCGACATACCGCCGACATTTTCCGAAATGGACATATTATTATCATTTAAAACAATAATAAAATTCGTCTTGAGCCGTCCCGCATTGTTGAGCGCCTCATACGCCATGCCGCCGGTCAGCGCGCCGTCCCCGATGACGGAAACGATCGAATAATCCTCGCCCAGCAGATCTCGCCCCTGTGCCATACCAAGCCCCGCCGAAATCGAAGTCGAGCTGTGTCCCGTGTCGAACGCATCAAACGGGCTTTCCTTCCGCTTCGGGAAACCGCTCAAGCCCCCATACTGGCGCAGTCCATCAAAATTATCCTTCCGCCCGCTTAAAATCTTGTGCGTATAGGACTGGTGCCCTACATCCCAGATAATCTTATCCTTCGGAAGATTCAGCGCGCAGAACATTGCAATCGTCAGTTCCACCACGCCTAAATTGGACGCCAAATGACCGCCTGTCCGGCTTGTCGTCTCGATCAGAAACTCGCGGATTTCCGCCGCCAGTTCCTTGCGTTCTTCCTCGCTCAACCGTTTTACATCCTCCGGTCCTTTTATCGTATCTAATACCATTCTTTCATCCCCCAAACCGTTTTCCACATCCGCTGTCGTCCCCGGTCTTCGATTGGATTTTTTATTTTTCACGGCTGACCAGCATCTCGATCAGCTCTTCGAGGAATTCATTCTTTCCAGGCAGGGAATAGAGGATATCAACCGCCGTCTCCGAAAGCTGTTTGACATCATGCTTCGATTTCTCGATTCCCTCCAATGTCACATAAGTGGTTTTATTGTTTTTCTCATCGCTCAGAACCGGTTTTCCAAGCACCTCCTGGCTGCTGGTAACGTCGAGAATATCATCCTGGATCTGGAACGCCAGACCGATCGCCGCCGCCATACGCTCTACTGTCCCGCACTCAGCTTCGCTCGCGCCCGCCATCACGGCTCCGATCACCATCGAAGCCTCCAAAAGTGCTCCCGTCTTTAAACGGTAGATAAAATCCAGCTTATCCTTCGGAATCGGCTGATTCGTCAGTTCCACATCCACCGTCTGACCGCCGATCATGCCGTAAATACCCGTTTTTTCGGATAAAATCTGGATACAACGTCCCACCTTTGCCGCATCCGGCGTCATCGCAAATGCCTTTGCCGCCGTCTCGATCGCGTAGATCAGAAGGGCATCTCCCGCCAGAACTGCCATATCATACCCATATGCAACCCAGGTCGTCTTTTTTCCACGTCGGTACTCGTCATTGTCCATACATGGAAGATCGTCATGAATCAGGGAAGATGTATGAATCATCTCGATCGCCGCCATCAGCGGCTCAATCTCTTTTCCCTGACCGCCAAACAGACGATATACCTCACGCATCAGAATCGGACGAAGGCGTTTGCCGCCTGCCTTCACGCTGTAATTCATCGCTTCAAAGATCGTTTTCTGATGCCCTTCCTCTGCCGGAAGATAAGAATATACAATCTCTTCCGCTTCCTTGACTGCCTGTGCCAGCCGTTCCTTTGCATTTTCCATCTCTGTCACGCCTCCGTCTCCTCGCCGTTTACGACCATAATCTGTTTTTCAACCTTATCTATCTTTTCACTGCAGGCGCGGACCAGACGCATTCCCGCCTCATACGACGCAAACGATTCTTCCAGCGTGCTGCGGCTGTCCTCCAGCGTCCGCATAATGCCATCCAGACGGTCAAACATTTCCTCGATCGAAAGTTCTTCCTTATTTTCTTCCATCGATCCTGCCTCCTGTTTTATCTAATATACTCTCGGAATCTTTCCTGAAAGAAAACGTGTTCTCAAATCTCTCTGTTATGATTCACACGCAACACAATGAACCACTTTTTTACCCAGGCAGGTTTTCCTGATAAACCTCCCGGATCTCTGCCTCCACGCGTCCATCCGGCAGACGGACGGTCAGCGTATCCCCAGCTTGCAATCCTGTCACTGTCTCCACACGTTTTCCATCTGCATCCGTCACGAACCCATATCCGCCGCTTATCTTTTTTAACGGGGAGAGACCATCCATCCGGCTGCACACCAGTTCCAGACGATGGCGCAGATCGGACACCTTTTTCTCCATCTGGCGCGCCATCTTAACTCTCGCATCTTCCAGATACTGCCGTCTCTCATTTAACTGACTCTGCGGACTGTGAAGCTGCAGGCGCAGACGAAACTGCTCCAGGCGATAGGCATACTGCTCCGCCTTCTGCTCCATCCGCTTCGTCATCTGCTGTGCCGCCGCAATGCACTGCTGCTCAAACAGGTGGTAATCAAAAACCGCCAGTTCTGCCGCCGCCGAAGGAGTCGGGGCACGCAGATCCGCCACATAGTCCGCGATCGTAACGTCTGTCTCATGCCCGACCGCCGAGATTACCGGCGTCCGGCACGCAAAAATCGCCCGCGCCACACTCTCCTCATTGAACGCCCACAGATCCTCAATCGAACCGCCTCCGCGCCCGACGATCAGCACATCCAGATGCAGCGCATCCAGGGTCTGGATCGCCCGCACGATACTCGGCGCTGCCCCTGCTCCCTGCACCAGTGCCGGGCAGAGGACAAGCTGCACGTAAGGGTTCCGCCGTCCCGAGATATTGATAATATCCCGGATTGCTGCGCCGGTGCTCGCCGTCACGATACCGACCGTTTTTGCATACTTTGGGATCGGCGTTTTATATTCCGGGGAAAACATCCCCATTTCTTCTAATTCATTTCTCAGTTTTTCAAAGCGCCGGAATAAATCGCCCGTGCCGTCCAGCGTGATCTCGCTGGCATAGAGCTGGTATCTTCCATCCCGCTCATACACTTCGATACTGCCCTTGACGACCACCTGCTGTCCTTCTTCCAGACGGAACGTAAGTCCCTTCCGCCTACTGGCAAACATAACTGCCTGCATCGCTCCCAGACCGTCTTTCAAGGTAAAATAAATATGACCGGACGTATGATATTTGCAGTTAGAAACCTCGCCCTTGACCGAAATCCGGTTCAGGGCAAAGTCCTGTGCGAACATATTTTTAATGTATGCATTAACCTGCGAAACCGAATATACGCCAGCCATCGCTTATACCAGCTTCGCTAAAATGCCGTTGATAAATGCCGGTGAATCATCGCCGCCGAACTTCTTCGCCAGCTCGACCGCCTCATTGATCGCTACCTTCTCCGGTACATCGTCATCGTGCTTGATCTCGTATAATGCCAGGCGCAGGATCGTCAGTTCCACCTTGCCCATACGGCGGGTAGTCCATCCCTGTGCAACCCCATCGATTGCCTTGTCAAGCTCCGGAAGCACATCCAGAATCTTCTCAACCTTGCTCTTTACGTATCCGCCGTCAAAGGTGTCTAACATCGGATTATGGATGATATCGCCGATTCCGCTCGGAACATCGTCCTCCTCTTTCGGCTCTGTAAAATATACATCCACCTGCTCCTGCATCTCATCCGTCGGGTAAAAATCCGCACAGAAAAGCAGCTTAAAGCAATGTTCTCTCAGTTCTCTTCTGGTCATACTAATCCTCCTGTTACCTGTTTCTATCCGTCTGATACGCCCGATTTGCTGCCTCGGTATCGCAAATATCCCTTTCGTAATCCGCTGCAATCGTTTTCTGAATATCCACAGTCTTTCCTGCATAATTGTTATATTTCTACTATTCTAATGTATCATTATAACGTATCCCCGGTTTTTTCACAAGAGTTTGAGAAAAAGAATCCGCCAAAGTTACTGTTCACGGGTAGGCACTTTTGGAACCGAAAGTGCCGTAAGAAAACGTGGTGGCAGCAGGAATTTGCCGTATTTAAATGCGAAGCCACGGCAAATTCCGTCACTGGACACGTATGCGTGAACAGTAACCCGCCAAAAAAGCGGCATCCCTGCTGAAGCAGAAACGCCGCTTTTATATCGTTTACAATCTTATCGATTGCTTATGCTATCCAATTTTTATTCATCCACGCTGTAGTTCGGAGCCTCTTTTGTGATGTGGATATCATGCGGATGGCTCTCTTTTAAGGATGCTGCGGAAATCTTGATGAAACGTCCGGTCTCCTGAAGAGTCGGAATATCCGATGCGCCGCAGTAACCCATACCAGCACGCAGACCGCCGAGCATCTGGAATACGGTATCTTCTACCATTCCCTTGTATGCAACACGTCCTTCTACACCCTCCGGAACGAGTTTCTTCGCATCGCTCTGGAAGTAACGATCCTTGCTGCCGTTCTCCATCGCTGCGATGGAACCCATGCCGCGGTATACTTTGTATTTTCTTCCCTGGTACAGCTCAAAAGTTCCCGGGCTCTCATCGCATCCTGCAAACATGGAACCCATCATGCAGACGCTGCCGCCTGCTGCGATCGCCTTCGTCAGATCGCCAGAATACTTGATACCGCCGTCTGCGATGATCGGAATGCCGTACTCTTTGGCAACTGCGTAGCAGTCCATAACAGCGGTGATCTGCGGAACGCCGATACCTGCTACAACACGGGTCGTACAGATGGAACCCGGTCCGATACCAACCTTGACCGCGTCAACGCCTGCCTCGATGAGAGCTTTTGTTGCCTCTCCGGTCGCTACGTTACCTGCTATTACCTGCAGATCCGGATATGCTTCCTTGATCATTCTGACACAGTGAAGAACATTCTCAGAATGTCCATGTGCAGAGTCGAGAACAACTACGTCTACTTTTGCTTTCACCAAGGCTTCCACACGATCCAGCACGTTTGCAGTGATACCTACTGCCGCACCGCAGAGCAGACGTCCCTGTGCATCCTTTGCAGAGAACGGATACTTGATCTGTTTCTCAATATCCTTGATAGTAATAAGACCCTTGAGGTTAAAATCCTTGTCCACGATCGGAAGCTTCTCGACACGTGCCTTGGCAAGAATCTTCTTTGCCTCCGTCAGGGTAATGCCCTCCGGAGCGGTAACCAGATGCTCAGAAGTCATGCACTCTTTAATCTTCTTGGAGAAATCTTCCTCGAACTTGAGGTCACGGTTTGTGATAATACCAACCAGTTTTCTTCCCTCTGTGATCGGAACACCGGAAATCCGGAACTTGCCCATCAGCTCATCCGCATCCTTTAATGTATGCTCTGGGGATAAATAAAACGGGTCAGTGATTACACCATTCTCAGAACGTTTTACTTTATCGACCTCCTCAGCCTGCGCCTCGATCGACATGTTCTTGTGAATAATACCAATTCCACCCTGTCTTGCCATTGCAATCGCCATGCGGTGCTCTGTAACCGTATCCATGCCGGCACTCATCAGGGGGATGTTCAGCTGAATCTTCTTGGTCAGATGTGTCGTCAGGTTTACCTGATTCGGAATAACCTCAGAATAGGACGGCACAAGCAGGACATCATCAAATGTAATGCCATCGCCAATAATCTTACCCATTATATTACCCTCACTTTCGTAAATTTTAAACACCGGACATTGAAAACTGTCTGATGTTAATAATTGATTTTAGCAAGTTTTTTGAAATATGTCAACCGGAGAATAAAGGGGTTGACGATAGAATTTACTTACGCCATTTAATTAGCATATCTTATAAATAATACCAATCAGATAAGTATTAATAATGCAGTCATCCTTAGCCTCATTTCCCTGCCAATTTTTTCACCCAAAAAGAAGGACTGCCACACCTTCGCATAGCAGTCCTTCTCTCCCCTGGCAGCTGCCTGTCAGAGATTCTTTCTATAAATTACCATTTTTATTTTCTACATTCGATACTGCATCTCTGATGTAACATCTTCCGCCATTTTCCGGCTCTCTTACTTACATCATGCCGCCCATGCCAGCGCCTGCTGCCGGACCTGCCGGTGCATCTTCTTTGATGTTGGCAACTGCAGACTCGGTTGTAAGCAGGGTAGATGCAACGCTGGTTGCGTTCTGCAGGGCACTTCTGGTTACCTTTGCCGGATCCAGGATGCCTGCTTCTACCATATCTACGTATTCCTCATTGTAAGCATCGTAACCTACGCCTACCGGGGACTCTTTTACCTTGTTGATGATAACAGAGCCTTCCAGACCTGCGTTTGCTGCGATGTGGAACAGCGGAGCTTCCAGAGCTTTCAGGACGATACGGCCGCCGGTCTTCTCGTCGCCTTCCAGTCCGTCTACTACCTTCTGAACTTCTGCTGCTGCGTGAACATATGCAGATCCGCCGCCTGCGATGATGCCTTCCTCAACAGCTGCCTTTGCTGCGGACAGGGCATCTTCCATACGCATCTTAGCTTCCTTCATCTCAGCCTCGGTCGCTGCACCAACACGGATAACGGCTACGCCGCCAGCCATCTTAGCCAGTCTCTCCTGCAGTTTCTCACGGTCAAAATCAGAAGTGGTTTCCTCAATCTGAGCCTTAATCTGAGCCACACGGTCTGCGATGGCTTTCTTATCGCCGCAGCCATCTACGATGATGGTGTTCTCTTTCTGAACTTTAACGGATTTCGCACGACCAAGCTGATCCATGGTGGTATCCTTTAATTCAAGTCCCAGTTCCTCGGAAATAACAGTACCGCCAGTCAGGATTGCAATATCCTTTAACATTTCTTTTCTTCTATCGCCGTAACCCGGAGCCTTCACACCAACAACGGTGAAAGTACCTCTCAGCTTATTGACAATCAGGGTGGTCAGCGCCTCACCCTCAATGTCCTCAGCGATGATGAGCAGCTTGGAACCAGACTGTACCAGCTGTTCCAGCAGCGGCAGAATCTCCTGAATGTTGGAGATCTTCTTATCGGTAATTAAGATGTACGGATCGTCCAGAACGGCTTCCATCTTCTCCATATCAGTTGCCATGTATGCAGATACATAGCCACGGTCAAACTGCATGCCTTCTACCAGATCAAGCTCAGTCTTCATAGTCTTGGACTCTTCAATGGTAATAACGCCGTCTTTGGAAACCTTCTCCATCGCGTCTGCTACCATCTGGCCTACTTCCTCATCAGCGGAAGAGATAGCAGCGACTCTTGCGATATCTGCCTGGCTCTTAACGTCCTTCTTCATGCCTTTGATTGCCTCTACGGCTGCATCTGTGGCTTTCTTCATACCCTTTCTCATAATGATCGGGTTAGCACCTGCTGCCAGGTTCTTCATACCTTCGTTGATCATCGCCTGGGCCAGAACGGTTGCGGTTGTAGTACCATCACCAGCTGCATCGTTGGTCTTGGTTGCTACTTCCTTCACCAGCTGTGCGCCCATGTTCTCAAACGGGTCTGCCAGCTCGATCTCCTTCGCAATGGTCACACCATCGTTGGTAATGAGCGGAGCGCCGAAGGATTTATCCAGAACTACGTTTCTGCCTTTCGGTCCTAATGTAACTCTTACGGTATCTGCTAACTGATTTACGCCCGCTTCCAGGGCTTTTCTGGCTTCTACGCCATATTTAATTTCCTTTGCCATGGTTATCAACCTCCATAATTTTCTTGAATAAACGTTCCGATCAGCATCTGTCTTCCAGACATCCTGCCCATCGATTAACCGATAACAGCCAGAATATCATTCTGTTTTACAATGACATATTTCTCATTGTCCAGCTCAACTTCTGTGCCTGAGTATTTCGAATAGATAACTTTATCGCCAACCTTTACCTGCATCGTGATTTCTTTTCCATCTACCACTCCGCCAGGACCAACCGCGATTACCTCTGCCTGCTGCGGTTTCTCTTTTGCCTGACCCGGAAGAACGATACCTGATTTGGTCGTCTCCTCTGCAACTAACTGCTTTAATACAACTCTGTCAAATAATGGTGTTAACTTCATTATTGGCTCCTCCTTATCCATCCAAATTTATTCCATCTGATTGCTTTTCTTTCGTAATCAGATATGTATCTTCTTCTTACGAAGTATGTTATAACACGTTCTGTTAGCACCGTCAAGTGTTGAGTGCTAAAATTTTAGTAAATTTTACGGGGAGAACTGAAATATTCCATTTCTCCCCGTTCTATTAATTGCTCTCCTCAAATGCCTTAATCGCCGCAACCGTTTTCTCATAACACTCTTTTACCGATGCAAAATCTGCCTCGTATCCGGTCAGTTCTCTGCCTCTCAGTTTTTCGGTCAGCGCTGCGCTTACCTCATAGAAGGCATCAAAGCCCAGGTTCAGACAGATTCCTTTCAGGGTATGTGCCGCGCGGAATGCTTTCTCCGCATCCTTTTCTTTTAATCCATTCTCCAGATCCTGAAAGCTGGAATCGCTCAGAAACTTGATGGCAAATTTTTCCACCAGCGCCACACCTCCAAAGCGTTTCTGAACTCCTTCAAAATCCCCGCCCATTTCTTTGTAGCATTCCTGAATTGTCATGACAGCCTCCTGTTATTTCTCTTCCTCAGTTTTCATACGGCTCAGCTCCTCGCCCGCAGTTCCATACTCTTTTTCAATCGCCTGCGTCACCGCGCCGAAAAACTTCTTCTGTGAATTGTCATAATGTTCAAATTTCTTATTTTTTCGCTCCGGATCACTCATCTCACTCCGGTATGCTGCCTCCTGCAGCTCCTTTTTAATAGGATCCTGAATCTCACACAGGCACTCAAGCAGGAGCGGGTTAAATGTACCACACTCTCCGTTGCAGATCATCTGCACCGCCTCCTCATGAGAATAAGCCTTTTTATAGACGCGCTCACTTGTCAGCGCATCATACACATCCGCCAGCGCCACCACCTGCGCTGAGATCGGGATCTCCTCCCCTTTTAGACCATCTGGATATCCTTTTCCATCATAGCGCTCATGGTGCCAACGGCAGATCTGGTACGCCACTTTCATCAGCGGCTCATCCTCATACATCTGAAGATTCGCAAGCATGTCCGCACCGATCACTGTATGTTTTTCCATGATCTTACGCTCCTCCGGCGTCAGACGACCCGGTTTATTCAAAATCTTCTCGTCAATTCCGATCTTTCCGATGTCATGCAGGGATGATGCCGTGCTGATCAGCATCCGGTTCGACCAGGACAAGGGATATTTGTCCGTCTTCTTGACGAGCTGTTCCAGAATCATCGTCGTCAATATATTAATATTGAGTACGTGCATACCGCTCTCGCCATTTCGAAATTCCACGATCTCGCTCAGAACACTGATCAGCATCCGGCTATTCTTCTCTTTCTCAAAAACCTGGTTCGTCACCATTGCCACCAGGCGGCGCTGTTTCGCATACAATTTGATCGTATTTAAGACACGCCGGTGTACAACCTCCATATCGAACGGGCGCTTGATATAATCAGAAACTCCCCACTCATACGCCTGCTTGATGACCTCGCCCGAATCTTCGCCCGAAATCATGATAACCGGGATATCCCCGATCAGGTTGTTGCGGTTCATGTATTCCAGAACCCCGAAGCCGTTCATCCCCGGCATGACGATATCGAGAAGAATCAGGGAAATCTTCGTCTCATAACGGTTCAGCATGTCGAGACATGCTGAACCATTTTCTGCCTCCAGAATCTCGAATTCGCCTTTCAGCATTTCTGAGAGAATCATACGGTTCATCTCCGAATCGTCCACGATCAAAATGCGGTAACGACTCGCATTGCGCCGCCCGGCTGCCACGATCTCCTCCGGTGTCCACTGTCCATCTTTCTCAGTCACAATCATGTTCTTGGAGGTCTTCGCCTGATACATAAATTCGTCCGCCCGGCACATCGCCTTCCCGACTGTCTCCCCGTTCGTCAGCGTACCGCCGATGCTGACTGACAATTTCAGTTGCGGATATCCTTCAACACTCATGTTGCAGATCAAATCCTGTATCCGATGCAGCTTCTCAACAAATGCCTCCAGACTGATGCCCGGCATCACAAGCAGGAATTCATCCCCGCCATAACGCACCAAGCGGTCCGTCTTACGGATACAGCTTATAATCGCCGCCGACACCGTCACCAGCACTTTATCGCCCGCCACATGCCCATATATATCATTGTAGGTCTTAAAATCATCCAGATCGAGCATCGCGATACCGGCATCCATCCGCTGCTCTTTTAACTGATCTTCAAAATATCTCCGGCTGTAGCTCCTCGTCAGTGCATCCGCATACAGCTCGCGCCTGTAGTGTGCAAATTTCTTAACGAGTGCTTCTCTTCCCTCTGCGTCAAGAAGTGTCTCATCATCCAGACAGGAAATCATCTCCACCACACAGGGAACTCCATCCACCTCCAGATACTTCGCGATGACCTGATACATCTTCAGACCGATAAATTCAAGCTTCATGCACTGTCCCTTCATCGCAAGCGCGCGCTGTGCCGCACAATTCTTTCCTTTTTCCCAGAACGAATAGCATTTGCAGTCCTCGGATCGGAGTTCCCCGTTCCTCACGTCCATCTTATGGAGTAGATCTTTATCTAAAATACGTACAACCGTAAATATCCTTTCCATCTGTGCAATCATTTGTTCCAATTCCTGCGCCGTCATCTTTGTATTCAAATTCATCATTTTATTTTTATCACCACCTAGCAAATATATAATTTTATTCTACATGATTTCCGGTATGACAACAAGCATTTTTCTCATGCTTCCTGTACATAATTACCGCCCCTGTGTTACTGTTCACGCATACGTACCCCGTAACACGTGATTCACACACTTCCCGTTGTTCACAAAAGATTCCCTTTATTTTTTAGGCGTTTCGTATTACAATAAGGATATCGAATCGTATAGAGAGGAGTATCAACCATGGCAAAAAAACATTTTGGTAAATTACTGACACTGGCAGCTATCGTCGGCGCTGCAGCAGCTGGTGTTTCTTACGTCTTACAGTATAAATCATTCCACAAGGAACTGGATGAGGATTTCCACGACTTTGAAGATGATTTCGATGATTTTGACGATGCCGGCGATAAAGAAGCTTCCAAGGCTTCTGATACAGCTGCCTCCGAACGCAGCTATGTTTCCTTAAATCCGGAGAAAAAGGAAGCTCCGGCTGAGACTCCAGAGGAAACTTCTGAACATTCTGAGGAAAGCGAAAAAGCTCCGGCTGATGCAGATGTCTCTTCCGAAGAACCAGTCAAAACAGAAACCGTCCGCGCAGATGCTCCGGTTTCCGAGGACGGCGAATCTTCTTCCGAGAAAGAAGATTCCGACGCAGCCCCGGATGACAGCACAACCGTGACGGTTGAGGAAATCACAGAATAACACAGGAGGATTCTTTGCATGATACAAAGTCTTCTCCGCGCGATGGAACTTCTGGAACTTTTAAAAGAAGCCAACCACAAATATTCCATCGCAGAACTTTCCGAATCAACCGGGCTTCCGCCCAGCACAATCCACCGGATTTTGCAGACATTTTGTGAAAAAAAATACGTGATCCGCGATGAACACGCGCACACCTACCAGCTTGGTCCCGCCCTCATCTCTCTCGGTCGGGCGGCGGCTGACAATGTGCGGATTCAGGATGCGGCGCTTCCGATTCTCAAGAACCTCTCCTACTGTACCCGTGAGGATTCCTATCTGATCATCCAGGTTGGCGACAAGGGACTGGTACTTGACAAAACGGACGGTCCGAACCACCTCAAGGTCGTCGAAGAATTTGGCTATGAGATGGATCTGCACTGCGGTGCGATCCGCAAAGCGCTTCTGGCTTTCCAGAGCGACGAATACATCCGCCGCTATCTGGACACACGCTTAAACCGTCCTGAGGCATTTCCAAAGGCGGATCCCGCAGAATTGGCAGAAGAACTCCGCACCATCCGTGAAAAGGGCATTGCCGTTTCCCACGGCGAATACGTCCCGGATGCAGTCGGGATCGGTGCTCCCATTTACGGTATTGACGGACGCATTTCCGCTTCGGTCGGAATCATCGCACCGTATTCCCGTATTGAAGATGACACACATCTTCTGCACCTGCAGGATCAGGTCCGCCACAGTGCGGCAGAATTGTCCTATTATATGGGACATACATTTAAGCAGGAGAAATAAAGGAGATTTCACTTTATGATTAATAAACGCTTATTTTTAGCAGGCTTAACAACCGGTCTTCTCTCCCTCTCCGCCGCTTTCCCGGCGATGGCAGGAAGCTGGAAAAATGGAGCTGGTGACAATGCCGCCCGCTGGTGGTACGACAACGGTGACAACACCTGGGCGGCAAATGGCTGGCGCTGGATCGACGGCAACCAGGACGGCGTCAGCGAATGCTACTATTTCGACGCCGAAGGCTGGCTTCTAACCTCCACCACGACGCCGGACGGCTACAATGTAAACGCAGACGGTGCCTGGACGGTAAACGGCATCGCTCAGATCCGCCAGACCGCGGCTTCCAATGAATCCGATAACGAAAGCTGGGACGATTTCCAGAACGGCTCCTCCAAAAAGGCAAAAAAAACAGCCACCAGCTCCAGCAGGACGCCAGATTCCGGAAGCTCTGACTCCAGCACCGGCTCATCCGAAGATTCTTCCAGCGATGATAGCAGCAATTCCAACGGAAGCTCCGGCAGCCACAGCAATTCCGGAAGCTCCGGTCCGTCCAAAGAAACCTCTTCTACTTCCGGAGACAAAAAGCCGGATGCTCCAAAGAAGAACTCCAAACAGGAACCAGGCAGCGGCTACCGCCAGGGGTCTGTGACGGATGAGCAAATTGCAAATAATAGTTCTTCTGACTCCACTAAGGAATAAATAAATGTATGCCGCTAGGCGCACCAAACAAACGCCCCCGCAAGAAAATCTCCTGCGGGGGCGTTTCTATCTCATCATTCAGTTTCCCAAACGAATCTTCTATTATTTCTGAAGTGCAAGAACGTCAGCGAATGCCTGAATAGCAGTGCTTGCCTGACCGAAGTCTCTCATCTGCTGGTCGATACCCAGTTTGATGTGCGGAACGCCTGCATCGTTCAGAGCTTTCTTCAGGTATGGATACTCCATCTCCTCCGGATCACAGAACTGCTGCATAAACAGTACCAGACCCTGAGCGCCGCTCTCTTTAACCATGTTAGCTACGAACTCACCACGACGGTTCTTGTCAGATTCCGGATCGTACAGAAGTACTTCGTAATCGATGTTAGCGAACTGTTTAGCCAGTGCTCTAACCGGATCCAGCTCGTCTTCCGGAGCATCTACACGGAAGGAACGTGTCTCGTGTGCCACATCATCTGCAGCGATAGCGATGTTGTTCTCTTCGAAGATAGAAAGCAGCTTCGGATTATCACAGATAATACCGGAGGTAACAACCTTGGTTCCCTTCCAGTCACAGACAGGAAGTTTAGCCAGCTCTGCGTTCAGCTCGACAAGCTTTGCAGTGTACTCCGGCTTCTCCATGAAGTAGAATGCCTTCAGAACTGCGGAACGTTTGGTTGGTGTGATAACATCACAGTGCTCGTTAGCCAGTTTTACGAACTCACGGCGAGCTGCACGGCTCTTGTTGTATACAACGATAGCATCCTGGATATCAGCATCCGTAATTTTTCTGCCTGCGATTTCTTCCAGATCTGCTTTAACATGGTTGTACTGATCGATACAGAACTGAAGACCAAACTCTTCGAAACGGTTCTGCGGATGAGCTAAGAAGATAACTTTCATCTTGTCGCCCATAGCTACACGGAAGTTCTGGCTCATCGGACGAAGAGTATCACAGATAGTAGGTGTGATAATACCGTCTAACTGATCCATAGTTCCATCCAGCAGCATCTCCAGAGCTAACTGAGCGATGGTGCAGTAGAAAGTAGCGCAGTACTCTTTTGCACGGCTGATGGTCTTAGTGTTGGAACCCCACATACCCATCGGAACGATACCAGCGGCATATACAAGCTCTTCCGGAGCGTAGTAAGGAAGAACACCAACTACTTTTTTGCCCTGAGCTTTATATTCAGCAAGCTGCTGCTTCGGAGTTGCAGCTTTTACCTTAAATTCTTCTAATAATGCGTTAACACTCATGGTTATTTAGCCTCCTTTGCCTGCTTATTTGCTTCCATTGCCTCAACCAGACCCTCTACACGAGTCTCGTACTGAGCAGCATTGAAGTTACGCGGGTCAGCCTGATCGCCGTCGAAACCAGCACACGGGATACCCAGGTCAGCAGTAAAGCGACGCTGCATCTCAGCCATGTAACCACTCCACGGTTTACAGCTTCTGTTGTAGTGAACCAGAACGCCATCTACCTTGTTGTCACGGCAGATGCCTTCACGCCAGTCAACACCCTGCTCGATGCAGACAGAGTTCGGAGCTTTGTAGTAAGCACGAGCCATCTCATCGATGTTGTTGTAAACGAAACCGAATGCCGGAGCATATACAACGGCAGTAACGTTTACACCGTGGGTCTTCAGCGGTTTGAACAGAGCCGGCAGTTTCGGCCAGCACGGAATACCCTCGAACATAACACGGTATTTCTCCGGGAACGGAGTTGTGGTCTCACCCTTCTTAACTGTCTCTTCCAGGTCTTTTGCAAGTAATTCAAAAGCATCACCAGCAGCTACAGTAGCACGTGCAGTTACAACGTCTGCCATGTGGTTGAACAGGTCAAATCCACTGTATGGAGCCGGTTTGTACTGCAGGAAATCACAGACTTTCAGCCAAGCCTTAGCGGTACGGTTAGCGTTTGCACAAGCCTGCTCGAACTTCTTCTCGTCGAACTTCTTGCCTGTCAGCTCTTCCAGCTGTTTGATCGCTTTGTCGAACTGAGCGCGAACGTATTTAACATTCTCATCATGAACTTCTACTGTATTGTTGTACGGGATATCGATCATGATCAGCGGAATGTTACACATACGAGCGATGTTCTCATACCATTTTGTCATACAGTTACAGATGTTGTTGCAGCAAAGAACGAAATCCGGCTGCGGAATACGCATCTGACGAATCGGAGAAATAGCCTCAAGACGTTTCTCTTTTTCCGGACCATCCGGGAGTTTTTCAATCTCAAGCAGGTTGTCCAGCTGCAGATACGGAGTCTGAGTCTTCGGATCCTTCTTCGGTTTTCCGTCTTCACCCATCACTACGTTGCCGTCAGCATCTTTTAATGGTTTACCTGTGCTCGGATCGATGATGTATTCACCAGTCTCCGGATCATACTTACGGGATACACGTACACCAGCTGCATATGCAAGGCTGATACGAGCGTAACCGCAGATATCGTTGTCATATCCAAGATCCTCAGCTGCCTGGCACATCAGCTCACCGTAACGGTTAGCTGCGATACCAGCTGCCTGGTTCTCCGGATACATAACGTGTAAATCAAATGCTGCTGCAAGCTCACACGGGAATTTGGAAGAAGACCATCCAACTAACTCGCCTCTTGCTTTGGCCTCACGCGCCTCTTTGTGTACGTCATCTACGACTTTACGAAGCGCAAGAACACCAGGACTAACTTGTTTTGCCATAATAATTATCCTCCATTCTTAAAAATTAACTTAGTTACTTCTGACGGCTGGCTACCTGATATGCCATCAGGGCTGCGCCAAGCGCGCCGTTATACTGTGTCAGCGGGGATGTACAAATCTTTACGCCAAGCTCAGCCTCAAGCGCATCTACTACGCCCTGGTTCTGAGCCACACCGCCTGTCATAACGACATCCGGCACTACACCGATTCGGTGGGCAAGACCCGTGACACGATGAGCCACTGAACGATGAATACCGGCAATAATATCACATTTATCCGTTCCCATCGACAACTGGCTTATAACCTCACTCTCTGCAAAAACCGTACAGGTGGAACTGATTCCTACCTGCTTCTTGGACATAGCGCCAAGACGGCCTAGATCACTTACCTCAACTTCGAGAACGCGAGCCATAACATCCAGGAATCTTCCGGTTCCGGCTGCACACTTATCGTTCATCTGGAAGTTTGTCATGACACCGTCCTCAACGCGAAGAACCTTCACGTCCTGACCGCCGATGTCAATTACGGTATGAACCTTCGGGAAAAGGAAATAAGCGCCCTTTGCATGACATGACAGCTCACTCATCTGCTTATCGGCAATTCCGTCCATCAGAGATGTACGTCCATAACCGGTAGCCAGTGTGAATGCCATATCTTCTTTCTTGAGGCCTGCATCTTCCAGAACTGCCTCGATGGCACGGCTTGGACCGCTGGTACCTGCTCCAACGTCAATCAGAGACTTACCTACGATCTCCTTGCCATCCTTCAGGATGATACATTTGGAAGCTGTAGAGCCTACGTCGATACCTAAAGTGAAAATTTCGCTCATGATGTATCTTTTTCCTTTCAATACTGACTTTCTATGCCTGATTTTTGTTTCAACGATGTTTTGGCAGATCCGTGCTATCACATCGTCTCCACCCATCATAATACCACAAAATCAACTAAAAGTCGCTGTAAAATCTTGAAAATGTTATAAAATAATTCTTAACAAAACTATTACTTATTACTTATCTGCCTGAGTATACCAATAAATCGAGCAAAGGTTCCAGTTCCTTTGCCCGATTTATCTGCAAGCATCCGGCAAAACGGTTCATTTACAGTCATACAGACAAGCCGCTTCGCCAGAGCCTCACACTATTCACACTATCAATTTGTTACTTATCACTATTTACACTATCACTGTCAGCCGCGTACTTACGCGCCTTCTCTTTTTAAAATGTTATCTTAGCGGCACCTATCACAATGCCGTTTTAATTTGATAATTATTTACCGTAGTTGATGAACTCACGAGTAGATCTCGGAGCCAGCATCTGATGCATCGGGCAGATAGCCTGAGCATTCTGATAATAAGCCTCGGTAAATGCCTGGATGTACGGACGAAGATCGGTCAGATCTACGATCTCATCAACCATACCCTGTTTTGTACAATATTTCGGACGAGATTTGTCTGTGTACATCTGGATCATAGCGTTCATCTTGTCGATGATCGGCTGAAGCGGCTCGCCAGCTTTTTTAGCTTTAACAAGCTTTCTGGAGTACATAGCGTTTGCAGCGGTCTCACCCGGCATTACGTAGTACTCGCAAGCACCTGTACCGATAGAGAATACGTTGGTGTTGTTGCCCTGCGGACCACCCAGAACGTAGTGAGCAGCAGCACTTGCCTTACGAAGAGTAACCTCCAGAGACGGAAGCTTAGCATTCTCGATAGAGTAGATCAGGGACTGACCTAAACCAAGCAGCTCTGCCTTCTCAGCGTCATCGCCTACATCGATACCTGTGGTATCCTGCAGCCAGATAACCGGTGTCTTATCACGAGCACACAGAGTAACGAACTCGTTCATCTTAATCAGACCCTGACGGTACAGCTTACCACCGATACCTACAGAACCCTGTTTGTACTCCGGATAGTTCATGAGTAAGCCCTGTACGTTAGCGATAACACCAACCAGAAGGCCGTTAACTTTTGCAAGACCAGCAACGATCTCCGGACCGTAGCCTTTCTTGTACTCGAAGAACTCACTGTTATCGAACAGACGGCCGATTACATCGTAGATGTCGTACGGACGTTTCTGGTTCATCGGGATGATGCTGTACAGATCCTCAGCCGGAAGCTGCGGAGCCTTCGGGCTGTCAACACGGAAGAACTCCAGGTTGAAGCACGGAAGGTAGTTGATGTACTTCTTGATTCCCTCGATAACGCCTAAATCATCCTCGTAAACTTCACGGAAGAATCCTGTCTCATCATAGTGGATCGGCACGGAACCCGGAGCCGGAACGTGATGTTTGCTGTTCTCGATCTGAGCGTTAACGATCTGCTCTGCTGCTTCCTCATCGATGTAACCCTTCGGGTTCATACCGGAAAGGATACCAGCGCCACCAACTGCCATGTTCGCATCTTTATGAGCGATCAGGATAGTCGGGGAAATGCTGTGGTAACCACCACCTGCCGGGTTGGTTCCGTAGATACCTACGATAACCGGAACACCAAGCTGGTTTAACTCAGCGTTGCGGAAGAACGGTGTACCACCACCACGACGGTTCGGGTATACTTTGTCCTGATTCGGGAACTCAACGCCTGAGCAGTTTAACAGGTATACTAACGGCAGATGCAGCATCTTAGCGGTATCTGCAGCACGGAGCAGGTTATCTGCCTGTCCCGGAACCCAAGCACCAGCCATCTTCTTGTTATCAGAAGCGATGATGTAAACCCATTTGCCATTTACACGGCCAAGACCATTCAGAACGTTAGTTGTCTGGAAACGGTTGTCTTCCGGATTGTAAAGGCTGTTTAACGGGCACCATGTACCTGGATCGATCAGGGCGTTGATACGCTGTGTAGCAGAAAGCTGTCCACGTGCGTTTAACTTCTCTTCGGTTGTGATACCAGCATCAAGAGCCTGCTTAATGGACTCATGGATGTCGTTCTCAACAGCCTTCAGTTCCTGCTCGTTTTCCGGATTCGGATTAACCAGAGCTTTACCAACGGTAGGCATATTCTGGAAATATCCTGGCATTGAATACATATTCATGTCTTCTTTTCTCCTTATAAAATAAAAAATAAAAATGGTTATAAATGAATTGCTTGCGGGACAGTTCGTCTCCTGTCCCGCCTGCAATCAGTAACTAATTAATCGACAGAAATGATATCTGTCTTGATTCCCTATGGAAGGCTAATTACTTAGTCTCCTTCGGAACTTTGATGAATGCCTGACCTGGGTCGATCTCTTCACGAATAACGCGGATGATCTCCGGATCCGGACCTTCCATCAGCTGAGCTCTGGAGGTATCGATCTCGAAACCAGTGTTCTCCTGAACCATTTCCGGAGAGGAGAATGGATAGTAGTAAGCCAGGTACATTCTCTTGGTCTCTTCGTCGAATTTCATGATACCAAGATCGGTAACTACCATCTGCGGTCCACGGTTGCCCGGAAGACCTGCTCTCTCACGTCCGCCAGGGCCGTCCATCCAGCCACAGCTTGTGATGTAGTCAACATGCTCCATGAATCTTCTCTTCTGATGCTGCATCATGATGATGGTGTTGCAGAAGGTAGCGATTCCGTTTGCACCGCCAGAACCGGTGAAACGTGTGGTAGGTTTAACATAATCACCCTTACCAAAGATACAGGTAGAGTTAACGTTTCCGTACGGGTCGATCTGAGCGCCACCGATGAATGCGATCATACGATCAGCATCATGTAACCACTCATTAGCCTCGAAACCTACGAAACGAACGTTTGGCCACTGTACTGCACAGTGAGCCATGAAACGGTTGTCACCTACAGAACGCGGAACCTCGATCGGAGAACAATCCATAAGACCACTCTCTACGATCGGATGGCAGCTCGGGCAAACAACACGTTTTGCCAGGGATGCACCGATTAACGGAAGACCGGTACCAACGATAACGATCTGATTTTCTTTAATATTTTTTGCGATGGCGTAAGCCTGCATTTCCTGCTTTGTATACTTTGTATAATCAGCCATTTTAGATTTTCCCTCCCTCAATTAATGTCTGGTAGAATAGCCAAGATGCGGCTCATTCTTAAGGTTCATGAGGCGAGCGCCGCCCAGTACGTTGAGCAGATCATCCTGATCCTTGCATCCATATACATACTTCTGAAGGTAATCCTTGAAGGTCTCCGGAATCTTGGTGCCGTCAGCAGCATCTTTTGCAGCCTGTGCAGCAACTTCTGCAGCTTTTGCAAGCTTCTCATCTTCCGGCTTAGCAGCAGCAGCCTTAGCAGCTTTGTCTGCAGCCTTCTGAAGCTGTGCCTTAGCATCCTCAGCGTCAAGGTACTTGGAAGCCTTGTCGTACTCTTTCAAGCCCTTATCATCATCATCATAATAGCCGTAGCACTGTGCCGGCCAAGCACCGTACGGTGCACGAACAACGGCGTCTACACACTCACCAAAGATTCTTGTCTTGGTTGGGTCACGACGGATATACTCATCACTTACGATCTCCTCGCAGGTAACGATACAACGTTTTGCAGCTACAGCGATATCTACGTCATGGAACTCATCACCATCGATGATACAGGTTCCATCCGGAGATGCCTGCTGAACATGGATGATAGCGCAGTCAAGCTTCGGAACCGGAACAGCCAGCAGCTTCTCGCCTGGCTCAAGCGGGTTCTCGATCTCTACGCATTTCAGGTTGTCAACACCTTCCATGGTTCTTCTCTTCTCTTCGCTGATACCCCAGAACTTAACAAGTCCGGAGCCCTGCATCATACGTACCGGCAGGTACGGAAGACCCAGAGATGCAGCATGAAGCTGAAGCATCAGAACGTCCTGAGAATAATCCTCATATGTAAGCTCACCCTTCTCGATAGCTGCGCGGAAACGACGAGCTACGTTGGTGTAACCAGAGTTTGCAGTATAGCAGTTGATGTAGGCTCTCACACGGCCCTCACCGATTAACGCATCCCAGTCACCACCTGCCGGGCCAGACCAGCCTACAAAACCAGTTTTACCCTGACGAAGGATCTCGTAAACTGCTGCATACGGTTTACGGTTTGTTGTAAATCCGCCGAGACAAAGTACATCGTTGTCACATACATACTTTTCTACGGCATCGTGTAAAGACATTACTTTATTAGCCACAATAAAGCCTCCTTTAAAAAAATTTTCTATAACTACCTATATAAATAAGTAAAAACGGGATCCGGTACTTCCGGCGCTGCGGTCTTTCGCAGGCCAGATGCAGCCAGATCCCGGCTGCAACAGCCAAAAATCAATATTCGATTAACCGAAAATCAGCATGAAGAAACCTGCTGCTACGGCAGAACCGATAACACCTGCTACGTTTGGTCCCATAGCGTGCATCAGAAGGAAGTTGGTCGGATTCTCTTTTGCACCAACTGTCTGAGAAACGCGGGCAGCCATCGGTACAGCAGATACACCAGCGGAGCCGATTAACGGGTTGATCTTGCCGCCGGTTACAGCGCACAGCACCTTACCAAGGAGAACACCTCCGATGGTAGCGAATGCGAATGCAAGAAGACCCATGCAAACGATAGCGATGGTCTGAACACGCAGGAAGATCTCGCCGTTTGCGGTCGCACCTACGGTAGTACCAAGCATGATAGTTACGATGTTGCACAGTGCGTTCTGAGCTGTATCAGAAAGACGCTCTGTAACACCAGATTCACGAAGCAGGTTACCAAGCATCAGCATACCAAGCAGCGGAGCTACGGACGGAAGAAGCAGGGAGCAGAACAGTACTACGAATACCGGGAATACGATCTTCTCAACCTTGCTTACCTTACGGAGCTGCTTCATAACGATGGAACGCTCTTTCTTAGTGGTAAGAAGCTTCATGATCGGCGGCTGAATCAGCGGAATCAGCGCCATGTAGGAGTAAGCGGCAACGGCGATCGGAGCAACCAGATCCGGTGCCAGGTTGTTAGCTACATAGATAGCGGTCGGACCGTCTGCACCACCGATGATACCGATAGCAGCTGCCTCACCTACTGTAAACAGACCAGTTGCGTTAGCCAGCATGAATGCAATGTAGATACCGAACTGAGCAGCTGCACCAAGCAGAAGGCTCACCGGGTTTGCAATCAGCGGACCAAAGTCTGTCATGGCACCTACTGCCATGAAGATCAGACACGGGAACAAACTGGACTTAACACCGCCGTAGATGATACGCAGAACACCTGCGGTATACCACGGCTCGCTTTCCTTCATCAGGTCAGCCAACGGCAGGTTTGCCAGGAACATACCAAATGCAATCGGAAGCAGAAGAAGCGGCTCGAACTGCTTTTTAATTGCCAGGTATAATAATACAAAAGCAATGAGAATCATTACACAGCTTCTCCAGGTCAATGCTGCGAAACCCGACTGTGCAAGAAGCTCTTTTAATATTTCAAAAAAGTTCATTACCTAACCTCCTAGTTCAGAGCAACCAGAGCAGCTCCTGTATCAACAGAATCGCCAGCCTTAACAAGGATCTTGCTGACTGTACCGTCTGCCGGAGCAACGATCTCAGTCTCCATTTTCATGGCTTCCATAATAACTACTACTTCGCCAAATTTAACTGCCTGTCCTTCAGATACCTTGATGTTCAGGATTTTACCTGGCATTGGAGCTTCTACGGTAGTTGCGCCCGCCGGAGCTGCTGCCTTCGGAGCCGGAGCCGCTGCCGGTGCCGGAGCTGGAGCTGGTGCTGCTGCAACTGGAGCCGGAGCCGGTGCTGCCGGTCTCTGTACCGGTGCGGATGCCGGAAGAACCGGAGCTGCCGGAGCTGCTACACCATTACGATCCAGAGATTTGTAAGCTTCTAATTTTTCTACTTCAACTTCGTATTTCTTTCCATTGATCGTAGCAACATATTTCATAATTCTTTACGTCCTTTCGAATGTTTATCATTACTGTTCACACATGTGTGCCCAGTAATGGGATTTTGCCGATGCTTTGTATTCCAAATCGGCAAAATCTGTTGCCTGAACTGTATCATACAGAATTTTCAGTTCCGAAAATTCCTTTTTGTAAACAGTTGCTATTTATCATAGTATCGTCTATTAGTTCAGGGTAACCAGTGCTGCACCTGTGTCAACGGCGTCGCCTGCTTTGACAAGAATCTGTGCTACTGTACCGTCTGCCGGAGCAACGATTTCAGTTTCCATCTTCATAGCTTCCATCACGATGACGGTCTCACCAAACTTAACTGCCTGTCCTGCAGATACTTTGATGTTCAGGATTTTACCTGGCATCGGAGCCTCTACGGTAGTTGCACCTGCTGCCGGTGCTGCCGCCGGAGCTGCTGCTGGTGCAGGAGCCGGTGCTGCTGGTGCAGGCGCCGGTGCTGGAGCTGCCGGTGCTGCCGGTGCTGCTGCTGGAGCCGGTGCTGCTGCCGGAGCCTCGCCGTAACGCGGCATTGGCTCGTATGCATCGATTCTTTCAAGTTCTACTTCGTACTGTTTTCCATTGAGGGTAGCCGTATACTTCATAACTGCTCTAACCTTCCTTTCGATTTCCTTTCATTCCTGTTTCTCATTACTTAACTTCTGTCACGCTCAAGATCTTAAACTTGTCTGTCGGCAATCCGAGGTCATCCCCGATCGTTGCCATCAGCACGGCAAGTAATTCCTTATCAGCTTCATCCGACACAGCCGGTGCTGCTTTCTGTGCTGCGGCCGGGGCCTTAGCACCATCAGAAACAACGGAGCGGAGAATCTTGGAAATTACCATAATTGCCAGAGCCAGACAGATCAGAGCCAGGAAAACTACCGAAAGACCCAGCAGAGAAACGATAACTGACTGCCCGAAAGGCATAGTTGGTTCAGTCCACATTGTGCATTGCACCTCCTTATTTATTTTAGGTTCTGCTTTCTTTGTGAAAAATTATACTTATAAAATTCCACCAGTAAGATTCCGTATTGTGGAATGCATTCCATTTTTGAAAGCAATTTATAAGGGGCTTTTCCCCTTAACTGTAACAAGTGAAGCCACAGATTGACATGATCAGCTCACTTTACTTAAATTATAACAGTAACCCCCCTGATTGTCAACCAAGCCTTTCATAAATTATGCACAAAAAGCAGGGTGTTTTATTAGCAAAAACAACCTGCTTTTTATAGGTTATTACTACATTTTTCTACATTTTTCTTAATAACCCCCGGAAGAATCGCCAAGACCTCTCAAGCATTTTGCTCATATTCTAAAATGTATTCTGAAAGTCCCGTTCTCTCCTTTTTTCATCAGAACAAAGCCGCTTTTTTCTGTATTTTTTTATACATTTTCAAGAGTTGTTCTCGATTTATTTCGGAAGCTTGAAAGAGCTCTTCAGCGAAACAATCCGGTTGAAAACCGGTTTGCCCGGCTCGCTGTCGCGGCAGTCCACGCAGAAGTATCCATTGCGGACGAACTGAAAGCTCTCAAATGCTTTTGCCTCTTTCAGACCCGGCTCTAAGTAACACTCTTTCAGAACGCGCAGGGAATTCGGATTTAAGTTCAGCGTTCCATCTGCATTGAGTTTGCCCTTTTCCTCGTCTACCAGGTTCTCATAGAGACGTACTTCTGCTTTCAGTGCAGTCTGTGCTGCTACCCAGTGAATCGTACCTTTTACCTTTCTTGCATTGAAGCCGGAACCACTCTTCGTCTCTGGATCGTAGGTACAGTGAACAACCGTTACATTACCGTCTGCATCTTTCTCGAATCCGGTGCAGGTAACAAAGTACGCGTTCATCAGGCGGACCTCATTGCCCGGGAAGAGACGGAAGTATTTCTTCGGTGGTTCTTCCATAAAGTCCTCGCGTTCGATGTAAAGTTCTCTGCCAAATGGAATCTTTCTGGAACCAAGTCCCTCGTTCTCCATATTGTTTGGTGCATCCAGCTCCTCGATCTGTCCTTCCGGATAGTTGTCGATAACAAGCTTGACCGGGTCAAGAATTGCCATCACACGGGACTTCTTTAATTTCAGATCCTCGCGCAGGCAGTACTCTAACATTGCACTGTCGATGGAATTGTCTGCTTTGGAGACACCTGCCAGCTCTACAAAGCGGCGGATGGATTCCGGCGTGTAACCTCTGCGGCGCAGCGCTGCGATGGTTACCAGACGCGGGTCATCCCAGCCATCTACAATCTTATCCTCTACCAGTTTCTTGATATAACGTTTTCCGGTAATGACGTTGGTCAGATACATCTTCGCAAACTCAATCTGGCGCGGCGGGTTCTCAAACTCGCACTCTCTTACGACCCAGTCATAGAGCGGTCTGTGATCCTCAAATTCCAGCGTACAAATCGAATGCGTGATGTGCTCAATCGCATCCTCAATCGGATGAGCGAAATCGTACATCGGGTAAATGCACCATTTGTCCCCGGTGTTGTGATGATGCATATGGGCTACACGATAAATAACCGGATCACGCATATTGATGTTCGGGGATGCCATATCAATTTTCGCACGCAGTACCTTTTCGCCATCCGCATATTTGCCTTCTTTCATCTCCTCAAAGAGCTGTAAGTTCTCCTCGATGCTGCGGTTGCGGTACGGGCTTTCCTTACCAGGATTGTTAAAATCACCGCGGTACTCGCGGATCTGATCAGCTGTCAGATCGCAGACGAATGCTTTTCCCTTTTTAATAAGAAGAACTGCACACTCATACATCTGCTGGAAATAGTTGGATGCAAAAAACAGGCGGTCCTCAAAATCAGCGCCCAGCCATTTTACATCCTCGATGATCGACTCAACAAACTCCGTCTTCTCCTTCGTCGGGTTGGTGTCATCAAAACGGAGATTGAATTTTCCGTTGTATTCTTTTGCCAGTCCAGAGTTCAGAATAATCGATTTAGCGTGTCCAATATGAAGATATCCGTTCGGTTCCGGAGGAAATCTCGTCTGGACATGATCGTAAACGCCCTCTGCCAGATCTTTGTCAATCTCGCGCTCGATAAAGTTCTTGGAGACAGCCTCTTCCTTCTCCTCTCCCTCTGCCAATGGTTTTTTATTTTCTTCCATATACATTCCCTCCGTTGTTTCTTTTCGTAAATTGATACTGTTGTTTGAGTCAAATCAAACAGTTTTATTTTTTATCATATCACATTTTGGAGTTTTCGAAAAGGGGATATTTGCCCACAAAAAAGGAAGCGCCGCGGGAGGACACTTCCTTTTCTGATTTTCAATTTTTAAGCATCTTTATTATGGCAATTTAAGATGTCCTGCGTTCGCAGGTAATTGTACTTCTTCTTATTATATATGTGTTTTTATGCGATTTTACTTATGCGTTTGCAAGAGCCTCGCCCAGTGCCTCGCACTCAGCACCTGCTGCCTCGTCCGGCGTTGCGTTGCAGATTACCGGCTCGCAAGCCATGGTTACGCCCAGAGTCATGCAGTCGCTCTCCCAGGTACGCATCCACTCGCCGTCGCCCCATCCGTAAGAACCGAATAATGCAATCTTTTTGCCAGAGAGAACCGGGCTAACTTCGTCGAACATCGGCTGGAACTCAGACTCCTCTAACTGTTCAGCGCCCATGGACGGGCAGCCAAATGCGATTCTGTCATACTCGCCAGCTTTGTCAGCGCCAAACTCTGCGGAAGTAAATAAATCAGCCTCGCCGCCCGCTTTCTTAACGCCCTCTGCTACGTAATTTGCCATAGCCTCTGTGTTTCCCGTTCCGCTCCAGTATACAATTGCTACCTTGCTCATTTTTATTTCCTCCTTGTGAATAATTTACTTACTTAGATTTATTATGCGGCTTTTACAAGCTGAATAATCGGTGTCCCCTGACGGTATTTCTCCCGGCACACTTCCGTGCATTCCCGGTATGAATCAAACCGCCGTTTTGCTTCCTGCGGGTCGCCATACGTCTTCCAGTAACCGCTGCAGGTATAATTTTTTCCCTGATTTTCAATGAATCCAACAACATCCTCAAGCGGATACCCCAGGAAAATGCCAATCTCATGTGGAAAATCATGTTCCAGACAAAGCCGGTTGGAAAGCTGCCTCAAAAAGCCATCGACCGTCTTCTTCATCTGGTAACCAGACTTTTTTAAAAAGTGCTGTACAGATATTTTACCCAGAATAAAGCGAAGCCATTCCTCGCGGTACACCAGAATCAGAAACGCGCCCGTCCGGCTGCACTCTTTAAGCGCCCGCACCTGAAGCCCCGACGGTTCCAGTTCCCGGTTCCAGAAATCAAGCGCTTCCAGGAGTTTATCACGGTTCTGCGGCTGATAGCGGAACAAGTTCGACGGTTTGATGCCACGAAGAGTCGGCGCACACACCTCTACGAATACTTCTTCAAACAATCGTTCCATCTTCCTGCCTCCTGACTGCTTCTCTTAGTTAGCCATATCTACCTTTAGTTAGATATGGCTAACTATCTTTTAAAAAATAAAAGGCTTTTTCTGCCTTCTATTTTCCTTTTCACGGGTTAGTCTTATCTAACTTCAATGAGACTATATCATGAATCACTTACCACGTCAAGCAAATTTTGTTCATTTTTGCTTACTGAGTTTTTTTATCAGTAACATCATTTTCTATCTTTTGGGACGATAAATAATCTCATTCACCGTATACACCGTCACAAATGCCTTCGGATCTGTTTTTAATATATACGGCATGAGCTGTGCATATTCGTTTTTATCTACGATCGTGATAATTTCCGTCTTCGGCTCATTGTCAAACGCGCCGAATCCCTGATAGATCGTCGCGCCGCTGTGAAGCGTATGCAGGATAAACTGGCGTATCTCTTCTTCTTTTTCCGAGATAATGCAAACTCTCTTTTTCAGATTCAGACCGAAAATAAAATGATCCAGCACAATTCCGTTTAAGTATGTACCCAGAATGCCCAGCACCACCAGTTTTTTATCGCTGAAAAACACGGATGAGAGCGCCACACACATGCCTGGAAGCGCCATCGCTTTTCCCAGCTCCATATGGAAATATTTGTTTAAGAGCTTTGCCACGATGTCCAGACCGCCCGACGAGGCATTCATCCAGAACAAAAGAGCCAGACCAACGCTGACAACAAAGATATAGCAGACCGTATCCATCATCGCATCCTGGTTGAGCGACACAAAATCCGGGAAAACCTGCTCAAACACCCACAGAAAAACCGGCAGAATCAGTGACGTATACACCGTCTTGACGCCGAACTCGCGTCCGATAAAAAGAAAGCCCACCACCAAAAGCGCCGCATTTAAAATAAAGGTCAGCACTGAAATCGGCAGCGGTATCACATTTCCCAAAAGCATCGCCAGACCGGAAATACTTCCCACCGATACACCGCTCGGAATCAGAAAGAAATAGACGGCTGCCGCCACGACAAAGGTCGCCGCTGTGATCATTGTGTACTCCCCGATTACGCGCATGGACTTTTTTGCCATAACTTAAAACCTCCTCATATTACAATTTCGCGCGAGCGCGCATCATTGGCACGTTAGCGCCTTTTTGTGTGATAGAGACTTCCAAGGAATTTCCCATTACACAAAAAGACACATCGCGTCTGCAATGTGTCTTCGTAATGAGGCATCGGGGATTCGAACCCCGGACAACTTGATTAAAAGTCAAGTGCTCTACCGACTGAGCTAATACCCCATATTTAACTGGGCTAGTTGGATTCGGACCAACGAATGCAGGAGTCAAAGTCCTGTGCCTTACCGCTTGGCGATAGCCCATCAGCAAAAGATCCTTTTAAAAGGAAGGTGGATATAGGGATTCGAACCCTAGGCCTCCAGAGCCACAATCTGGCGCGCTAACCAACTGCGCTATATCCACCATAGGAATCTGTCGAAACAGATTCGACGAGCCTGAAGGGATTCGAACCCCCGACCCACGGCTTAGAAGGCCGTTGCTCTATCCAGCTGAGCTACAGACTCATATTCATTTTGCGATTCTGACCGTTTTATCCGGCACTGTAACCATTCCCGCACCTGACCTCTCAGCCAACTGCTTATCTGTCTCATCGACAGCAAAGATAGTATATAACATTTGAAAAAGAATGTCAACAGGAAATTTCATATTTTTTAAAATAATTTCAAAAATTCATTTCTTTTGACTTTCCCCCTATTTTTCCACCTCTTCCTGCTCGTATGACAGGAAGTCCGCCAGAAATCCCTTTTCCCGCAGCGCTGCCTCGATCTCGTCAAGAATCTCCTCCTGATCGGCAGCCACGTGATGGAAATGATAGCCCGATGTCACGTTTAAAAGCGGCGTGGATCGCCCAGTCCGGATATTTTCCACAAATGCCTCAACATCGCGGCGGCTGCGGATATTTAACGGCGCCGATACCTTTCCATAGATGCGGTGGTTGACCATGACATCCAGCACCTCGCCGCCCAGATCAACAATCGTATTCAGCTCTTCGCGCGTCTGCTCGGTCGTATGGCACATTTTAAAGAGGCGTTCCGTCTGGTGCGGCACCTCCAGCACATAACCGCGGGCAGTCGCAAGGACAGGGTGTCCCTCGGTACGCAAAAGCGCGATATCCTGCACCACCACCTGACGGCTCACGCCGACTGCCCGCCCCAGCGCCCCGCCGGAAAGCGGTGTGGATGACTGTCCCAGCATTTCCAGTATTTTCTTTCTCCGCTGTACTCCTGTCATCGTTGTTTCCATCCTGTTTTCCCTGTCCTTTCTTAGTTTTTAAATTTTTATAATGCCCGCAGATGTTTGAGGCTCAGATCCAGAATTGGTGCCGAGTGCGTCAGCGCGCCGCTGGACACATAATCTACGCCTAATTTCGTGATCGTTGCGATATTTTCCTTCGTCATATTTCCGGAACACTCCGTCTCGGCGCGTCCGTCGATGATGCGGATCGCCTCCGCCATCTCGTCCGGGGTCATATTGTCCAGCATGATAATATCAGCGCCCGCTTCCACTGCCTCGCGCACCATATCGAGATTTTCCGTCTCCACCTCGATCTTGCGGACAAATGGGGCATATTCCTTCGCCGCCTCAACCGCCGCCTTAACTCCGCCGGCTGCGTCGATATGGTTATCCTTGAGCATCACACCGTCCGATAAGTTGTAACGGTGGTTGCTGCCGCCGCCAACCTTGACTGCATATTTTTCAAATATACGCATACACGGGGTCGTCTTGCGCGTATCTAAAAGCGTCGTCTTCGTTCCTTCTAAAAGCTTCGCCACCTGGTTCGTATAGGTCGCAATGCCGCTCATCCGCTGTAAATAGTTGAGCGCCGTCCGCTCGCCAGAAAGAAGCACCCGGATGTCGCCGGTAATCACACCTAAAAACTGCCCTTTTGTGACGGTATCCCCGTCTTTTACCTCAAATTTTGTCTCGGTCGTCTCGTCAAGAAGTTTAAACACGCGCTCAAACACCTGTAAACCGGCGATAATACCGTCCGCCTTGGCTAAGAGCTGTACTTCGCCCCTGCGGTATTCCGGCATGACCGCGTTCGTCGAAACGTCCTCACTGTTAATATCTTCCTTTAATGCCATGCGGATATACTCATCCGCAACAAGCTGCATCGTAATTGGATTCATACTCTTCGTCCTCCCGTCCGGCAATCTTGCCTGCCGCTCTCTCTGCAAATACAAGGCTTTCCAGCAGACTGTTGCTGGCAAGCCGGTTTTTTCCGTGTACGCCGTTGCAGCTCGTCTCACCGACCGCATACAGGTGATTCATCGTCGTCTCGGAGAAATGATCGACATAGATACCGCCCATGAAATAATGCTGCGCCGGTACGACCGGAGCCGGTTCCTTCGTGATATCGTAGCCCTCTTTTAAGCACTCCTCATAAATGTGCGGAAAATGCCCCCGGATCGTCTCCTCCGGAACTGCCTCAAACGACAGCCATACATGATCGCTGCCTTCTTTTTCCATCTCCTTCTCGATCGCCTGCGTCACCACATCACGCGGCAGAAGCTCATCGACAAAGCGCTCGCCCTTTCCATTTAACAGAACCGCGCCCTCGCCCCGGGTCGATTCCGAAATCAGAAAGCTACGTCCCGGCTTCTTGCTGTACAGGCTGGTCGGATGAATCTGGACATAATCGAGATGTTCCAGACGCACGCCGTGTTTCTTTGCTACATCCAGCCCATCACCTGTCAGGCTCGGGAAGTTCGTCGAATGCTTGTAAAGCCCGCCGATACCTCCAGTCGCCAGAACCGTGTCTTTCGCATGAATCTTTAAAATATCGCCGTCTGCATTCTTTGCCAGAATACCGGTGCAGATGCCCTTTTCTACCAAAATATCCGTCATAACAGTATATTCCCGGATTTCTACATTCGGAAGTTCTTTTACACGCGTCTGCAGGGTCGTCGTGATCTCTTTTCCCGTGATGTCCTCATGGAAACAGATACGCGGCTGCGAATGCGCGCCCTCCTTTGTATATTTTAAACTGCCATCTGGATTTTTGTCAAACCCTACGCCTAATTTCAGCAGATTATTTATCACATCCCGGCTGGAGCGGATCATGATATCCACACTCTCCTTGCGGTTCTCGTAGTGTCCCGCGCGCATCGTGTCCTCAAAATACGCATCATAATCCGTCTCATCCCGCAGCACGCAGATACCTCCCTGCGCCAGCATGGAATCACAGCTCTCTATATCTTCCTTGCAAATCATTAAGATCCGGTCTTCCGACGGCAGATTTAAAGCGGTGTACAGACCGCCTACGCCACACCCGACGATGACCACATCATAATTTTCCTCCCGGACCATTTTGTTGCCTTCCTTTCTATACCATACGTTTGCACTTATCTTTTTATCCTGCAGATAGTTCAGCCTTCAAATCGCAAAATACTATCTGCCACTCTATGCTCCTATCGCAAACAGAGTTCTCTTTCAATCCAAAACTTCATTTGTGCATCCGCACCAGTATAGCACATATTATTTCATGTGACAAGACATATGTAATGATATTTTGGGCAATTCTGCAAAAACTAATTCTGCAAAAAACCATGTTTCATTGACAGTCCACCATAAATCCATTAAAATACCTACTATAATAAGGTTTTTGCCGAATTAAATTTAAACATATGAAGAGAAGGTATTTTCATGAAAATCAATCACGTACACGCAGTCTATTTCAGCCCGACCGGCAACGCGAAAAAGGTTGTTACCACGCTGGCGCAGGCCATCGCGGATACACTCGGCGTCCCGATGGATTCCTATGATTTCACGCTGCCGGAAAGCCGCGAAAAAGTTCATACATATGGGGCAGACGATCTGCTCGTCATCGGCACCCCGGTCTACGCGGGACGCATCCCGAACAAGATGCTCCCATTTGTACAGACCCATTTTGAGGGAAATGGCGCGCTCGCCGTTCCGGTGGCTGTCTTCGGAAACCGCAACTTCGACAATGGGCTCATCGAGCTTCGCAATGAATTAGAGGCGCACGGTTTCCACACCATTGCGGGTGCCGGTATCCCGACCGAGCACGTATTCAGCGACAAGCTGGCAACCGGACGTCCAGATGCAGATGATCTCGCACAGATCCATGCATTCGGCATCAAAGCAGCTGAAAAGATCACTTCCCTGACCGAAATCCCAGCTCCGATTGCCGTGCGCGGCGATGATCCGGTCGGACCATATTACACCCCGCTCGGCACCGACGGAAAACCAGCTGTCTTCCTGAAAGCCAAACCAGTCACCGATCCGGAAAAATGTACTGGCTGCGGCATCTGTGCAACGGTCTGTCCGATGGGCTCTATCCCGGCAGATGCACCGGACACCTGCACCGGTATCTGCATTAAATGTCAGGCGTGCATCAAGATCTGCCCGGCTGGCGCCAAATACTTCGACAACGAGGCTTTTCTGTCCCACGTTGCGATGCTGGAGCAGAACTATACACGCAGAAGTGAGGCGGAGTATTTTATCTAAGGATATCCACATTCCAGCATAGTTTTAGGGCGGCGCCATTTTACTGGTGCCGCCCTATCAACCTACTTTTATGACCGTGCAGTCTTTATTTTTCTATGTCCCGTTCTATTCCTCTGTCTTTTTTCTTCCTGTCATTAATACATAGGCTGCTGCCATCATTCCGACTGTAAGTGCAGTCATCGGCACATTCATCTGATCCTCTCCAGTCTTCGGAAGTCCCTCTTCCGGTACGACCGGCTGAGGTTCTGGTTCAACCGGTGTAACCGGTTCGGTCGGTTCTGCTGCCGGACCAGACGCGGTTGTGGTCGAAGACTTTTTACTGCCAGAACCACTTCCACCGCCGTGACCACCATGACCTCCACCGCCATTATGATCCGGGGTCGGATCTGGTGTTGGAGTTGGATTATCGCCTCCGCTCATGGCATTGACAAATTTTACAACTGCTGTTTCTCCACCAGCGATTGTTCCTACATCTCCTGTTTTCGTCACGGTATAGCCTTCATTTCCGCTCTCTTCCACCGTGTAAGCAGTTCCCTCCGGAAGACCGGCTGCTGACTTGCTCTCGCCGTGCTTTAATGTAAATGTTGCTACATTATCGACAAATTCCATATCGCCATAATTTCCGTTCAATGCAGTGCCGCCCTGCAAGGTTACTTTAAACGTGAACGCTTTTTCCTTGTCTCCGCTTCCGGTGACCTCTTTGGAAACCGTCAGGCTGCCGTACCGGATTGGTGCATTGGTCAGTGTAATGTGATAGGTTTTGTTTTCCTTGTCATATTCTGTACTGGAACTTCCCTTCCATCCTTCCAGCGTTTCTTCTTCCACAATATAGTGACAATCTTCCACCTCTCCATTCGAAACGCATTTTGACGGAAGATCCTCAAACGACGCCGACCAGTTATTCTCCGCATTTAGTTCTGCGTGACTGTCGAGCTTCACTTTTTCACCGCTCGTATCGCCTACGCGGTAGAGATCCACGTACACGTGGTCTGGATGAGTTTCTTCGGTCCATTTTTTGGTTACTTCTACCGCCACATCTGCATATTCCATACCAATCACAACTGGACTGTTCGTTGCAATACCGCCGCCACGCTTGGAAACATTGTTACTGATAACAAGCTGTGCCTCCGATGACGCCAATTTCTGGTGCTCCTCACTCAACTCTCCATGTAAACCAAATGACTTATTTGTATTGGTATAAATAGCCGGATCCGCTTCTGGATTTCCAGCCTGATAGCGATTTTCCGCCTCATCAGAATACCATCTGATCACACCGCCGCCCAGAGAACGACCGGAAACAGAAATGTGGGTAGTTGCGCTCGGCGGGTTGCTCTGAATCGAGAACTTATCCGGTGTATCGGTTCCTTCATAGCGGATCTCATCTCCTGATGCTTCATAAGAATAGGAAATGCCGCCTGTCTTCCCAGTTGCCTTATTTCCATAAAAAGCGCCGCCCAAAGTTGAATAAACCTCTGTCTCAGAGGTCGGGCACGCCCAGATTCCTGCACCACGCGATGCCCGATTTCCTGTTATCAGAACATTCGTAAGATGAAGCGTTGGATTCTCGTGATTCGTGTAATCAATTCCGCCGCCAAAGCCAGACGATCTATTTTCACTGATCAAACCACTGATTAAATTCACCTGGCTGTTCTTATCCATATTCAGCTTCATACCGCCGCCACGCTGACCCGCTTCATTCTTAGCAATGGTATTTCCTTCCAATGTCAGAACACAATCAGCCGCTCCAAGTACCCACAGCCCGGCGCCATTTCCCATGCTGCTATTTTCTGTAATGACATTGTTCTTCAATGTAACTGTTTTCGATATACGGCTGTAAATCGCACCGCCATCGCCGCCTCTGGCTGCCATCTCTGTAATCCGATGGTTATAAGCATGTGAATTTCGAATCCGGTTGCCTGTCAATTCTGCCGTCTGCACCGCATCCAGATGGATTGCTCCACCATAATCCTTAGATATATTAGAGAAGAAATAATTTTCATTCAGTGTCACCGTTCCGCGATCTGCAAAAAGCGCACCGCCGCCAAACCAATACTGTCCAGTCGTTCCTGTCATATCAATCGCGCTGTTATAAAACAAATTACACTTCTCCATTTTAACCGCTGCCTGAGAAGTATAGACAGCACCTCCGCTCTGGGCGAAATTTCCCTGTCCACTATATTCTTTGTAATTATTATCTTCTCTTGTAAAATAACCGAAATTACATTTCTCTGCTTCCAGCGTACCTCCATTCATCAAAACAGCGCCGCCGTTTCCAGATAACGCCTGAAAACCTGCCAGAATCGTATTCCTCAGAATGACTGCTCCGCCGTTTGCCTCGATCGCACGGTTATCTGCACCCTTGCCGCTTCCGCCAAGCAGACCATTCAAAACCGTAAAGGTTCCCGATTCCGCAACCGCAAATGCACTGATTGTCTGTTTTGCTTTTGCTTCCGGAACTATTTTTACTTTTACTACTTTTCCATTCAAATCAAGTGTAAGAGCTTTATCAACTGAAACAGCATTTGACAGTCCACAGTTTTTCAGCACCTTCACCGTATCCCCATCGTCTGCTGCCGCGAACGCAGCTTCCAGCGTATCATACGCTGTCCCATTTACCTCTGCCACACCGGCAGCTGCCTCGTTTAAAGCCAGCAGAATAGAAAATTCGTTGACGCCAAAGGTCAGTTTTGCTGTTTTTTCACTGTCCTCTGTGCTATCCTGGATTTCAACCTCAGAAAGTTCTGTGATGACATCCTCATGGATATGCAGGATTTTTGTCTCTTCCAGATTTTCTCCTGTCTCACTTTCAACTGCATTCTTTTTAAACTGAATGCTGACCTTGACTTCTTCGGATGGCTCGACTTCCTCTCCTGCCTCGTTTACAAATTTCACATCAAAGGCTGTAAAGGAATCCGCGCGATATCCTTCTTCATGGATCTGATCGCTCAATGTCTGATGTTCTTCGCTTCCGTCCTTGATCTCTTCTGCTTTCAGCTTTACTTTTTCTTCAAACGCACCCGCCGGTACCGTCAGGGTAAGTACAGCGGAATCTGTATTGACCGTGTAGACCGCATCATCCACACTGCCGGAAAGTCCCAGCTCTGCAGCGGTCGTCACGAATGCAGCAGCTGCCGTATTTTTAAGAAGAACACTCTCATATGTCTCGCCCTCTAGCCGCTCTGCTCCGTCTTCTATCTCGACTTCCGTCTCCGCATCCGGCTGGTCGGCTGTATTCGTTTCTTTCTCCGATGTCTCATCTTCCGTCTGTATCTCGCTCGCCGTCGCCGGTGCCGCTGTCAGAAACATCTTAAAATGATCCGATCGCGATACCTGCGCCACGTCCCCTGCTTCGCTGCCTGCAGAATCATTCTTTTCATTTTCTGAGCCCGAATCTGCATCCGGCTGACTGTCCTTTTCTTCTGGGGTACCTGTTTTTCCCGCATCACCCGCACCCGAGCCTGCTTCCTGGCTCTTTTCCGGCTCGTTTGCCGGGTTCTCTGCTTCTGCCTCGTTTTCTGCTTTATTCGCCGGATTTTCCGCCTCTGAACCTTTTTCCGGTTCACTTGCCGGGTTCTCTGACTTGTCCACCTTTTCCGGAGTTTCCACCGGATTCTCTTTTTCTGGTTCCTGCGAATCTGTCTCTTTTACATTTTCTTTCTTCTCAGACTCTCCAGCCGTTTTATTTGATTTTTCTTCCGCACCATTCGAAATGGAAACTCCCGTTTCTTCGCTTGCTTCCATTTCTTCATCCTGGATCTGCTTCTTTAACTCTTTAGATGAGAGAATCGAAACTTTTCCGCTTCGTTTTCCATCTACCTCTATCTGCCCATATTCTTTCTCAGAAGAACGATTTAACAGCAGAAATAAAATTTCTTCCTCGCCCGTGATCGTATAATGATCCAGATCCTCTTTTTCATCCAGTCTCGCATAGACCTTTAAATTTACCTTTCCGTCCGGTGCTTTCACATCCGGATGCAATTCAAAGAGGGAACCATCTTCCTGAAACAGTGTCTCATACGCTTCTGATTCTTCTCCCTCAAAGGTTAGGGCATCTTCCTTGACCGGTTTTCCTTTCACCGCTTTTAATAGTGCCTCACTCAGCTCTTCCTGATCCAGGACAAAATTCTGATTTTCTTCTTCCGCCTCATTCTTTTCCAACAGCGGAGCCGTTGCTGCCAGCGCCGTCGTACTTCCAATACTGGTACTGATCATACTGGTGCACAAACAGACAGACAAAAGACGCTTCATCTGCTTCATTTCTTTATGAAACAAATGATGCCTCTGTTTCCGGCTCCTCCCCTTTGTCTCTAACTTCTTCATATTCTTACCTCCTGTTATAGATCTATTTCCCATTCTATTCTGCCGCCTCATACGCATATAGAATTGTCCGGGCATTGTTAAATTCATAGCTGCATGTCACAAATGAATACAAACGCATGATCGTTCCCTCGATCGGCGCGGACGCGCTCGCGCCCGCTGTCATCTGCTGAATATATGACGCAAATTCTTCTCCCGATGCAAACTCCGTTTTCCGTCGGATCGCATCCGGCGATGTGCAGACAGCCGCCAGGGCTTTTAAATGAATCTCCCGCTCCGGCGTATAAAGAATGATTTCTGAATGCTGATCGAAATAGCCCTGATCCTTGTATCTGGAAATGTCCTTAAACATACTTCCATTCTTCATGTGATGGCCGTACAGCACGTTATGCAGGGACGAAAAATCTGCCCGATCGGCATAGTCCAGAAAAATCGTGCCCGCCGTGCTCTTCTGCCCGTTCAGGTCACGGTGCAGGTAATAATCATTGTCCTTCCCCTGAACCACCGGATAATTGATCTGAGTTCCCGGAATCTGAATCCAGGCAACGACGTCCGGATTCTGGGAATCCAGCACTGCGAAATCAATTTCTGACACATATTCTGTCTCCTTTATTGCATCCGTCTCATCTATCTCATTTTCCACTTCTGGCACTTTTTTCTCCGGCATTGTTTCTCCTGTCGTCCCTGCTTCCGACATTCCCACAACCTGAGCGGTCAGCTCTTCATGCGCCTTCTCCTGACGCATTTCATCCCATTTATGCATTGCCACCCCCGCTGTACCGAACGCCAGACAGATGACAGCTATCACAGCCGCTGCTTTCCGTGTCCACTTTTGCATCGATCCCTCCATCTTTGCCCGTGAAACGTTCTGCGCCTTTATTTGTTAAGCAAATTATATATTTTTATAAATGATGTATTAATTTGCATACAAAACGAAACAGATAACAGCATAGTTTTAGGACAGCGCCATTTTTTCTGGCGCCGCCCTAAAAACCTGCTCTTATAACCGGGCAATTTTTATTTTTCTATGTCTCGTCTTACTCTTCCGTCTTTTTTCTGCCCGTCATTAATACATAAGCTGCTGCCATCATTCCAATTGCCAGCAGAGCCATCGGCACATCCATCCGATCCGTATCCCCGGTCTTCGGAAGTCCTTCTGCCGGTACAACCGGCTGAGGTTCTGGTACAACCGGCGTAACCGGTTCCGTCGGCTGGGCTGCCGGTCCCGACGCGGTTGTGGTCGAAGACTTTTTACTGCCAGAACTACTTCCGCCTCCGTGACCGCCGTGGCTTCCGCCTCCGTTATTGCCTGGATTCGGGGTCGGGGTAGGATCAGATCCCGGTTCCTGGCTTCCATGTTCTACCACATATGATACGGTCGGCTTCGGGAATTCTTCTGGCCGATACTCATTTCCACGGCTGTCTACCGGATACAGGACCGCCTCCTGATTGGTATAGTGCCCTTCATAGTGCTGGCTGCCGTCCCGGTCATATTTTCCATAGGTTCCATCCGCCGTCTTTGGGTTTATCAGTTTTACGGTATAGGTCAGCTGCACCGGTGCAAAGTTTGAAACTGGTTCATTTATATACCAGGTAAACATCTCTGTCTCTGCCTTATTTCCCGCGTCATATACCACTTTAAAACGATAATTCTGCGGTCCCGGTTCTCCGTCTCCAAAATACCAGGTGTTGCCCTCCTGATACATAGAAAGCGCTTTTCCCCCTACTGTCAGCTGGTCTAAGTGATCGAAATCAAAGTTATAATCCTCTTTCACATAGCCCATATAATCTTTCACAACAGAACCTTTATCAACGGCATACAAAATATCATTTTCTATACTGTCAAATGAAACCTGCTTTCCATTCGCGAGGTACCGCATGAAACTCATTCCCCACTCATAGTTACTTGCCGTTCCGGGCGGCGTAATCGGCATCGCATAGCAGTGATATCCTTCCGAAGCTGCCTGTGCGTACGCCTCGTATGAAAGATATAATGCCTTATCGATCGAATTCACATAATTTCCTGCTTCCTCCACCGGTGTAATAAGCGATGCATCCGGTTCCGTTCCATATGGATAGTCGTGTGTATCCTTCTGCTCTGAAAGTCTGGCTCCTATGCCGGTCAGCCATGCATTCCAGTCCGTCGGTGCCTGATTATTTCCATACTTGGATTTCCAGTTATCCGGTCCTGCAAAATGTTTCGGAGAATCTGCCATAAATCCCCAGGCAACCGCCGTCGGATTCTCATTAAACATATAGGTAATACCATCACTGACAACTACCAGCGTCTTGCGTTCATCTGCCACTCCTGTATCCTGGTCTAACATCGATTTACCCGCTAAAATACCTGCGTGAAGATTGGTTCCACTCTTAATCTCCCGACAAATGGCTGCTTCAATCGCCTCATATTGGGTCTCCAAATCCATAAATCCATCCGTATGAGCTTCCTTGTTAAAGAGCACTACTCCCACTTTGACCTTTGCTCCCTTTTCCTGCACTTCTTTCTTGAGGTTCTGAAGCATTTCCAATGCCTGCTCTTTCAGTCCCATGCTGGTTGATTTATCTAAGACAAGCACCACATCACTTACCAGCTGCTCCTCCGCTGACGGCAAGGACAAAGCCACTTGAGACTTAAAATTTTCATCCAGCTGTTCCGCTGTCTTCGATTTAGAAGTTCCTCCCTCTGGAATCGTCGGAAGTTCTCCTCCCGGAATCGTATATGATACAGTCGGTTTCGAAAATACTTCCGTTTTTCCTTTTTCCTGATCGCTTCCAACCGGATGCAGCACTGCTTTCTGGTTCGTATAAAGTCCATCATACTCTTCGCTTCCGTCTTCATCGTACCGTCCATACGATTCTCCTGGATTGTTCTTCGGATTTACCAGTTTTACCGTATAGGTCAGCTGCACCGGTTCATTATTTTTTACCGCCTCATTCATCGTCCAGACGAAATGTTCTCCTCCTTCTTTATCCGACGGATCGTATTCCACCTTAAAACGATACTGAGCTGCATTCACGTCTTCATTTCCAAAATAAACGGTATTTCCATCTTCCAATTTAGAAAGCTCCCTGCCGCCAACAGTCAGACGGTCGATGCTCTTTAAGTCAAAATTGTAATCATCCTTGACCCAACCCATATAATCTTCCACAGTCGAGTCACGATCGACGGCATAAAGGATATCATTTTTGATATCTTCAAAACTTACCGTTTTTCCGTCTGCCAGATATTTCACAAAGCTCGGTCCCCATGGATAGCTTTCACCAGCAGATGAACCAATCGGCATCGCATAGCAGTGATACTGTTCCTTCGCCGCTTCCAGATATGCCTCATAGGAAAGATAGAGTGCTTTATCAACGCTATTGGCATATTTTTTTCCTTCATCAGGTGGGGTACATGGCATTAACTCTCCTTGCTCATATGAATGGTCAAATTCATCGCCCTGATTATCCATCTGTGCTTTGATTGTACCCAGGCGCTCGTTCCACTCATCCTCCGATAATGCTTTATTATTCCCATATTTAAGAATCCAGTTATCCGGTCCCGCCCAGGAATGTTCTGAACCATCATTCTCAAATCCCCAGGCAACCGCCGTCGGTTTTTCCCCAAAAATATAGGTAATGCCATCGCTTAAAAGCACAAGGCTCTTTCTTCCTGCTGCCACCTGCGTATCCTCATCCAGCATTTTCTTGCCTGCAAGGATTCCAGCCGAAAGATTCGTTCCGCTGCTAATATTCTCACGGATCGCTGCCGCAATCGCATCATACTGGGTTTCCAAATCCATAAAGTCAGACTTGTGCGCTTCTTTATTGAAAATAACGACTCCAACCTTTACTTTTGCGCCATTTTCCTTTGCCTGCGCCTGCAGCTCCTTAAGCATCTCTAACGCCTCATTTTCCAGCTGCACGCTGGTAGATTTATCCAGCACAAATACAATGTCATTTTCCAATTTTTCCTCCGCTGACGGAAGGGAAAGTGTTACCTGGGATTCAAAGTTTTCGTCCAGATTGGTAGCTTTTTTAGACTTCGAAATCTGCCAGTGTGGAATTTCTTCCACTTCCACTGCCGACAAAACAGCTACGTCTGTCAGACCAAGCTCCATCGCGGAAGTTACAAATGCGGCTGCGGATGCATTCTTAATGCCTACCGTTTCATATGAATCCCCCAGAATGCGTTCAAAATTGTCTTCTTCTGCTTCGTCGCCTACAATCGCCTTATTTTTTTCGTTTTCATCGTTCTCGTTCTCTTCTTCTTTTGCATCAGACGGAGATGCCATTGCAGCTGAAGTCAAAAACATCGAAAAATGAGCCGAACGTGATACCTGAACTGAATCTTCGTCCTGGGCGCTGTCATTTTCTGAATCCGATGTATCTGTTTCGGACGCATCCATGCCTGCTTTTTCATTCTCGTTCTCAGAATCCAGCTCCGATAAATCTTTCTTGTCATCCGCTGCTTCCGGTTCTTCTTTTATATCCGAGGTATCTTCTGAATCTCCTGTATTCGGTTCCTGCTCCTTCTGCTCTGCTTTGTCCTGTTTTTCTGGATCCGAGGTTTCTTCTTTTATTTGATTGTTACCTGCATCTGAAGCATTTTCCTGCTCCTTTACATCGTCCTCCAGAGCCGTATCCTCTTCTGTGATATCTTCACTTCCTGCCGGAACTGCACTTTCCGGTTCTTTTACCTCATTTTCTATCTCGGTCGGAACCGCTTCCTCTGTCTCCAGCTCAACCTGCTTTTTTACTTCACCAAATGGCGCAACCGTCATCCATGCGCTGGCTCTTCCATCCACCAGAATCCGTCCGGTGCGCTCTTTTGAAGAAGAATTGGTCATCAGGAAAATAATTTCTTCATTTCCGCTGATCGTATACTGATCCATGTCCTCTTCATCCTCTAAGCGGGCATACATTTTCAAAGTAAGCCGGTCGTTTTTCTTCTCGAAATCTGGATGCAGTTCATATAGATTTCCTTCTTCAAACAGTCCCTCGTAGGTTTCTGCCTCATCGCCGGAAAACGTAAATGCATCCTCTTTTACTGTCTTTCCTTTTTTAGCAGCATCCCGGATTGCCTGCCTGAGGACTTCTTTTTCCAATGAAAATTCCTGTCTTTCATCCCCTCCTTCGGATGTGGCAGCTGCAAATGCGGCTGTATTTGCCACGCTTGTGCTCAACATACTGCTGCACAAAAGCACTGACATGAAACGCCTTGACTGACGTTCAAACCATCCTTGACTGTAACTTTTCCCCTTTTTCTTCGCTTTTTTCATTCTTTTTGCCTCCTGTCTTATCTATCATCAACGCAGGTCCCCTTATGCAGATTTAAATACCTCCCTTCTGCACCGCTTTCACGCCATGTTCCCGCAAAAATGGCTCGTACAATTCCTCTTCTGCTTTTTTCCGCGCTGCCACCGCATCCTCAAGGTTTACGAAGGTTCCAAGGTTGTACACTTTTCCCTGAAAGCCGATCGCTGCCCGCCACCGGGAATTTTCCCGCTGGTAGACGCCTCGGTAGCCACTTGTATTGTTTGCCGTATTTTTCTGGTTGGCGATTCGTTCCAGGCAGGTTCCGCCTACAAAATGAATCGCTTTTTTCATGTTTTTCTTTCGTGTCTCCGCCTGCAGGCACCCACAGCTCTTGGTTTTTCCCGCGCACAGGCTTTCTTTGGATGCCTCAATCAGGCGTCCGCAGCTACAGACACATTTCCAATATCCGCCTGTCCGGTTGGAATTATCCGCCTCTTCAAGCACTTTCAAACGTCCGAACTGACGGCCTGTCAGATCGATCCGCCGACTGGACGGAAGCTCCTTCCGATAGCACCCGCAGCTTTTCGTATGCCCTGTTTTCAGATGGGACTCCTCCACGGTCTTTTCTTTCCCGCAGTCGCACCGGCACAGCCAGTAATGGCGGCGGCTTTTTGCTGCCTGTTTTATTTCCCGGCAGACAGTCAGACGTCCATACCGGCGCCCCGTCAGATCTTCTCTCACATACTCCACCTCCCCGGATGACATAATGGGAATTATGTCATATCCGACTGTTTCATTTTTTCTTTTATTTGCAAAGCTTTTGTCGAATTTTCCAGATTTTGGATAGAATATCTGTGTTATTTCAAGTACTGTTTTTAACGCCTTTGTATGTTGAAATTCTTTCTCAGAAGTGATAAACTTAATAATAGAATCATATATTTAGATATGTATGCAGATTTTTTCCATTTCATGACATAATTCCCATTATGTTTTTCGTCAATTTTCCCTATCAATCAACAAACCTAATTCCAGCTGTCTGCGGCACGCTTCACGGCTGCTGATGATCGTATAACGTCTTGTCGTTTCCACGCTGCTGTGACCCAGATAGTCTGCCAGACGAACCAGATCGTGATCGCGCTCATAAAATATCTTGGCAAACAGATGGCGCAGATTGTGCGGATATACCTTGCTCGGAAGAACACCCGCTTCGGTGCAGACGGATTTCATGTCCGCCCACACATTCTGTCTGCGGACTGCCTGCCCGTTTTTTGTGACAAAGATGCTGCCTCTCACAATCCGCTGCTTCCGGCAGTACTGCGTCAGATACAGCATCAGCGACTGCGGCAGCAGGATCACCCGCTGTTTTCCCTTACAGTCGATCACTACTTCCCCCTGTGCCAGCGATTCCGCTGTAATATATGAAAGCTCGCTGATTCGTATGCCCGTGCTCGCGATTGTCTGCAAAATCGCACAGAGACGTTCATCGCCGCGTCCCCGTGCCGCCTTAACTAACTTCTGGTAATCGCTGCGCGTCATTTCCCGTCTCTCATCGCAGAAAATCCGCTTCTGCACCCGGAACGTGCGGACACAGTATTCCTGTCTTCCGATAAAATGAAAGTAGCTGTTCAGAGATGCCAGCATCGAATTGGCGCTGGATGTTTTATAATGGGCTTGCAGATATTCCTTAAACGATATAATTGTGTTTTTATCCCATTCTTCACCCACAAACATCAAAAACTTTCTCACATCCCGGCAGTATTTTTCGATCGTATGGCTGCTTTTTTCCTGTTCTCTCAAATAATCCCTAAATCGTTCCAATTCATTTTGTGTTTCCTGTTTCAATGCGTTTCCTCTCTTTCTCACGAAACTTTCTCGCGGATTTGTTTTTTTCGCAGCTGTTTCTTCTTTCACAACTGTGACCACTTTTCTATTTTCTGAAAAGTAATCTTATAGTATACGCACCGGAAACAGAAATCTCGCTAAAAAAACATTTTTGCTCTTTTAATCGGATTTTTGCAGAACCAGACATCACTGCGCCCGAAATTTTTTCACATGGACTCTCTTTGATCTTCACAATAAAAACAGGACAGCCGCTCCCATATTGCTCGGAACAGCTGCCCTGTTTTTTCATATATTTTCTTTTATATTCATTTTACTCTTCCGCCCGGATCGCCCAGCGCATCTTCGTCGAGCGGGCACGCGGGTTCTGTACGCACTCCTGCGCGGACGGGCGCACCACATCTTTGGAATATTCTTTATAGATACCGGCGCGATATCCCTCTTTGAGCGCCGCTTTCACCAGTTTATCCTCTCCGGAATGGAAGGTCAGGATCGCTGCCCGTCCGCCCGGTCGAAGCGCATTTGGAAGCTTCTCCATAAACTCATAGAGTACTTCAAATTCCTGGTTTACATCGATCCGGAGCGCCTGGAAAACACGCTGACAGGTCTTCTTGACTGTCTCCTTTTTCTCCTTTTCCGGAAGGAAATCCAATGTTTTTTCAATGATTTCACGGAGTTTCGTGGTCGTATCGATCCGGTTTCCACGGCGGATCTCATCCGTGATCGCTTTTGCCAGCTCCTCGCAATACGGTTCGTCTGAATTTTCGTACAGCATGCCCGCCAGCTCCTCACGCTCGATCGTGTCAAGGCGCTCGGCGGCGCTGATGCCTTTTTCCTGATTCAGGCGCAGATCCAGCGGCCCATCTACCTTGAACGAAAAGCCTCGCTTCGGATTGTCAATCTGCATCGAAGACACGCCCAGATCGGCTAAAATAAAATCAAAACCACCCGCTTCTTTGGCAATCTCATCGATTGTACAGAAGTTCTGGAGACGGATTGAAAGCATGTCCTCGCCATAGCCCGCTTCTTCCAGGCGTTTCCGCGTCTTGGCGGATTCCTCCGGATCAACATCGGTCGCATACATATGTCCCTGCCCTTTCAGGCAGGCCAGCATTGCCTTCGTATGTCCGCCGTATCCTAGCGTCGCATCAAATCCGACCTGCCCCGGCTGGATCTGCAAAAAGTCCAGAATCTCCTGCACCATAATGGAAATATGCATGCCCGCTGGTGTATTTCCCTTCTGAATCACATGCTGGATCGTGTCCTGATACTTCTCCGGCTGCAGCTCTTTATATTTTTCTTCAAATTTTTTTGGATATTTTCCTTTATATCTGACACGCCGTTTGTGTGGTGTCTGATTTTCCTGATCCATAAAAGCCTCCCATATCTGCTTAGATTTTCCATTGATTTTCCCATCTGTCAAATCGAAAATCATATTGGTTCAAGCATATATGGAAGGCGTTCAAATGTCAATTCTTTCTTGATTTTTCCAGATAAAACGCAGCATCATAGGTATACAATAAAGGCGTTTTGGTTGAAATGTTTCTCCGGGCAGATGTTTGCAGATGAGCCATCAAATCTTTCTGTATATAAAATACTCATTCTCCCCAATTTCTGACGCTCCTGCCTGCCCGGATACTCCTTTTCAACGTGCATAGTATGACAAATTGTGTGGCGTTTTGCATCGGCGGGATACTTGACACAGCATCCCGCTTTCAATAAAATGATTATACATCGTACATTGATGTGCGATACAATCCCTTTTTAGCTAATTTATATAATTTTTACTTATTTTTCATGTAATTATAAAAAACTATGAGTGTAAAAAATTGCACCAGAACCCTACATAACAAATATACATGATTGCACATCTTATGGATATCTAACAGGAGGTTTTATGACGCACGATAAAAAACGGCTGCTCTCGATCGGCGAGGCAGCCAAAGCGTTGGAAGTGACCCAGCGCATGATTTTAAATTATGAAGACAAGGGTCTTATTCTGCCGGATCAGAGAGACGGTATCAATGGAAACCGTTACTATACAGCAGACACCGTCTCGCGCATCCGGAGCATCCGCATTCTGCAGAATCTCGGTCTGTCGCTGGATGATATCTATGCCTATTATCACGGCACGACGGATCTGGAGCCGCTGATCACTCGTCTGGAAGATCTGCGTGACGAGATCAGCCGGAATATTGAGAAATTAAAAGAACATTCAAAAGGGCACAATGACTTTGAAATCCGACAGATAGAACTTCCCGCCCAGACCGTTTACTGCCAGGATCTGCATTCGACAGAACTTGAAGACAAGAAAGAGCAATTACGTGGCGTCTTCATCAAGGCGATCCGCCAATATGGTTCTGACACCACCCAGCATATGTTTTTCACCGAATACAACCTTTCGAATCCGGGCGATTTTACCTGCTGCATCGCCGTCCCGCCGGAAAGCCGGGGTGAACATCTCGTCACCCTGCCCCGCCAGAAAGCGCTCTGTATCTTTTATCACGGTGCCTATGAAGGTCTTCCTGTAATTGTGAAGCATCTTTGTGCGTATGCAAACAAATATCAGATTCCATTAAAGGGCACCGCCCGCCACCTCTATCTGGAGGGACCGCCCCAGCACAAAAATCCTGAGAATTTTCTGACGCAGGTAGCGGTTCTGATGGCGGATGATACCCTTTAACCAAAACTTATTTCTCTAATTTTATTATTTTAATTCCTCTGGGCGCAGCACGCATTGACCCACTCTATAAAGTTATCGGCCGCGGCAGCCCGCATGGACATAAACAAAGCCCTGATCCGTATAATCCGTAAAACTCCGGTACTCCGTCAGATCCTCCTGCGCCGCATATCCCGGCGTATTGACTGGAAATACGATCGGCTCCGAACGTGCCTATCTGTATCCAGAATCACTGCCTTACACTTCAATCGCCCCAAACCGGAACGAATACAGGTAGCGCTCCGCCACCCTTTTTCCTGTCATCTGTTCTAGTGCGCGGGTATAGTAGCGCACCTGTGCCTCATAGCGGCGGATCAGAATGTCTGAATTTTCCACATAATCTGTCTTATAATCCACCAGAACCAGCTTGCCGTCCTCCTCAAAAAAGGCGTCGATGATACCCTGTATCAGAATCCGCTCATCCGAATCCCAGTCGCCCATTTCGCGCGCCGGAATACCGATGACGAACTGTTTTTCCCGGTACAGTTTCCCGGCTGCTGCCGCTCTCTGCATGCGTTTTCCCAATGAACTGGCTGTCAGTTTTGCCAGATCTGAGCCGCGCACCAACGCCGCCGCCTCGGCATCCATCCGCCCCTCAGCCGCCAGCTTCGCCGGAAATGCATTTAACTCCTGTCTCGACATTGCCCGCTCAAACGGCAACAACTGCAACACACGGTGGTACGCTGTACCGCGCGTCGCGCCGCCTTTTTCTTCCTGCTCCTTCTCCATAAACACTGGCAGCGTCGGCAGAAATACCATCTCCTCCTCTTCTTCCTCCATGCCCTTTTTCTTGAGTTCAGAAACGGACATCTTGGTGTTGAGACTCAGATCGTCCAGGTATGGGTACTGGAAATGGTAGTTGCTGCTGATGATCGATTCTATTTCCCTGATATTTTCGAGCCGATTTTGCGTGTTTGGATGATTCTCGTCATTCGACAAATGGCTGTCCTCCCCCGCCAGCCACCGCAGCCACTCTCTCGATAACGTCTGGCGTATCTGCGTGCCGATCTCACGGTCGATCTGGTCGGAAAGCGTTTCCGTCTGATATGAAATCCACGGATTTTTTTCCGGAATACTCATCAAAATCCAATCCAGATACGAGGAAGCCAGCGTCAGAATCGTATACGGAATCGCTCCGTGTTCGGCTGCCACTGCGCTCCACTTCGCAATCCGATCCTCCAATTTCCGGGAGGACGCCGTCAGAATCAGTTTTTCCTTCGCACGCGTCAGCGCCACGTAAAGAACACGCAGTTCCTCGCCCAGCGCCTCCAGTTCCATCCGGCGTTTCATCACATTTTTCTTGAGCGTCGGTCCCTTGATGCGCTTCTCGCTGTCCAGATAGTCGGTTCCGATTCCCAGATCCGCGTCGATCAGAAGTTTCCCCCGCGTATCCTGCTTGTTAAAATTTTTTCCCATTCCAGCTACAAACACGATCGGAAATTCCAGCCCCTTGCTCTTGTGGATGCTCATGATCCGCACCACCGTTCCCTCGGAATCCGCCACCGGCGCCTCGCCAAAATCTGTGTTATATTTTTTCAATTTTTCAATATACCGGATGAAATGGAACACACCCCGGTAGCTCGTCGCCTCATAGGCTGCCGCTTTCTCCACCAGCATATCTAGGTTGCCGCGCCGTCCCGCCCCGCCCGGAAGCGCCGATACATAGCGGTAATAGCCCGTTTTGTCGTAAATCCGGTAGAGGAGTTCGTGCATCGGCAGGTAAACAGATTCCTGGCGGAATGTATCCAGGAGAGTAAAGAGTTTTTGGAGTTTTCGGCGCAGGTTATTCTTTTGAATTAATTTATTTTTTTGAAAACGAAACGCATCCGCGATCGACGACTCGTCACTTTCGTCATTCGACTTCACCGGTCCATCCTCGTTCATATACTCCACAACCGCCCGGTAAAGCCCTGCATCCCGCGACCGGTCAACGCCCGCCTTATGTTCCGCCACAATCCACGCCAGCTCCTCATCAGAAACGCCGCCAAACGGCGATTTGAGCACCGACGCCAGGGGAATGTCCTGCATCGGATTGTCAATGACTGCCAAAAGATTCAGCACCGTCTCGACTTCCAGCGTATTAAAATATCCCGTCCGAGACTCTGCGACCGCCGGAATCCCCTGCGTCGCCAGCACCTCGATAAATTCTTCCGCCCATCCGCTGACGCTTCGAAGCAGAATCACAATATCCCCGTACTGCGCCCGACGGTAAGCGCCAAGCTCCTTATCCCAGATCGTGATCCCCCGTTCTTTATCCGTCATCTCACGGATCTTTCCGGCGATCATGCGCGCTTCCAGCTCTCTGGCGGTGTAATCGGCTGCCTCATCATCTAACTCGGGGGATTCCGTCTCTTTCTGCGGCTGCACCGACAAATCCACCAGCAAAAGCTCCGTCTTTAACTCATCCAGGCCATCCCGCTCTTCAAAGGCTGCGCCCGGATGCAGTGCCGCATCTTCCGTATAGGATATATTTCCCAGCTTTTCCGTCATGATACGGTAAAAAATCGCATTGATCGATTCCAGTATGTGATCCCGGCTTCGAAAGTTCTGGTGAAGCTCGATCTTCTGGTGCGCGCTCTCCTCCGACGTGTATGTGCTGTATTTTTCCAGAAATAATTCCGGTCTCGCCAGGCGGAATTTATAGATACTCTGCTTGACATCGCCCACCATAAACACATTCGGGCGGTCAAAGCGTTCACCGCTGATGCACTGGATCAGCGTCTCCTGAACCAGGTTGCTATCCTGGTACTCGTCCACCAGAATTTCGTCGTACTGCACGGCGAGCTCATCCGCGACTGTGCCTGGTACGCGCACTGTCCAGGAATTTTTCCCTTGCATCTGATCGGTTTCTTCTGCACTTGAAGTTTCCTCCGCCTCGGAACATTCTACTTCCGGTTCTGTCAGGATCTCCAGCGCAAAATGTTCCAGATCATGAAAATCCACCACATTTTTCTCTTTCTTCTTCGCCCTAAACCGCCGTCCAAATTCCTGCGCCAGCTCCAAAAGTTCCAAAATCCGCTCTTTTCCAGCTTCCATATCCGCAAGCATCTGCTCCGGGGATGCAAACAGATACTCTCCTTTTAACTTTTCAACTGCTTTTTTGACCCGGCTGCGGCAGTCGGAAACAAGCGCCTTTTTCTCCGGATCGACCTCCCCGTTTTTGCCGCGGATCGCCGCCAGACGCGAAAACGTAAATCGTTCCAATGCCTCCGAGATCGTTTCAAACGAACCGGCTGCCCCACAGACTGCCTCCGCATGGCGCAGATCTTCCTCGATCATCGGCAGGTACGGCATCGGTCCCCCCGTCTCCTGGCAGATCTCCCACGCCTCCCGAAGCTGTATTTTCCACTCCTGCGCCTGCAATGCAATATCACGCAAAAGGAACTGCATCCACTCCGTCTGCTCCAGCTCTCCCTGTTCGGTCAAGAGCAGCTCCTCACGGCATTTTTCATACCACGCATCCGGCCACGGGTTACTCTGGGCGAAATTGTAGACCTGCATCACATACTCGGCAATTCCACCGTCCGCCTTGCCCGTCGCATACGCGTCCACAAACTCCTCATACCGTTTCCCGCCGTCGCGGTAATAATCTTCCAGCAGCCCATCCATCACATCAGCGCGCATCAGAAGCATTTCGCCCTCATCGCCGACCCTGAATGCCGGATCGATATCCAGTCGGTCAAAATGTTCCCGCATGATATGCAGGCAGAAGCTGTCGATCGTCGTGATCTGGGCAAACTGAACCAGAACTGCCTGCTGCTGGAGATGTTCATTTTCCGGCTCCGATTCCAGTTTTTTCTCAATCGCCGCCTGGATCCGCTCCCGCATCTCCGCCGCTGCCGCCCGGGTAAAAGTCATGACAAGCAGGCGGTCTATGTCCTTCGGGTTCTCCCCCTCCGTGATCATCTGGATGATCCGCTCAACCAGCACCGCGGTCTTGCCGCTTCCGGCCGCTGCCGACACCAGGAGGCTTTTCTCCCGCCCCTCAATTACCTGCTTCTGTTCCCTGGTCCAATTTACTGCCATTTCTCGCCCTTTCCTTTTTCATGACTGGTTCATTCTTTCATTCCCACAGTCACAGCCAAACACAAACTTACCGTTCCGTTTCCTTATCCTTTTCTTCCATCTTCCCCCAGATCTCCTCCGGGCTCAGCTTATCAAAACGCCGGAACTGGTAGCCGTCCGTTTTCAAATCAAATCCGCACACACTGTGGTACGGGCAATAATCGCACGCCGTTTTCTGGCCGTTTTTGTACGGCGACGCCGCAATGTTTCCATCCAGAATCTCCCGCCCCATATGCTTCATTTTCCGGTTCACATACGTGCCCAGCACACGGAATTTTTCTTCCCCTGCTGCCTGCGAACGCCGCTCAACGATCGCCTCATTTTTAATCGAAACCGGCACAACATCCGAATCCACCGTCGCCTCCTCGCCCAGCCGGTTATCCAGATGTGCCAGTGCCTCCCGATCGCCGTTTACCAGCCCGTTCATCCGCAGTGCCTTCAAAATATCGGCATTCGTCTCCTCCTCCGACTCCACCGGCTTGCGCTCCACCATCGGATCCTCGATATGATAATAGAAAAGCCCCGCTGGAACCACCGTTTTATCCGGGTATTCCCGCCCGATCTTCTCCATCGCCGCATCCATGTAGACAACCAGCTGCAGCTGCAAACCATAATAAATATCCGTCAGGTCAAATTTCGTTTTTCCCGTCTTGTAATCAATGATCTTAAGGTACAGCCGGTCGCCATCCTCGCAGAGATCGATTCGGTCAATCCGCCCGCGCAGATGGATCGCCTCCTCGCTTGAAAGCGGAATCCGCATCGCTCTCAGGTGATCCATCGGTGAAAAACTGACCTCAAACCCGGCTGGCTCAAAATCACCTTTTTTTAGCTGTTCCGTCAGTGCCCAGATCGTTCGATCCGTGATCCGGTATACCTTCCGTTCCAGATACTGGTTCCGGTACGAGCTTCCCAGAATCGCATTGCCGTATTCCTCCGTGACCGACGCCACACACTCCGCCACCATTTTCTGGCGGTCTTCCTCCGAAATGCCGGAAAACCGGCGATTTTCCTCTTTCATCCGCGTGAAATACATGTCAATCGCCGCATGGAACAGATTTCCGATATCCGACGGGGCAATCTCGTACATCTGCCGTTCCGACAATTCCAGCCCATACGAAAGAAAATGTGCATACGCACACGACGCATACAGCTCCATACGCGTCACACTGCCCCGCAGAATCGGGCTATAGAGCGCCCGCGCCGCCGCCTTCCCGATGCCCGTATCCTGATAGGTATAAAATGCAGCATCCGAGAGAGCCTGCATTTCATCCCGGTACGATTCTGACTGAATAAAGTATCGGTACAGCGATATAAACTGGTCATTTTCCCCGCTTTTTTCATCCTGCAGTCCCCGAAGCACCCAGCTCATGCCAAGCTCCGGCGACCAGAGCGCTTCCTTCTCTTCCTTCGGCTGTTCCAGACGTTTCTCCGGAAATAATTTAAGCAGCTGCAGCATCAGACTCGAAGGACGCATCGCTTTTCCCTCGGCAGAGGACGCCGCACACGACAGATAGAGATAGTCCGACGGCTTTGTCAGCGCCAGATAGAGATAAAATCGCTGCAAAAAGCTTTCCTCCCGCGCGGTCGGCGCCAATTCTACCTGCATTTCCCGCAGCGCCCGGCGATCCGCCTCCGAAAGGATCCCGCCGCGTCCCGAAACAGACGGCACTATCCCGTCATTGACTCCGGCAAAAAACAACACTTTTATATTGGAAAGACGGGTTCGCGTGATATCGCCGACCACGATCCGGTCCACGACCGCGGGGATCAGTCCTACCTTGATCTCCGCAAAACCGGCGTCCAGAATCTCTGCATACTCCCGCTGTCCCATGATCTCCTCGCCAAGAAGCGCCACAATCCGGTCAAACAGATCCATCACCAGCCCATACACCTGCCCGTACTCCTTGGCAAGACTCATATCGCCCACTTCTTCAAACTGCTGCGCCATCGCCGCCAGCTTCTGCTCCATCTCAAGTGCTTCGAGAAAATGGACCAGCGCCTCCGTCCGCTCGCGCACCGTTGCTTTGCGGTTGGAAAACACCTCCCGAAGCGGCAGAAATGGTGTGACAACCGCCTCACGGAACTGATTTAACTCATCCAGATTGATAAGCTCTGCCCCCCGGTACACGCGCTCCCATGTACTGTTCCACCGCTTAAACCCGCGGATTCCAAGCGCAATCACATAATTTTCCGCCTGATAGATCACTTCCGGTGAAAGCCCCGCAAGCGGCATCACCAGCCCTGTTTTCAGGAATCGAAACACCGATTCATAGGAAAAGCCCGATTGCAGCACCTCCAGCGCCGCCCGGATTAGTTCCACCATCGGGTTACTTAAAATATTTTTCTTATAATCAATAAAACACGGGATCTGATTCTTCTCAAACTGCCTCAGAATCTCCCGCGAATATGTCTCCAAGTCGCCGGTAATCACCGCGATCTCCCGGTAACGGATGCCCTCCGATGCCACCAGACGCCGGATTTCTCCGCATAAGAAAGAGATTTCCGCCTGCGGGGTTGCTGCTTCAATTAGACGCAGGCTTTCCCGGCCATGTTCAGCCGCAGCCCCGCTTTCGTTCCCGCTCCCAGAATGATACACCTTTCCTCTATATCGGAACAATTCATTTTCAATAAATCCCAGTTCCGGGCTGTCCTTAAATCTCCACATTGGTTTTTCTTTCAACAAAATATCCTCATCCCGGCTGCATCCGGCAGCTGCAGCACGGTCAATCAGACGGCAGACGGTATGACGGCTCATGTAAAAGAGCTTCTGCTGCACGCTCTCGCGGTACGGGTTGTCCTCCGGATCCATCGTGACCGTCACGATCACCTTCCGGCAGCACCGGAATAAGAGTTCCAGAAGCTCATACTGGATCGGCGTAAAGCCTGTATAGCCATCCAGCGTCACAACGCTGTCGCGGATGAGCTGTGACTGCGGCAGCACCCGGCAGAGAAGGCTTAAAATTTCTTCTTTTACGATCACTTTTTCCTCGGTATACGCCTGGAATGCCCGGTATAAAACCTGCATATCCAAAAGCTTCTGGCGCAGCAACGGGCTTTTCGTCTCCCCGATCAGCGTCTCCAGCTTTTCCTCCGTGATGCCGTACTGGAAAAACTCAGACAGCATCGATTTGATCTCGCTGATAAAGCCCGCCTTGTCCAGATGCCCTCCAAACAGGTGCAGATTTCCCCGGACGCCCGATGAGACGCGCCGCAGAACCATCGATTTTCCCATATCATCCAGCACCGCCAGATTTTCAATCGCCAGTTCCTCAAACACCCGGTATGCCAGACGCTCAAAACTGACAATATCGATATTCATCACGCCATGGTTCGGATGCAGCATCACGATCTCTTTCTGCGTCTGCATCGTAAACTGTTCCGGCACCAGAGCAAAAAAACGTTCGTCCGGCTCTTCCATCGACTGACGGATCAGATTTTCATACAATGTCCGTGTCTTTCCCGAACCGGAACCACCGATTATAAATTGCAATGACATAGTTTTCCCTCTGTCTTTCTGTCTATGTTTTCTGTCAGATACCAAAGCACTTCCGCCCGGATGCATCCCGGATTCCCATTTCTTCCCGGTATTTCGCCACGGTCCGCCGCGACAGCGTGATCCCCGCTTCCGCCAGTTTTTCTGACAGCACGCGGTCGCTGAACGGCTTTCTCGGATTTTCCGTTTTGATCAGATGGCGGATTGCCTCCCGCGGATCTTTGCCTGTTTCCATCCGATTCACCACTTCTGCCTGAACCGCCGTTTCTTCCTGATTCACCGCATCTTCCCGCTCTGCCATTCTTCCCTTATCCGTCGTCTCGAATCCCCCCGCAGCCATGTGTCTTGAAAAGAAATATGACAGCGGAAAGATCCCCCAGCGGCATTGCAGATATTTTTCACGCACTGTCCGGCTCAGCGTCGGCTCGCTGACCCCCAGCGATTTAGCCGCCTGTTTCTGCGTCCACGGAGCCAGTTTTCCACTTCCTTTTGCAAAAAACTCCCCCTGTACGCACAAAATCTCTTCTGCCAGCCGCGACAATGTCTGATTGCGCTGCCCAATGCACTGGCAGACCCATTCAGCCTGCCGGATTTTCCCCTCGATGTAGTCCTTCGCCTCCGTCTCGGTATCTTTCTGCTTCATCAATGACAGATAATACGGATTGATAGTAATCTGCGGCAGTGTCTCATCGGAAAGCTGCATTTCAAATCCGTGTTCCGTCTGTGAGATAATTATATCTGGTACAATATATTTATCATAGCGCTCATCCCCATATCCGCTTCCCGGTTTGGGATTCAGCTCCCGGATCCGCGCTGCTGCCAGAAGCACTTCCTCCAGCTTGCAGGAGCATGCACGGGCAAGCTGCTTCATCTGGTTTTTTCCCAGCAGATCCAGATGGTTGGAAATGATGCGTGCCGCCAGAATTTCGGTTCGCATCGTTCCATTCTGAACAATATCAATCACCGCGCCGCCGTCTTCTGCCAGGTAAGACAGCTGCATCAACAGACACTCCTTCAGCGACCGTGCCCCGATCCCACACGGTTCCAGCCTGCCAAAATTTTTCCAGATCCGTTCTCCTTCTGTCTCCTCAATTCCCAGCCCAGCGCAGAGTTCTCCAAAATTCACGCTGAGATATCCGCTTGCATCCAGATTTTTGATCATATAGCGGAATATTTTTTCTTCTCTTTTCGTCAGATGCAGCATACACGCCTGTTCCAGAAGTGATTCCAAAAGCCCCTCCTGGCTTCGTCCCGGCTCTAATCGCCCCGCCTCTTCTTCCTCATCCTGATAATAAGTCTGGTTCTGGCGGTCAAGGCTGGCAAGTTCTTCAAGTCTGCGGATTTTCTCGTTCAACTCTCCATTTTCTTCCAGCCGTCCATTCTCCGGCTCCCGCTCTTCCAGATCCACCACTGGATTTTCCAGCGCCATCTCTTCTATGTACTCTTTCAGCTCTATCTGCCCCATCTGAAGAATATTTGCGGATTGTATCATTTTCTGGGACAAGGTCTGTTTGAGCTTTAACTCCTGTTTCAGTTCCATCGTACCACCCCTGAAAAGATGTAAAACGCCCAGATGCCTCGCCGTTTCTGCCTGCGAAGTACCTGGGCGTCCTGTCTTTTGCCTGCCTAATTACTGATCCAGCTCGTCCTCGCCGACCAGCTCATCATATTCCTGCTCGTCCAGAAGCTCGTCAAACGCATCTGCCACGATCTCATACTCATCGTCGTCCTCGATGTTTTCCAGGTTCGGCTGTCCGTTCTCATCCTCGCTGTAACGGTACAGATATACCTCTCCGTCCTCTGCCTCGATGTCATCCATCGGAAGAAGGGCAATATAATCCTTGCCGCCTGCCGGGAAAATCGTCAGAACAACACACTCAATCTCTCTGCCGTCATCCAATGTCAGAGTCACGGTCATCTCCTCGCCGTTGTCGATCTCTTCCTGCGTCATATTCTTATTATCTGCCATATTTTACCTCTTTCTTTTCTATGCCTTTTCTACGTCCCACAAGATCCGTTGGCGGAATCCTGTCTTGACTCCACTGTATCAGAGTATTCTGTAAAAATCAAGACTTGACTTCCTCATTGTCCTCTTCATCTGCCGCCTCGTTACTGTTCACGCATACGTGCCCAGTAACGGAATTTGCCGTGGCTTCGTATTTAAATACGGCAAATTCCTGCTGCCGCCACGTTTTCTTACGGCACTTTCGGTTGCAACGGTGTACAAAGGGAACATAATAAAAAACTTAATAATGGACTGCCAATCTTACACAAAGTACCGCCCAAACGAGACTACGGGCGGTATTTTTGTATCATGGCGGAGAAAGGAGGAACTTCCCACGGGGGCTTGACTGAAAAGTTGAGCCCCTTTTTTCATGCCAAAAAACAGGAGGTAAATGCTTATGGCAGATGATAAAACCACAAAAACGCCGGAACAGCCGGTAACGGATAGCGGGCCGGGCAAGGAAACACCGCCTAATCCCCCAAAAGAGTCGGAGAAGGTTTCCGTTTCCCCGGAGCCGGAAAAAAAGACGGAACCAGAGGTAAAGACCCCACAGGTTTCTGTCTATAACTTCGCTGAAATTATGAAGGAAAAGAAAGCCGAGGAACGAGCGGCAGCTCCCGGCGTGGAAAAGCCTGACCCGGCAAAAGCGGAGAAACCGGAAAAGCAGCCGGAGGCTCCGAAAAAAGCAGAGGAAAAACCCAAAGAGCCGGAACAGCCGAAGCGCCGGGGCCGTCCCCCGAAAGCAGATAAGGACAAGGACGCAGCCTCGAAATCCAAAGCTCCCGCACAGAAAACGGAAAAGGCGGTCAAAAAGGAACCGGAGAAAAAAACGGCTCCAACGGTACAGGCCGCTCCCGCTCCGAAGGAACCCGAAAAACCGAAGGATGCTCCACGCCGGGGCAAGGAGCAGATCGTCTATATCAAGCTGAACGAACTCCACGCCTTCAAGAACCATCCCTTTGAAGTCCGGGACGATGAAGAAATGCGGGCTATGGTGTCCAGCGTTAAGGACAAGGGCGTGACCCAGCCCGCTATCGTCCGTCCCCGTGAGGATGGCGGCTATGAGATCGTGTCCGGCCACCGCCGCCAGAAAGCCAGCGAGCTTGCCGGATATGCGGATATGCCCTGTATCGTCCGAAACCTGACAGACGATGAAGCCATCACGCAGATGGTCGAGGATAATCTCAACCAGCGTGAAGAAATCCTCCCCAGTGAGCGGGCCAAAGCCTTGAAAATGCAGCTTGAGGCTATCAAGCACCAGGGCTCCCGCACTTCGGGCCAGATTGACCCGAAGGACGCAGGAAAACGCTCCAACGAAATTGTGGCCGAGCGTAATAAGATGGCGGTCAAACAGGTGCAGCGGTATATCCGGCTCAATGAGCTGGTTCCCGACTTGATGAAGCTGATGGATGAAAAAAAACTGGGCTTTACTACGGCGGTGGAGCTTTCCTATATCGGCAAGAAGAACCAGAACTATATCGCCGTTGCCATTGACAGCCAGCAGTCCTCGCCTTCACAGGCGCAGGCAAAGCGTATGCGGGAACTGGACGAAAAGAAGCTGCTCAACGGGGATGTGATCGACGGCATTATGATGGAGGACAAAAAGGAGGTAGACAAAGTGATTTTGACAGGTGCGGAACTGAGCAAGTATTTCGGCAAGGAAACTACGCCGAGGGAAATGAAGGACCAGATTATCAAGCTGCTGGACGACTGGAAGGGTCAGCAGAAGGAACACGAAAAACCGGAGAAGAAAACCGAACAGGAAAAGTAAGCTAAAACTTCGGGTCAGCATGGCCCGAGGATT
>NZ_QTXO01000004.1:0-126386 GCF_003461685.1 Clostridium sp. AF12-41 | reverse complement strand
ATTGCGGGGCTCTGCCCCGCGCCCCGAAGCTCTGGAGATATAAATGATTCCCCGTCGCCAGTTATTCCGTAGCATAGCCGGGAAAATCAGTCAAGGGCAGCGCCGCCGCAGGCGGTGCCAGAGGCACCCTTGACGGATTTCTCCCGGTTATGCTTTTTCCCGGTCAAGCGACGGGGATATAAATTCTCCAGAGCCGTTCCCCTTCCCGGGGGAAGGGGCGGAGGGATTGGGCGAACTCTTGCTTTTCCCTAAACCAAAACAGAAATGGAGGCTCAACCAATGAAACGACCTTTAGCGTACCTGACCGCCGCATGGAGCGGCGAGCCGGATGTTGATATGGAGCTGGCGGCTCACTACTGCCGCCTTGCTTATGAGGCGGGCTTTTCCCCGATCTGCCCGCTCTTGTACCTGCCGCTGTTTTTGAATGACAGCGTTCCCGAGGAACATAAGGCCGGGATTGATATGCGCCGGGATATGCTGCGGCGTTCTCATACCCTGATCGTCTGCGGCAGCGTTGTGGACGAGGATGTGAAAAACGATATTGCGGTTGCCGGACGGCTGGGCATTGCGGCGACAACGCTGGAAGGGGTGCTTGCCGTGAAGGGACACGGCACCCCGGGCCATGCCGGACATTAAGCTGGGGAGCCTTTTCGACGGGATCGGCGTGTTCCCTCTGGCTGCTTCCCGGTGCGGTATCCGTCCGGTCTGGGCCAGCGAGATTGAAAAAGCGCCCATCTCCATAACCAAAAGGCACTTTCCCGATATGGCGCATTTGGGAGATATTACGAAGGTGGACGGCGGGAAAATCCCGCCGGTCCATGTGATAACCTTCGGTTCCCCCTGTCAGAACCTTTCTCTGATCGGCAACCGCTCCGGCCTTGCCGGGGCAAAATCAAGCCTGTTCTATCAGGCGTTTCGTATCATACAGGAAATGAGGGATGCTACTGATAACCTATATCCAGCTATCGCTGTTTGGGAAAACGTCATGGGAGCGTTTTCTACAAATGACCGGATGGACTTTAGAGCCGTCCTATCCGCCTTCTCGGACACCGAAGTTCCAATGCCTCCTTCGGGAAGATGGGGAAATGCCGGAATGGTGCGAGGGGGAACGCCTGATGTGTGCTGGCGGCTCATGGACGCCCAGTATTGGGCAGGCACCCGAAGGCTGGCACGAAGGCAGCGGATTTTCGTCGTGGCGGATTTTGGAGGCAGACGTGCCGCAGACATACTATTTAAGCCCCGTCCAATGCTCCCACTTCCTCCGCCTTGCGGAGAGGGCGGGCGGGCCGCCGCCGAAGGAGATCGAACAGCTTCTTTTGAAACAGGGCGGCAGATACCAGTCATCCACCCCTTTCAGTGCTTCCGTATGCGGGGAGCGGCAAAAAGGCAGGAAGAAACGGCCTTCCGAAACAGCTTCGGATTACCAACTGACCCTTTTCCCACTCTTTTAGCCAGTGACGTGACGCCCTTCGCCTTCTGGTATGAGGGCGACCCGGAGGGCGGCTGTATCCGTTTTCTGACGGAAACGGAAAGCGAACGGCTGATGGGGCTGCCAGAGGGCTGGACAAAGTACGGGGCGGACGGCGTGGAGATCCGGCCTCTGCAACGCTACAAGGCGCTGGGGAACGCGATTGCCCTCCCTTGCGCCGATTACATTATGGCCGGGATCTATGAGGTGCTGGCTGACCGGGCCGGAAAGGAGGAATGAGCCCATGTTTGAAGCCTATATAACCAACACCGCCCTGTACCCCTTGATGGGGATTGAGGTAGGGACAACGGTACATTTCCCCACGACGACACAGGAGTTGCAGGCCGCCCTTGCCAAAATCGGGATAGACGGGAAACGGTACAGCGAAGTGTTCTTTACCAGCTTTGACAGCGATGTGCTGGGGCTCTACGATCATCTCTACGAATGTGAGAACATCGACGAGCTGAACGAGCTGGGCCACGCCCTGCTGGAAGTACGGGATAAGGGCGGACTGGAAACCTTTGAAGCCGCTCTTGTCTTGGGAAACCACACACGGAGCGTGAAGGATTTGATAAACCTGACGCAGAACCTTGACCTTTACCGCTTTTACCCGGATATTTCCGATGATGAAGGGCTGGGCCGCCTTTACGCCGACGAGCTTGGGACCATCGACATACCGGAGCACATTCAGAACTACTTCGATTATGAAGCATACGGGCGGGATGTGCGTATCAACGAGGGCGGCGTATTCGCTCCCGGTGGATATGTGTCGGCAGTCCCGGAGGGCTTCAAGGAGTATTACCACGGGCCGCAGGACATTCCGCCGGAACACCGGATATTTGCCTATCCTGAAAAGGCCGAACCTGTCCACTCCATTCTCGTTGCACTCAAACGGTTTCAAGAAGCCCCGCCCGCTCCGAAAAAGGACAAGGCGGGGCCTTCCCATGAAGAACGGTAGGACTTCGGGCCAGCATGGCCCGAAGCATGAAGGAGGTGCATACCATCAACTATTACCCTATCAATGAAGGAGCCGCCCGCCGGGCAAAGGAAATGAACAGCTTTTCCGACTACAAGGAAGGGAGCGCAACGGCGGAATACCGGGCAATGGTGGACAAGGCCGCCGCCATAGCGGAAAAGCAGAAATCCCGGGTGGCCCCCATGTACCATGAGAAGATCGACCATTTGTTAGACACCTATGCCCGAAAGCTGGCTGAAAACATGAACCAGGGCTTTGCCATTGACGCAAGGGTTCCCTCTGTGATGATCGCCGGACCTGCCAATTTCCCGGTGGGGAAGAAGGAAAAACAGAACCGGGCCCGGGACAGCAACATGGAGGAATGGCAGTATATTCAAGGGCTGCTGGATAAGATACGCAGTACCGGCATGGGCGGGATCAGCGCCGATGACCCGGCAGCGATTGAAAAGCTCCAGAAGAAGCTGGACGGGCTGGAACGCTCCCAGCTCATTATGAAGGAGGTCAACGCCTATTACCGCAAGCATGGCAAACTGGATGGCTGTGCGCTGCTGTCGCCGGACCAGATCGAAAAGCTGAAAGCAAGCATGGCGTCAAGCTGGCGGAGCGACCCGAGGCCCTTTGAAAGCTACCAGCTTACCAACAACAACGCGGAGATCCGCCGGGTAAAGGCCCGTATCGAACAGCTTTCCAAACAGGCACAGCAGGAATTTTCCGGCTGGGAGTTCGATGGGGGTCGTGTGGAAATGAACCGGGAGGACAACCGCTTGCAGGTGTTCTTTGACGGAAAGCCTGACGCGGACACCCGGGCCGAGCTGAAAAGCAGCGGCTTTCGTTGGGCTCCCAGCGTGGGTGCATGGCAGAGGCAGCTCACGGACAACGCCATCCGGGCGGCTGACCGGCTGGAATGTATCAAGCCGCTGTCCGGCGAAAAGCCCTCCCAGCTTCAAAAGAAGCCCTCTATCTTGCAGACCATGCGGGAACAGGGCGAAAAAGTCCAGACGGAGCCGGAAAAGAAAGCTCCGTCCGGCAGGGATGCCGAGCGGTAAGCCTCGGGCCACATTGGCCCGAGGCTTTCTGTTCGCCGAGATTGTACGGGGGCCTCCCGGATAGCGGGAACCCCGACGGAAAGGAGGTTTTATGCAGGAAGAAGTAAACCAAAAAACGGTTGCCCTTTCGATCAGGACAACGAAGCTCACGGGAAAAGTGCTGGCTGCCGCTCTTGGGAAGGTGGTGCGGACGCTGCAAAAGCACCACCGGAAGGCGCTGACCCCACAGGGACGCCAGAGTGTGAAAAAGCTGATGAACCACTATGGCGGCAAAAGCGCCATGCCCTATGTGGGAGCCCCGAAGGATTTTGACCGGATCGCGAAGGAGTTCCATGTGGACTACGCTTTCCATAAAGTGAGCCCCGGCCATTACCTGCTGTTTTTCAAAGCCAATCAGGCGGACGCTATCACGGCGGCCTTCCAGAAGTACAGTGCAAAGGTGCTGGACAAAGAGCAGGACAAGCCTTCTATCCTCGGCCAGCTTCGGAAATTCACGGAGCAGATCAGGACGCAGGCAAAGGAAAAGCAGCGGACCAGAGAGGCGGTGAAGGACGGACGTTGAGTGACAAGATCAGAAAATATGTGCTCCCCAACCTGCCGTACCTCTTTGTGTTCTGGTTTTTTTCCAAAATCGGGACGGCCTACCGGACTGCACCCGGCACAGACTTCGGGACAAAGCTCATGGGGATGCTCGACACCTTCCCGAAAGCCTTTGAAACCTACTGGCCGGGGCTGGGCGGTATTGACCTGCTGGTGGGCCTTGCCGGTGCGGCTGGGATGTATCTGCTGATACAGTCAAAGATCAGGAAGGCAAAAAAATTCCGGCGGGATGCGGAGTACGGCACCGCCCGCTTTGGAACAAAGGAGGATATAAAGCCGTTTGTAGACCCTAAATTTCAGAACAATGTCATTTTAACCGGGACGGAGTTCCTTACCATGAACACCCGTCCGAAGGTACCTGCCAATGCCCGGAACCTAAACGCCTGTGTCATCGGCTCGTCCGGCTCGGGAAAGACAAGGTTCTGGCTGACCCCGCAGCTCCTTCAAGCCCATTCCTCGTATGTGGTGGTAGACCCGAAGGGCGGCACCCTCGACCAGTGCGGGCGGTTCCTGCAAAGGGAAAAATACAGGGTGCGGGTGTTCAACAGTATCGACTTCTCCAAATCCATGCACTACAATCCGCTGGCCTATATCAAGACGGAAAGCGATGTTTTGAAATTCGTTACCGCCCTGATTGCCAATACCAAAGGCGATGGCAAGGAGGGCGACGAGTTCTGGACAAAAGCCGAAACCCTTTTGTACTGCGCCCTTGTGGCCTATATCGTCTTTGAGGGGCCGGAGGAAGAACGCAACATGAATACGCTGGTGGAAATGATAAACAGCATGGAAGTCCGGGAAGATGACGAAACCTTCAAAAATGCGGTTGACTATATGTTCGATGGGCTGGAACGCCGCAGTCCCCAGCACTTCGCTGTGAGACAGTATAAGAAATACAAGCTGGCCAGCGGCAAGACAGCTAAAAGCATACTGATTAGCTGCGGAGCCAGACTTGCCCCCTTTGACATTCCCCAGCTTCGGGAGATCATGTCCTATGACGAACTGGAGCTTGATAAGCTGGGGGATGAAAAATCAGCGCTGTTCTTCCTTATCAGCGACACGGACACCACCTACAACTTTTTGGTTGCCCTCGCTTTTTCGCAGATGTTCAACCTTCTGTGTGAACGGGCTGACAATACCTATGGCGGGCGTCTGCCCTACCATGTGCGGGTGCTGTGGGACGAGGCTGCCAACACCGGGCAGGTGCCGGGGCTGGAGAAAATTGTGGCTGTCATCCGTTCCCGTGAGATCAGCCTGACACTCTTTTATCAGGCTATGAGCCAGTGCAAGGCATTGTACAAGGACCATTCTGAAACCATCATGGGCAACATGGACAGTATCGTGTTCCTCGGAGGCCGGGAGGCTTCCACCCTAAAGGATATTTCGGAAAACTGGCTGGGCAAGGCCACCATCTCCATGCAGACCGAAGGCCGGAGCCGGGGGCAGTCTGAAAGTTACAGCCAGAATATGCAGCGGCTTGGCCGGGAGCTGATGACTACCAGCGAGATCACCACCATGCCCGGGGATAAATGTATCTTGCAGCTTCGGGGGCTCCCGCCCTTCCTGTCCCCGAAGTATGACTTGAAAAAGCACCCGAATTACAAGTACACAGCCGAATTTGATAAAAAGAAAAACGCCTTCCGCTTGGAAAGCCTGTTCCGCCACCGGCCATTGAGACTAAAGCCGGAGGACGAATACACGGTGTACGAAGTGGACGGCTCCGACACGGACGAAGAAGCTGACCTGTTGAACTTCGATGATCTGGACAGCGACGAGTTCGTGTAACTTCGGGCCATGATGACCCGAAGCGCCGCCGATGTGGGCGGCTTTTTTTGTACCCAAAACCATCAAACAAACAAAATGGAGGAACGTATATGGAATTTTTCAATCAGGCAATCGACATTCTTAAAATTCTGGTCATGGCTCTTGGCGCCGGTCTGGCGGTGTGGGGTGTCATCAACCTTCTGGAAGGTTACGGGTCGGACAACCCTGCGGCAAAATCACAGGGCATTAAGCAGTTCATGGCTAATTAAAGGGAACAAAAAGAAAGGAAAAGCCAATCCAGACGGTATCAGCGGCAGGCTACAAGAATAAATTGTGATTTCACAAGATTGGTGCTATAATAAGAGAAAAGTTCCTGCCGGGGCAGCCGCTCCGGTGGTATGGATAGAAAGGCAGGAAAACAATATGCACATCAGCTATAAACCACTCTGGCACACACTGTTAGAGCGTGATATGAGAAAAGAGGATTTAAGGCTTGCCGCTGGTATGACAACAAATATGATTGCCAACATGAGCAAAGAGGGAAAGCACATCAGCATGGATACATTAGCCCGTATCTGCGAAACGCTGAATTGTGAGATTACCGATGTGATTGAGTTAGTACCAGACGAGCCTGCTTCCACAGGAGGTAAGGAACATGAGCGAATTGAAACCAAGAATAAAAGAAAACGGAATTGATTATATCCTTGTTGGAGATTACTACATCCCGGACTTGAAGTTGCCGGAGGAACACCGCCCCATCGGAAAGTACGGACGGATGCACCGGGAATATTTAAGAGAAGTCTGCCCAGCCAGATTACACACATTGACCCTGACCGGGGAATTGTGGACATATCTTGCAGACCTGAACGAACAGGCACAGAAACGGTTAGACACCATCATGGAGCAGATGAAAGCTGCCGAGGGCGTGACCGAGGAATTGAAGCGTACCCGTCAAATGGAATGGGTGCAGCGTTGCAATAACATTCACAACCGGGCAGAAGAAATTGTTTTACATGAGATGATTTATTCATAACGGTATGGTAGAATGATTATTACAAATTAGAAGTTGTAAAGGAGACTTTGTATGGGTAGAAAAGAAATAACAACAAAAGAAGATTTAATGAAAGTAATAGAATTATTCGAAAATACTGGAATTACATACTGGTTGGATGGCGGATGGGGTGTAGATATTTTAGCTGGTAAACAAACAAGAATTCATAGAGATATAGATATAAATTTTGATGCTCAACATACGGAAAAATTGTTAAATGTGCTTTTGAATCTGGGCTATAAAATTGATACAGACTGGAAACCGGTTAGAATAGAGTTATATAGTGATGAACTTGGTTACTTAGACATTCACCCGTTCGTTTTAAGTGAGGACGGAACTTCAAAACAAGCTGATTTAGAGGGTGGCTGGTATGAGTTTGAAAAAGATTACTTTGGTAGTGCTTTTTTTGAAGGAAAAACAATTCCTTGTATATCCTTAAAAGGCCAAAGAGTTTTCCATTCAGGTTATGAATTAAGAGATAAAGATAAGCATGATATTTCAATTCTTGAAAGTTTATCAAAATAACATTGCTGTAATTTCTAAGATAAATTCCACTTTATCGCTTTGAAATTTTAACTGAATAAGTATAGCACCAACCGCTGCTACATGGAAGCAAACACAACCATGCAACAGCGGTTTTTCTTTACCGTTTTTTCCTTTGACTGATAGGAGTTCCTGTTTTCTTTGATTTTTGTAGAATCCGAATGAGCCAGCGAAATTCTTCGTCTGACAGATTTTTATAGTTGATGCCGAGCTGCTTGCAGTAAAGGACAACCAGCTTTTCATCCCGACTGCCCTTGAAATTTTCAACCGCTTCCAAATTTTCTTTCAATTCATCGGCAACGGTGGTCTGGGGCGCACTCTCGCTGTCCTTTTTGTGGGCTTCCCGAATATCCCGGATAATGAGATTGAGGTCATCAAGAACCATGTGGCTGAAATATTCATCATCGCTGATATGGGCGGCTTGCAGCACTTTCAAATGCGGGTCATCTTCGCCGGGGCGATACCGTTCAATGATTTCATGCCGGACAGTATCGACAAGGGCGTTGAGGTTTTGAATCTGCATGGTGGCAATCCCATCTACATAAATCTCAATGTCCGCAAGAAACTTGATAAAGTCCTTATGAGTGGCAAGCTCACAGAGCAGACGGTTGTTAATCCGACCGCCTTTCAGAAGTGCCACCATCTCATCATTCAAATGCAGCTCTGTTAGTGGCGTGTTGATCTGCTCCCGGTTCTCTGTCCGGCACAGCAGATAATCAACGGAAACCCCATAGAAGTCTGCCAGCGTGATAAGGTTGCCATGATTGATTTCCTTATAATCCTCTTTTTCATAACTGCCAAGAGCTGATTTGGAAATGCCCGTCAGCTCTGATAATTCTTCCAGATTTAAGCCTTTGTCCTTGCGGAGTTCCCAAAGGCGTTCCTGTATGCTTGTCGCTCCTTTCATGGGCGCACGCTCCTTTCCGGCGGTTTCATTACTGCCGCTTAACTGGATTATATCATACTTTCCGCAATCGTGGAAATTTCTGATTTTTACCCTTAATTCCTACTTTGTGGACATACGGCACAGGGCACAAAAATGTTCTATGATACAGGTAGTTCATCGATGGATTATTCCAATCGAATGACCAGCCTGTGTGGGATATGCTTCCCCGGCGATGTAGCGCCATGACTTTTGGCAGGGATATGGAGGAACCCTGACCGAAACGAGCGTACCAAAGGGAGCAATACGCCGCTGTGAGATTCAGGGGAGGAACGACACCGGGGAGAACTGGCGAACTGATACCGAAATGATACCGAAACACGACAATCTGATAGGGGGATAGTCTACCCTATTGCTGATACTTCTGGAGATTTTAGACGGCTCTATGACCGTAATTTTGCCGAAAATCGCCCCGAAACTATACACTAAAACGGGAGGAAACGCAATATGCCGAGAATGAGCAAAAAGAGGAAGCATGAGCTTTCTTTTTACCTCAATGACCGGGGGCGTATCACTTACAACGAATTATGCCGGAAATGCAAGCATGGGTGCAAGCAGAGCTTCCGGGCGGTTGTGGTTGACTGCCCCCGTTATTTATCCAAAAGAGCAAAGAAAAAGGAGGAACACACCGAATGAATTTTGAATTTATGACGATAGGCACACCGTTGCCGCCCTGTATGCCCTTTCCCAGAGCGTTGACAGGATTTCCAGTCAGCAGCACCGCAAAGGTCATGTACTGCCGGATGTTGGACGCTATGCTATCCAACGGACAGGAGGACGAGAACGGAATCCTGTTTATCTGCTTCCCTGTCACAGCCATTGCCGCAGTCCTGTCCCGCAGCCCCATGACGGTCAAGCGTTCTCTGAATGAACTGGAAACCGCCGGACTGATCATGCGAGTGCGTCAGGGCGTTGGAGAACCAAACAGGATTTATGTGCTGATACCGGGAAAGGAGGACGCTGCCCTTGCCTGATACCTCAAAGCTGGAAAAGCTCAACCGAGAGTTGGAAAAGAGTGAAAAGAAACTGCGGAAAGCCATCAATGATGAAAAGGCATTGCAGCACCAGCTAAAGCAGCTTACCCGAAAAGAACGGACACACCGGCTCTGTACTCGTGGCGGTATGCTGGAAAGTTTTCTGCAAGAGCCGGAACGCCTGACAGATGATGATGTCATGCTGTTGTTGACACTCATTTTTCACAGGCAGGACACGCAGGAACTATTGAAGAAACTGCTGGAACGTGAGAAGCCGGAAACCCCTTAGTTTACTAAGGGCGCAATTATACACCACCCAAAGGTTGGTGCATTGCGTTCTCCGAAGGCTCCTTGCCGGAGGGCTGTGATTTTTCGCAGTCATGGTCTGCTCCAAATCATACAGGGGACGCTACGCTTCCCCTGCGCTGGCTACCGCCAGCTACCCTTTTGTGGACTTGTCATCTGGGGACACCTTGCGTTGCAAGCTGTTCCCAGCCGACAAGTTTCATAAAATATGCTATCTTTTCGATAGGCAATAAAGTATAATAAAGTCAGCAATAAATCGTAATTTGTGGAGGTAAAATATAGATGAATCAAGGTAGAATTATTGTAATCACAGGTGCGCCGGGGACAGGAAAAACTACAACGGCATCTGCTGTTGCAAAAGAATCAGATTTGGAAAAGTCTGTGCATATGCACACAGATGACTTTTATCATTATTTGAGTAAAGGGGCAATACCACCGCATTTGCCAGAATCAAATGAGCAAAATTTGATTGTCATTGAAGCGTTTTTAGAAGCTGCGAAGCGATATGCTCGTGGTGGATATGATGTAATTGTTGACGGTATTATCGGACCGTGGTTTTTAAAGCCGTGGCAAAGTCTTGTTCGGGAACATTATGAGGTGCATTATATTATTTTAAGGGCAAGTAAGGAAGAAACCTTGAAGCGAGCTGTTGAACGCTCAAAGTTAGACCGAAAGACAAATATCGAATTGGTAGAAACCATGTGGGAGCAATTTTGCAATCTGGGAATATATGAATCGAATGTTATAGATACGACCACTTATTCCATTCAAGAAACTGTTTCCGCAGTACAAGAAAAAATCGCAAGTAGGGCAGCGTTGTTGTCTTAGATTGTTTTGGTGCAATTCCAGTTTGTTAGCTTTACATCGGGTCAACTTGTCCCGAACTTTTACAACTAAATACCCGCCGCTCACACAGTGGCACACCGAGCAGGAAATCTGAAAAAGGTCTCCTGCTTTTTTTCTGCCCAAAATGAGGTGGTAAAACGCCACCCCATCCACCAATTAGCGAAAGGAGGGACACGAAATGCCTTGTCCACACAACGAAATCACGATTGTTCAGCGCAGCCAGCGGCAGTCTGCGGTTGCCGCCGCTGCTTACCAAAGCGGCGAAAAGCTGTTCTGTGAATACGACCAGCAAGTAAAGCACTACCCGGAAAAGCGTGGTATCGTCCACAATGAAATCCTGCTCCCGGCAAATGCTCCACAGGAATATGCAGACCGCAATACTTTATGGAATGCCGCCGAAGCGGTGGAAAAGCAATGGAACTCCCAGCTTGCAAGGCGGTGGGTGCTTACCATTCCCAGAGAGATACCGCCCGACCAGTACGCTGTCCTTGTACGGGAGTTTTGTGAACAGCAGTTTGTTTCCAAAGGCATGATTGCTGATTTTGCCATCCATGACCCCCATCCGCCGGGACACAATCCCCACGCCCATGTCCTGCTGACCATGCGGGCAATGGATGAACATGGAAAATGGCTTCCCAAGAGCCGCAAGGTTTATGACCTTGACGAGAATGGGGAACGGATAAAGCTGCCGTCCGGCAGGTGGAAAAGCCACAAGGAGGATACGGTGGACTGGAACGACCAGAAGTATTGTGAAATCTGGCGGCATGAATGGGAGGTTATCCAGAACCGCTATCTGGACGCCAATGACCGCCCGGAGCGTGTGGACTTGCGTTCCTATGCCAGACAGGGGCTTGATATAGTCCCCACTGTCCATGAGGGGACTGCTGTCCGGCAGATGGAAAAGCGAGGTATCCAGACGAATATCGGCAACCTGAACCGGGAAATCAGAGCCGCCAACCGCCTGATGAAGTCCATCCGGCAGCTTATCCAAAACCTCAAAGGCTGGATTACCGAGCTGGGAGAAAAACGGAAGGAGCTGCTTGCACAAAAGGCGGCGGAGGAAGCGACACTTCTTCCCAATCTGCTGATGAAGTATATGGAGATACGAAAGGAAGAACGGAAGGACTGGACAAGGGCTGGACAGAACCGGGGAACTTCACAGGACTTAAAGGCAGTCAGCGAAGCCCTGTCCTATCTCCGGCAAAAGGGGCTTTCCACTGTGGAGGACTTAGAAGCGTTTCTGGAATCTTCCGGGAAATCAGCCGCAGATTACCGCAATCAGATGAAGCCAAAGGAAGCCCGGAGCAAAGTGATTGACGGGATTCTTGCCAGCCGGACAGACTGCAAGGAATGTAAGGCTGTCTATGAGAAGTACCAGAAGATATTTTTTAAGAAAATAAAGGGGAAATTCAAACAGGAACACCCGGAGGTTGCCCGGTATGAGAAAGCCGCTGACTACCTTGCCAAGCACCCGGACGATAAGGATAAAACGAAAAATGAGTTGCAACAGGAGCAGGAAACGCTTCTCAGCGAAATCGCAGAGCTGAAAGTACCACTGACCGAGGTACAGGAGGATTTGAAGAAGCTGCGGGACATCCGCTACTGGGTACGGAAAGCCACACCCGGCACAGAGGAAAGCAAAGAGCCGCCCAAGAAGCAGCCCATCAAAGAAGTCTTGCAGGATAAGACTGACGAGAAAAAAGCACAAAGAACCGCCCCGGCACAGGAGAAACACAGACAACAGGATATGGAACTTTAACAGGCACTTGCCATTTTCAATTAGAGAATGTCAGGTGCTTTTCTTATTTTCAAGGAGGGATAGATTTGAATGTATTCGAAGCTGTGAAGCAGTCCGTCACAACAAGACAGGCTGCGGAGTATTATGGAATCCATGTAGGTCGGAACGGGATGGCTTGCTGCCCGTTCCATAACGATAAAACCCCAAGCATGAAGCTGGATCGGCGTTACCATTGCTTCGGCTGCGGTGCGGATGGGGATGTGATTGATTTTGCCGCCGCCCTGTATGGGCTGGGAAAGAAAGAAGCCGCCGTACAGCTGGCACAGGACTTCGGGCTTTCCTATGAGGACTGGAAACCGCCGGGAAAGGTAAAAAAGCCCAAGACCCGGCAGAAATCCCCGGAGGAACAGTTTCAGGAAGCAAAGAATCGCTGCTTCCGTATTCTTGCCGATTATCTCCATCTGCTGATGGCATGGAGAACGGACTACGCCCCGCACTCCCCGGAGGAAGCCTTTCATCCCCGGTTTGTGGAAGCCTTACAGAAGCAAGCCCAAGTGGAATATCTGCTGGATGTGCTGCTGTTCGGGGAAACAGAGGAAAAAGCGGATTTGATTACGGACTACGGAAAGGATGTGATACAGCTTGAACAGCGAATGGCAGAACTTGCAGCCGCAGACGCAGCAAGAACTAAAAAACACTATGAACGCCATGCAGCCGCCCCAGAGCGTTGAGGAAATCAAGGCGGGGCTGGAAACCACCGAGAAAGGCGGTGTCCGTCAGAGCATACGGAACTGCCTGACCGTATTCCAACGTGACCCTCTGCTTTCAGGGGCTATCGCATACAACATCCTGACTGACCGCAAGGACATCATAAAGCCCATCGGTTTTCACAGAGAAAGCACCGCCCTGAACGATACGGACATGAAGTATCTGCTTCTTTATCTGGAAGAAACCTACGGGCTTACCAATGAGAAAAAGATTGATAACGCCATCGGGATTGTGGCGAATGAAAACAAGTACCATCCCATCCGGGACTATCTCAATACCCTTGTGTGGGACGGGACAGAGCGAATCCGCTTCTGCCTGCGGCACTTTCTGGGGGCTGACGCAGACGATTACACCTATGAAGCGTTGAAGCTGTTCCTGCTGGGTGCAATCTCACGAGCCTTTCAGCCGGGGTGCAAGTTTGAAATCATGCTCTGTCTGGTAGGCGGTCAGGGGGCTGGAAAGTCCACCTTCTTCCGGCTGCTGGCAGTCCGGGACGAGTGGTTCTCCGATGATTTGCGGAAGCTGGACGATGACAATGTGTACCGCAAGCTGCAAGGTCACTGGATTATTGAAATGTCGGAAATGATGGCAACCGCCAACGCCAAGAGCATTGAGGAAATCAAGTCATTTTTAAGCCGGCAGAAAGAGGTCTACAAGATACCTTATGAAACCCACCCGGCAGACCGCCCCCGTCAGTGCGTGTTTGGCGGCACTTCCAATGCCCTTGACTTCCTGCCCCTTGACCGTTCCGGCAACCGCCGCTTTATCCCGGTCATGGTGTACCCGGAGCAGGCGGAAGTTCACATTTTGGAGGATGAAGCCGCTTCCAGAGCCTATATCGGGCAGATGTGGGCGGAAGCGATGGAGATTTATAAAAGCGGCAGGTTCAAGCTGGCTTTCAGCCCCGCCATGCAGCGGTATCTCAAAGAACACCAGCGGGATTTTATGCCGGAGGACACCAAAGCCGGGATGATACAGGCGTATCTTGATAAATACACCGGGAGCATGGTCTGCTCCAAGCAGCTCTATAAGGAAGCCTTGAACCATGCTTTTGACGAGCCGAAGCAATGGGAAATCCGGGAAATCAACGAGATTATGAACCAGTGCATTTCCAGCTGGCGGTACTTCCCAAACCCAAGAATGTTTTCCGAATATGGCAGACAAAAGGGCTGGGAGCGTGAAAACCCGGCAACGGACTCCGGCAACCCGTCTGAAAAAACGATGGACGGTTTTGTGGAGGTCACAGAACAGATGGAGCTTCCATTCTGAAAAGGACAGCCCGTTGCACCCCCTGTTGTTATCCCGTTGCCGAGCCGGTTGCCGGGAAAAACCCCTTATTTCCGGGCTTTTCTCCCTTATAACAACCAAAACAACAAAAAAATAAAAGAAAAGTATAAATAGTAACCATCGCCAGATTGAGATTGTTTGCAAGGTCTTTTGAAGTCCGTTGCCGGACTTCGTTGCCGACACCCTCTGTCTGGCTATTTTCATGTATGGAGGATAACTGCCTATGGCAAAAAACAAAACAGAGATTCATGTGACCACTGTATTTGACGGGGAGCTTGACGCCACTGATGTGTTCGTCAGCCTGATTTCCCAGAAATACGGAAAGACAAATGCAAAAGAATATCTTGCTAAAAAGAAAGATATAGGCTATAATGAAGATGAGGTTCAAAAGAGCCAGATACCGTCTGGATTGTGTGGGTAAATGGCTATGATGAACGAAATGGAATACAGAACAATCGGTTCGGCACTTGCCGGGGGTTATCGTGCGGCGGTCTATTGCAGGCTGTCAAAGGACGATGACCTGCAAGGCGAAAGTGCCAGTATCGCAAACCAGCGTGATATGCTGGAAAAATACTGCGAAAAGCAGGGATGGGAGGTTGTGGCAGTCTATCAGGACGATGGCTTCACAGGTCTTAACATGGAGCGTCCTGACCTACAGAGAATGTTGAGAGCCATTGAGCGCAGGCAGATCAACCTTGTCATCACGAAAGACCTCAGCCGACTGGGGCGTAATTATCTGCAAACCGGGCATTTGATTGAGGACTTTTTCCCAAGAAACGGTGTCCGCTATATCGCCATGAATGACGGCATCGACACCCTGCGGGATAACAACGACATTGCCCCGTTCAAGAATATCCTGAACGAGATGTACAGCAAGGATATTTCCAAGAAAGTCCATTCCTCTTATCTTCTGAAAGCGCAGAAAGGACAGTTTACCGGGTGTCTTGCCCCGTTTGGGTATCGGAAAGACCCGGAGGACAAAAACCATCTGCTCATTGACGAGGAAACCGCCCCGATTGTGCGGCTGATTTTCGGATATGCCCTGAACGGTCATGGTCCGAACTATATCCGCAGACGGCTGGAGAAAGAAAAAATCCCCTGCCCTACATGGTGGAACCGGGAACGGGGGCTTCGCAATACCCGCACCAAATGGGAAAAGAAAGACCCAGAAAACGGGCGGTATATGTGGGACTTCTCCGTTATCAAAGACCTTTTGATGAATCCCGTCTACACCGGGGCGATTGCTTCCCAGAAAAAGGACTACCGCTTCAAAATCGGCACGATTGGGGAAAAGAAGCCGGAGGACTGGATTGTGGTGGAGGGACAGCATGAACCGCTGATTGACAGCATGAGCTTTGACATTGTGCAGAACAAGCTGAAATCCCGCCAGCGTCCGGGGCAGACCAATGAAATCAGCCTGTTTGCCGGACTGTTAAAATGCGGCGAGTGTGGGAAGTCGCTGACGGTACGCTACACAAACGCTAAACATCCCCAGCGGATTTACTCCTGCAAGACCTACAATGCCTTTGGAAAGAACCACTGCACCCAGCACCGGATTGATTATGACACCCTTTACAGCCATGTGCTGCGGAAAATCCGGGAATGTGCCAGAGCTGCCCTGATGGACGGGGAAGCGGTTGCCGACCGCCTGACCAATACCTGTGAAGCCGAGCAGCGGGAACAGCGGGAAGCAATGGAACGCTCCCTTACAAGGGACGAGGAACGGATTGAGGTTCTGGACAAAATGGTCATGCGGCTTTATGAGGATATGATTGCAGGGCGTATCAGTGAGCAGAATTTCAACACCATGCTGGAAAAGACACAGACCGAGCAGACGGAGCTTAAAACAAAAGTGTCCGAGGGCAGAAAGCGGCTGTCCGATGAAGTCCAGCTTGCCAATGATGCAAAACAATGGGTGGAAGCCATTCAGGAATACGCCAACATCACAGAGCTGGACGCAGCCACCCTCAACCGCTTAATCAAAGAAATCGTTGTGCATGAGCGCATTGACGAAGATAAAACAAGACACATTTCTATCGAAATTCATTTTAATCTCAAACCCATCCCGGAGGTGGAACAGGTCACTGCCTGACCTGTCCCGCCGGGACGGTTCTCTTAACAACACCATATAGATTTTTTGTACGCCGCCGCCCGCCATCGAGCAGAGTTTTTACACCTAATTGGGGATGAAACAGCTCATGGCTGGCGGCGGTGTCGTTCTGATCGGCCTTCAGCTTATCCCTCTGCTGTCCGGTCTGTTCAGCTAAGTGTCACCCGTTGTCCCTTTTTCCAGAAGGAGCTGATGTATGGACTTTATCATCGACGCAATCGTTGAATGGCTGAAAGGTCTGCTCGTCGATGGTATCATGGGAAATCTGGACGGCCTTTTCGATAACGTCAATCAGAGCGTTGGCGAGATCGCCACACAGGTCGGCACGACCCCGGCGGACTGGAACGCCGGGGTCTTTTCCATGATACGACAGATCTCTGAAACTGCCATCCTGCCAATCGCCGGGGTCATCCTCACTTTTGTAATGACCTATGAGCTGATACAGATGCTCATAGAACGCAACAACCTCCATGAAGTTGACACATGGATGTTTTTTAAGTGGGTGTTCAAAACCTTTGTGGCTGTGATGATCCTGACGAATACCTTCAATATCGTGCTGGCGGTCTTTGATGTGAGCCAGCATGTGATACAGCAGTCAGCGGGCATTATCCAGAACGGGACAGAGATCACGCCGGATGTGCTGGACAGTCTACGGACAGAACTTGAAGCGATGGAGTTGGGTCCTCTGTTCGGACTCTGGCTACAATCCTTCCTGATCCAGCTTACCATGATTGCCTTAAATATCGTGATCTTCGTCATCGTATATGGCCGTATGACTGAAATCTATTTACTCACAAGTTTAGCGCCTATCCCGTTTGCCACAGTCCCCAACAGGGAAACCGGACACATGGGGCAGAACTATTTCCGCTCCCTCTTTGCGGTGGGCTTTCAAGGTCTGTTGATCTTAGTCTGTGTCGCAATCTATGCGGTGCTGATCCAGAGTATCGCCACCGACGGCGACCCCATCGGGGCGATCTGGGGCTGCGTGGGATATACGGTGCTGCTGTGTTTTACCTTATTCAAAACAGGCAGTCTTGCAAAATCCATCTTCGGCTGCCATTAAGAGACTTCGGGCCATGCTGACCCGAAGCGGAAAGGAGGATCATGCCGAAAGAAAAATTTTCGATAATCTATGCAGATCCACCGTGGCGGTATGAGCAGAAAAACAGGCAGGGATCAGCAGAGCTTCATTATCCCACTATGAGTATTGAAGAAATTTGTTCCCTTCCAGTGGCCGACTTGGCTGCAAAAGACAGCGTTTTGTTTCTGTGGGCAACATTCCCACAACTGCCGGAAGCCTTAAAGGTCATTAAAGCATGGGGCTTTTCTTATCGTTCTGTGGCTTTTGTATGGATAAAGAGGAACCGGCGCTCCTACTCATGGTTTTACGGTCTGGGGTATTGGACCAGAGGCAATGCAGAAATTTGTCTTTTAGCAGTAAAAGGACATCCGAAGCGTAAGTCTACCGGTGTTCACCAGCTTATTGTTTCCCCGATAGAGCGCCACAGTAAAAAGCCGGACGAGGCCAGGCGGAAAATTGTAGAACTGATGGGCGATATACCACGAGTGGAATTGTTCGCCAGAGAAAAAAAGCCCGGATGGGACGTGTGGGGAAACGAAGTTGAAAGCACTGTAAACTTGTAACAGCTTCGGGTCATGCTGACCCGAAGCGGAAAGGAGAAATCCATGCAGGAAAAAAATGCGGGCGGAACACCAGCTGCCCCTATAAAGCTGGATGTAAGCGTGCGGGTCATCGAACCTGTGAAAAACCTCATGGGCTTTGCCAGCGTGAAATTCAATGACTGCTTTGTGGTGGAAAATCTGAAAATCGTACAGGGCAGCAAGGGGCTCTTTCTTGGGATGCCCAGCCAGCCAGACGGCAAAGGCGGCTACCGGGATATGGCCTACCCTGTCACAAAGGAGTTCCGGGAACAGCTCAACACCGCTGTTCTGCAAGCCTATGAGGCAAAGCTGGAACAGATGGCGGAGCGTGGCTCTGTGGGGCGTGCATCCATCAGCGACCAGCTCAAAGCCGGAAAAGCGGCTGCCGAACAGGCAAAGGCAGAACGGCCTCCGAAGGAAAAGCCCAGCCGCAGCGCAGAGCGTTGACCTCGGGCCATGCTGGCCCGAAGCAGAAAGGAGGCGGGAACCATGCCACGCAAACGGACGGGCTATGACGCGGCCTGCTATTACGACGGAAAACTGCTGGGCCGCTGTACCAAAGCGGACAGCGATGCCTATACCCTGTTGATGAACGCCTGCGGCGGGGAGGCCGCCCGTGTCCTGCGGGAATACGCCTACTTTTCCCCGGAACTTCGCGCCATATTGGAAAAGGCGGCGCTCATGCAGGCGGACCGGAGCCGGACGGGCGGAATGTTCCATGCGCCGAAAAGTTCCCCGTGGGGTGATGTGCAGAGCTGTGAAACCCTCTGTCCAGGGGTGTTTCTGGTATCTACCGCCAGCCACGGCGGAACGATGGTGGCAAACGAGGTAGCCGCCGTCCTCTCCCCAGCAGCGAAAAAGTGCGGCTTCAAGGATAAGGGCTATATCTGCTATGAGGAGGACGCGCAGGAAAGTGTGGTGCTCCGGGAACTGTTGGACAAAAAGCTGTGGAACATACCTGACCGCATTAAGGACAAAGGGCAGTTTGAAGAAAACCTCAACCAGTCCATCCGGCAGTATAATCCCGAATACTGGCGGGCAAGGCAGAGCGGACGTAAGGCCGCCGAAGCCGCCCGCAGTACAGCCCCGGCCAAAGAGGCCGCAAGATGACCTCGGGCCATGCTGGCCCGAAGCAGTAAAGGAGGTGTACCCAAATGGCCTATGTGCCAGTACCAAAAGACCTTTCCAAAATTAAGACAAAGCTGGCCTTCAATCTGACGAAGCGCCAGCTTGTTTGTTTTTCCGGCGCAGCGGCGGTGGGGCTCCCGGCCTACCTGCTTTCCCGTGACAGTATCGGGAACAGCGCCGCCATGTTCCTAATGATCGGCCTCATGCTCCCGTTCTTCTTTCTGGCTATGTATGAGCGGGACGGCCTGCCATTGGAAAAAGTGCTGAAAAACATCATCCGCACCCGGTTCCTCTATCCCCGGGTGCGGCCTTACAAAACCGAAAACTTCTATGCGCTGCTTAGCGCCAGAAAGGAGGCGCAGCCGATTGCAAAACAGCAGAAGGGCCGGAAAGCCCGCAGGCAGAAAGCCTGAAAAGCAGGGCCTTACCGGCCTGTTCACAAAGGGAAAGAACATTCCCACCACCGCCCAGCAGACCCTCCCTTACCGGGAAATGTACCGGGATGGGGTGTGCCGGGTAACGGACCGCTATTACACCAAAACCATTGAATACGAGGACATCAACTACCAGCTCGCACAGTCCGAAGATCAGGCGGCCATCTTTGACGGGTGGAGCGCCTGCCTCAACTACTTTGACAGCAGCCTTCCGTTCCAGCTTTCCTTCCTCAACCACCGAAGCCGCCCGGGCAGCCGGTACAGCGTGAACATCCCCATGCAGGATGACGATTACAACAGCGTCCGGTGTGAGTATGTGGAAATGCTGGAAAACCAGATCGCCAAAAGCAACAACGGCATTGTCCGCACAAAGCTCCTGACCTTCGGCGTGAACGTGGACGACCTTTCCACCGCCAGGGCAAGGCTGGAACGTGTAGAGGCGGACATTTGCGGGAACTTCAAAAAGCTGGGCGTCAAGTGCCGCTCCCTTTCAGGGCTGGAACGGCTGGAGCTTCTTCACGGGCAGCTCCACCCCGGCAGCGGCTCCCCCTTCCGGTTTTCATGGGATATGATCCCCAAAACCGGGCTTTCCACCAAAGACTTTATCGCCCCGGACAGTTTCGATTTTCGTTTCAGCCGACTGTTCCGGGTGGGGACGACTTGGGGCGCTGCCTCCTACTTGCAGATTTTGGCCTCGGAGCTCTCGGACAAGCTGCTGGCGGAGCTTTTGGAAATGGATGCGGAAATGACCATCACCCTCCATATCCAGACCGTTGATCAGGCCGCCGCCGTAAAATCCATCAAGGCCAAAGTCTCCGACATTGACAAGATGAAGGTGGAGGAACAAAAGAAGGCAGCCCGGTCAGGGTACGACATGGACATACTTCCGCCCGACCTCGTAACATACAGCAACGACGCAAAGACCCTTCTGGAAGATTTACAGAGCCGGAATGAAAGAATGTTCCTGCTGACCTTCCTTGTGGTAAACATGGCTCCGACCCGCCGGGAGCTGGACAATGACCTGTTCACGGTGTCCGGTATCGTCCAGAAATACAACTGCACCTTGAAGCGGCTGGACTTCCAGCAGGAGGACGGTTTTCTTTCCAGCCTTCCGCTGGGCCATAACGGCATTGAGATCAAGCGCGGCATGACGACCAGCTCCACGGCCATTTTCGTTCCCTTTATGACGCAGGAGCTCCGCATGGATGGCGAAGCCGTCTATTACGGGCTCAACGCACTTTCCCATAACGTCATCATGGCGAACCGGAAAAAGCTCAAAAACCCCAACGGCCTGTTCCTCGGCGTGCCTGGCTCCGGCAAATCCTTTGCCGCAAAGCGGGAGCTTGTGAATGTGTTCCTTGCCACAAAAGACCGCATTATCGTGGTGGACCCGATGGGCGAATATTCGCCCCTTATCAGGCGGCTGGGCGGACAGGTCATCGAGATCGCCCCGGACAGCCCCCACCACATCAATCCGATGGACATTGATTTGAGCTTCGACGAGGAAAACCCGATGGCGCTGAAAGCCGACTTTATCCTGTCGCTGATGGAGCTGATCGTTGGCGGCAAGGACGGCTTGCAGCCGGTGGAGCGTACCGTCATTGACCGCTGTGTGCGCCAGATGTACCGGGAACACTTGCAGGACCCGGAAACAAGCAAAATGCCGACCCTCCAAACCCTGTATGACCTGCTCTGTTCCCAGCCGGAGGGCGAGGCGGTGCGGCTGGCGACGGCTCTTGAAATCTATGTGTCCGGTTCCCTTAACGTGTTCAACCATGAAACCAACGTGGACTTAAACCGCCGTCTGGTATGCCTTGACTTAAAAAAGCTGGGAGCCGGGCTTCGGACGATTGCCATGCTCATTATGCAGGACTTGGTAAACTCGCAGGTGTCCATGAATTTCCTCCGCGGTATCGCTACATGGTGCTACTTTGACGAATTTCATGTGCTGCTCCGTGACCGTCTGACGGCAAGCTATTGTGTAGCGATCTGGAAAATGCTGCGGAAAAAAGGGTGCGTTCCGAGTGCTTTAACGCAGAACGTAAAGGATTTTCTGGCAAGCCCGGAGATCGAGAACATCTTTGAAAACTCGGACTTCCTTGTGCTGCTCTCGCAGGCACAGGGGGACCGGCAGATTTTAGCCAAACAGCTTGGGATCAGCCCCCACCAGCTTTCCTATGTGACCCATACCAATTCCGGCGAAGGGCTGCTGTTCTTCGGGAACACCACCATCCCGTTTGTTGACCGCTTCCCGCAGAACACCGAGCTGTACGCCATTATGACCACCCGCCCGGAGGACAAAAAACAGGAAATGAACCGGGCATAACACACTTCGGGCCATGCTGGCCCGAGGTTTGGAAAGGAGGGATACATCATCGGAAAGAAACCGGACAAACGGAGTTTTCAAAGGCCGGGGCCGACGGAGGATACCGGGGGCAATCGCCCCGGACCGGCGGAACGGGAAGGGCCTTCCCCTGCACCATCCCGACGCCTGCGGTTTGAGGACGAGGATACCGGGCAGGACAGCCCTTCGGGCCACGATGGCCCGAAGTCCAAAAGCGGCAAGTTTCAAGAGGACAGCCGCAAAAGCCGTCCCTCTGACCGCATGAGGCAGGAGGATGAAGCGGGCGGGCCGCAGGATACCAGCAAGGCACAGGAGCCGGAGGGCTCCGCAGAGAATGCCGGGAGCAAAAAGGACAAGTACCAGAAAGCACAGGCAAAAGCGGAACACGCCGGGAAAAAGCTGGGAAAGGCTCGGGAGAAACTGGACAAGACCGAGGCAAAACGGGCAGCGAAGAAACCGCCGGGGCTTGCAAAAAAGGCAGTCCGGGGAGCCCGTACAGAAGCATGGTTCTATGTCCACAACAAGATCCACGAAGTCGAGCATGAAAATGTGGGTGTGGAAGGAGCCCATAAGTCGGAACTTGTGGCCGAGGCCGGAGCCCGGAAACTGACCCGGTATGCCAAACGCCGCTGGCAGGAACACCCGGCCCGGAAGGTGGCAAAGTGGGAACGGAAGGACATAAAAGCCCGGGCCAATATGGATTTTCAGAAGATGGCCTCCGAGCACCCGGAGCTTGCCAGCAATCCGCTTTCCCGTGTGCAGCAGAAATGGAAACTGAAACGCCGGTATTCCAAAGAAGCAAAGGCGGCTGCAAAACAGGGCGCAAAGGCCGCAAAGAAAACCGCTGCCGCTTCGGGAACTGCGACCCGGCGGGCGGCGCAGTTTGTGACCCGTCATCCCGTGGCGGTGCTGGTCCTGCTCCTGCTGTTGCTGCTCTGTTTTCTTGTGTCGGCGGTAAGCTCCATCTTCCCCACGCTTGGCAGCGGCCTTGCCAATGCGTTATCCGGCACCTCCTACGCCTCGGAGGATACGGACCTGCTGGGCGTAGACGAGGACTACACGGCGCTGGAAAACGAGCTGGCGCAGACGGTGGCAAACATCGAAAGCACCCATCCCGGCTATGACGAGTACCGCTATTCCGTGGACGAGATCGGCCATAACCCCTATGAGCTGGCGTCCTATCTCTCGGCAAAGTACCATGTGTATTTCCGGGAACAGGTGCAGGACGAGCTGCGGGAGATCTTTGAGGCACAGTATGAACTGACCTTGACGGAGGAAGTCGAGATACGCTACCGCACCGAAACCAGCACCGACCCGGAGACAGGGGAAACCACCACCGAGGAAGTCCCCTATGAGTATTACATCTTAAATGTGACCCTCACAAACAAGACGCTGCCTGCCGTGATCCTGCCGAGGCTTAACGAACAGCAGCGGGAAATCTACACCGTTATGCAGCAGCTCAAAGGCAACAAGCCCTATCTGTGGGAAGGGATTTACAACGGCGGCGAAGATACCGGCCCCAGCTATGAGATACCCGGCGAGGCGCTGGATGACCCGGCTTTTGCGGCGCTCATGGAAGAAGCCACAAAGTATATCGGCTGGCCCTATGTGTGGGGCGGCTCCAGCCCGTCCACCTCCTTTGACTGTTCGGGCTTTGTCTGCTGGGTGTACACGGCCAGCGGCGTCCACAACCTGCCCCGTACCACGGCGCAGGGCATTTACAACCAGTGCGCTATCATTTCTCCCTCCGAGGCAAAGCCCGGCGACATTATCTTTTTCACGGGAACCTATGACAGCCCCGGCCCTGTGTCCCATGTGGGGATTTATGTGGGCGACGGGATGATGCTTCATTGTGGTTCGCCCATCCAATACGCAAACATCAATTCAAGCTACTGGCAGACACATTTCTATGCCTTCGGGCGTTTGTGAGCCAGAGGAAAGGAGTCCTTGCATGAACAAGATCGACAAGCTCGATAAGGAACTGGAAAAAGCCCGGGAGAAGGCAGCCGAGTGGCAGGCCAAAATCCGGGAGCTGGAAAAGCAGAAACAGGAGGAAGAAAACAGCCAGATCGTGCAGGCGGTGCGCTCGCTCAAACTGACCCCCGCCCAGCTTATGGCTTTTTTGAATGACCCCAAAAACAGCCTTACCGCTTCGGGCCATACTGACCCGAAGCCGGAGGCACCCGAAAAGGAGGACACAGCCCATGAAGAAAACTAAATACCGCAGGCTGGCGGCGATGGCTGCCAGCCTTTTGTGTTGCCTGATCTTTACGGTCCCGGCCTACGCCCAGAGCAGCGAGCCGCAGCCGGAGACAGCTCCCGCCCCGGTGGAAACCGAAGCGGAGCCGGAAACCCAGAACCCCTTTACCCCGGACGGGACGGGAACCGTGGTGGACAACGCCACCGACGAGGACGGTAAAGAGTTCTACACCATCACCACCGCAGACGAGAGCGTGTTTTATCTGGTGATCGACAAACAGAAAACCAGCGAGAACGTCTATTTCCTCAATACCGTTACCACAGACGACCTTCTGCCTCTTGCCGAACAGGGTAAGGAACCGCCCCAAGAAGTGACCCCGGAGCCAGAGCCAAAGCCCACCGAACCTGTGGAGGAAGTACCGGAACCCGAGCCGGAGAAAAAGGACAGCCCCCTTCTCTCTCTGCTCCTGATCGGTGCGGTGGTGCTGGCCGGCGGTGGGATTGGTTACTATTTCAAGATTTACAAGCCGAAGCATGAGGCCCCGGATTTGGAGGATGATTACTGCGAATATGAGGACGGGGAGCTGGAGGAGATCGCAGAGGAACCCGAGGACGAAGATACCCCGCCGTGGGAGGAAGATACGGAGGAATGAGAATGAATTTTACAAGCAGCCCTTTTGAACGAATGATGAAGGAAGTACCGCACCCCGGCTGGGACAATGACGATCCTTGTAAGGGATGCCGTTACTACAAGGAGTGCAAAGGAAAGAAAAAACAGTGCCGGAAGAAGTTCCGGGCGCTGATCGTGGAGCCCCGCCCTTCGGGCCATCGTGGCCCGAAGTCATAAATGGACGCCCGGGAGCTGACCCGTGACGAGAAGAAGAAAATCCGCACTCTGGTCACGGGGATGTGCGCCAACTATGACCGGGAAAGCGGCCTGTGCCTTCCTCTTGACTGTGCCTGCTATATGCTGCACAAGTGCTGGACAGGGGCGTACTGCCGTTATTTCCGTGAGGCTGTCCTGCCTCTTAACCCGGAGCTTCAAGCGTCGCTGACAACGGAAGGCATCTCCCCGGAGCTGCGGGCCTGTGCGGTCTGCGGAAAGGCGTTTTTGCCCGAGGGGCGTCAAGCCTACTGTTCCGACGCCTGCAAGGCCGAAGGGAACCGCCGGAAAAGCCGGGAACGCATGAGGAAAATGCGGGAGAAAAGGCCGGGCGGCTGTTACGATTTGCCGCCTCCAAAGGCTTGACATTCCGGGCTTTTTTGAGGGTGTTTCCGGGGTGGGAATATCTTATTACATTCCTCCCCGGTCTGCCCTCTTATTTCGTAACATCCAGCACTTCGGGTCATGTTGGCCCGAGGCACAGAAAGGAGGGATCTCTTGGAGACAGTACAAGGATATGTGATTTTGAAAGCTGCCACCTTTGAAACTGGACACGGCTTTGCGCTTGGGCATAATCCGGGAGCGCCGAGCCCCTTTGTGACCTGGCAGTTTACCGAGGGGGAAAACGGCCATCGGGATTACTACTGGGGCCGCTATGGAAACAGCCAGGCATGGGCGCAGCGGGATTTTGACCGCCGGGTGGACGATTATCAGCAGCTTTACCATGCGGCGGTCAAGCATACCGAGCTGGGACCGGAAGGCGTTTACCGCTATTATTCCACCCAGCGGCCCGTGGACATAGGAACTTACCCGAAGCCGCCGGATAACCAGCCTCTTTCCATTGTCAACTACGACGATGACAGGCGGCGTCCTGTGGCAGACGGCAGGCTGATGGCATGGGGCGAACTGACCTACACAAAGCCGCTGACCGAAAAGCAAATGGAGGATTATGAACTGAAACCAGCACCGGGCAATCCTGACCGGGTGCGCTCATCCATTACCGCCCGGCTCAAAGAAGGAACCAGAGGGCAGGAACCCCCGAAGGAGCCCGGCCAGAAGCGGAGCCATAAAAACCATGAGGAACGATAAAGGAGGATCGCCATGCACGAAAAAGACAACTATCTGAAAACCGCCGAGCTCTCCACGGAGCAGAACTGCAACATGATTGACGGCGTACCCAACAACACGCCCATCCAACCCACGCCCCCGGAGCTGGACGCAAAACCGCTGGATAAGGTAAAGGAACCCAAAAAGCGCCGGAAAGGCCGGGAGCTGGAACGATGATGGAGAACCGCAAGCGGAATGTCCATCTGCACGTCATGGTAACGCCGGACGAGCTGGCAGCCATCCATGAACGGATGGCCGAGGCGGGCATTTCCAACGCCGGGGCCTATGTACGGAAAATGGCTCTGAACGGGTATATCCTGCACATCGACCTTGCGCCCGTAAAAGAATTGATCTCTCTGCAACGGCGCTGTTCCAACAATCTCAATCAGGTCGCCGTACACGCACACACCTATGGCGTGTACCCGGAGGAAATCGACGGATTGAAGCGGGACTATGAAAAGCTGTGGGGCGAGGTGTCAAAAGTGCTGCGGGAGCTTTCCGAGCTGGTGGCAAAGTAAGACGAGGGCGGCAGGCTTCCGTTGTGGGGCTTGCCGCCCTGCTCTTTTTTTACCACTTCGGGCCAGCATGACCCGAAGCCCGTCATAAAAAATTCAGATTTTCAAGATTGTAGAACCAGCTCTATAATGATATAATAATTCAAGAAGGGAGGCTGATACCATGCTGAAAATGGTTATTCGCATGAATGATGATAAAATCACAGCCGAAAATAAGTACCGGCTGGATGGCATTTACAACACAATCAATCATACATTCCAAACCGTGGGCCTTCCCCGTATGGAGGATGGTTCCGGCGCTTTGGTATTCCGTGACTGCGGCAGAGCGAGGGATTTTAGTCTGTTCGGCCGGATCGTCAATACCTTGAAGCGGCAGACATGGTTCATGGATAATGTTTCTGTGTGGCGTCTTTGTGACAGTGACGATTCTGACAGTCCAGATGATTTCAATGAAGAAGATCTGTTGACCCACTATCAGGAAAAAACAGCAATGAGGGCTTGAGTTTTGGAGAGAAAATATTTCAAAGCCTTAAATTTTGATCTGGACACCCATCAATTAAAAGAGCATTACCCCGGAGCCAATTACCGGCAGGCGTATGACGACTTGCGCCGGTTCTTCAAACGGCATCGTTTTTCTCACCGTCAAGGCTCCGGCTACATATCGGATGATAAGCTGGCAACTGCTGATATATACGACTTGATGGATGAATTAAGCAGACAGTTTCCGTGGATTGGAATATGCGTGAATAAAATTGATGTGACCAACGTGGGACGGCAGCACGATTTGACAGAGCTCTTGAAACCAGCAGAGGATATTGTTATCGACACTTCGCTGCTGACAGTTCCCGATTGCCCGCAGCAGGAAACAGAATAGCAGAAATTTGGCAGGACATGAATGTGTCCTGCTTTTTCTGTTTTCGGGCCATCATGGCCCGAAGGTTTGGGACAGGATTCACTAATCTTTCGCAACATTTATGTCCCCGGGCAGGCATGATAAAATAGAGGTAGGAAGGATAGATAAAGGAGGTTTTGGAGATGAAGATACTGCTGAAAATATTGGTTGCTCCCTTTGCTTTAGCGTTGTCCCTTCTGGCGGCTCTGCTGGTATTCCTGTTTGATATTTGTGCCGTCCTGCTGACGATTGCCTCTGTGATTCTGGTGGTGCTGGGTGTCGCTCTCTTTTTCACGCCGACGCCCATAGGCGGGATTGTATTTCTGTTTCTCGCTTTCCTTCTTTCGCCGTATGGACTGCAAGCGGCGGCGGGCTCCCTTCTTTGGGCGCTGGACGGAGGCAAATCCGCTCTGTACCGGTTTCTGGCAAGTTAAACAGCCTCGGGCCATGTTGGCCCGAAGTCGGGGCGGTCTGGATGGGCCGCCCTTTTCTCATGGAAAGGAGGGATGATTTCTGGCTACCACAACTTTGTTGCAGCGCCATGCGGGCGAAGGCGAAACGATTGCCGAGGCAATCCGGGATTGTCTGGACTATGGCAAGGACCCGGAGAAAACAGAAAGAGGAAAGTATATCTCCGCTTATGAATGTGATCCGGCCACCGTGGCGGACGAGTTCCTTTTGGCAAAAGCCAGCTATGCCGCTATGACGGGCCGGGAACAGAAAAAAGAAAATGATGTGCTGTGCTATCAGATACGACAATCCTTCTATCCGGGCGAGATCACCCCGAAGGAGGCGAACCGTATCGGCTATGAGCTGGCTATGCGCTGGACAAAGGGGCGGCACGCTTTTATCGTTACCACGCACACCGATAAGCAGCACATCCATTGTCACATTTATTACAACTCCACCACCCTTGACTGCACCCGGAAATTCCGAAACTTTTGGGGCTCCAGCTTCGCCCTCCGGCGGCTCTCTGACAGGCTGTGCCTTGAAAACGGGCTGTCCATTGTAGAGAACCCGAAGCCCCGGAGCAAGGGCAAGTATCGGAATTATGGAGAATGGCAGAAAGAACGAAAAGGGCCGCTTTCCTATCAGGACAGACTGCGCCTTGCCAGTGATACTGCGCTGGCGGAACGCCCCGCTGATCTGGACGAATTTCTCAATCTGATGAAGCGGGCCGGATATGAGGTCAAGACGGTTCGGGGCGGCGGTATCAGTTTCCGGCTGACCGGGCAGGGACAGGAACGCTTTACCCGTCTGCGGGCTTCCACGCTGGGAGACGGCTACGACTTGCAAGATGTTCTGTCTGCCATTGAGGGCAAAGAAAAACGCCCCGGGCGCTCGGAACGGAAAATCAGTCTGGCGGTGGATATTCAAGCAAAGCTGGCTGCCGGTAAGGGGCCTGGATATGAACGCTGGGCGAAGGTATTTAACATTAAGCAGATGGCCGCCGCTCTTGCCTATATACAGGACAATAACCTGACCGATTATGAGCAGTTGGCGCAGAAAGCCACCGAGGCGGCAGACCGTTTCCATGCTATTTCCGAGCAGGTCAAGCAGACGGAACAGGCTATGAAAACCAATGCCGGGCTAAAGGCTGCAACGGTTCAGTATGCCAAAACCCGCCCAGTCTTTGAGCAGTATAAGGCGACGAAGTACAGCAGGAAATTCCTTGCGGAGCATGAGGCCGACCTTGAACTGTACCGGGTTGCACAAGCGGAAATGCGCTCTCTGCTGGGCGGGGCAAAGCTCCCCAAAATGGATGTGCTGAAGGAAGAAGGCCGTAAGCTCACAGCAAAGAAAAAACAGCTCTATGGAGAATACCAGAAGGCACGACGGGATATGCAGGAGATCGTCACAATCAAGGCGAACATTGACACTCTGATGGGCTACACCGAGCCGGGAAGAAAGCAGGAAAAGGAGCGTTAAGGTTATGAAAATAAGGAGCAAAGCGACGCTGACACTTCGGGCCATGTTGGCCCGAAGATATGGGTTTGGGGCGAGCCCCAACAAGCAGCCTTTGTGCCACTTGTGGCCACAGAGGCATTGCTTGCCATTTAGCTATTTAGCAATATACTGCAAAAAAGATTATTGAGTTTATACAACATCTATTGTTTTACGCAATACCTCCTTAAAATATCTATATTAAGAAAATTCGCCACAAATTTTCGGTGATTTATCAATCGCTTTTCGAGTTTTTATATGTTTATGCAAAAAGAATGATATTTTTTTTATATCAACAAGTTCTCTTTCTTTTTATCGTTTTAACTCAAACATCAAAACACAAAACTTGAATACCCGGTTTTTATATCAGAAAAATATACGATATATGTTGATAATTAACAATTTATTAAGTTTTATTTACCATTTTTAGATTATATTGCATATATAGGGATTCTGTGGTATACTACAGTTAGTTATAAAAAGCTCATAACCGATTAGTAAAGGGAGGGATACCATTGGGGCTATAGAGGAGGAGAATTTGAGAGAATAGTGCCTTACATAATGGTGGGCGCTAAAAAATCTGAGTTTGTTACTATGGTAAAGTCTCAAGGAGGTCATTTATGAAGAAAGGTTTGAAAAAGGCATTGGGTCTGTTGGTAGCGCTGAGTCTCATGGTAGTTGGTAGCGCATTTAGTGCTCTTGCTGCTGATTCTCCAGAACAGAGACAAACATTCAGTGTCGATCTGAATAATTTTGACGAAAGCCAGCCCTATTCGGAAACATTACATTTCGAGAAGGACGGTCAGCCGGTAACAGTGACACTTAGCTATACGCCTCCTTTAACTCGTGATCCTGCTACTGAAGGAACGTGGAAATCGGATGCATTTTGGGGTGTCGCAGGTATGGATTACAGATTTGACTTATCAAAGAGTGGTAGCCAGTGGAAAATTTCTAATGCACGTGATTTAAATACCTACTGTGTTGGCGGAACGGTTGAAGATGAAAGTTTAGCCATTGGCCGTGCAACATCTACCTCAAGCAAAGCGGCCGAAGTGACTGGCTCTATGAGAGCAAATGTAGTCGGCGGAGTAGGAACACTTTCTTTCGCTTTAAGAACGGAAGTTTTTAATGGAGAAGTTTCTACCGTATTAAATTAAGAATAATATAAGTAGAGTCCTATTCAAAAAGGTGTTGATGTAAATATGTCGGCAATGTCTATATTTTTTCTAGTTGTATGCTCCGTCCTTGGACTTGGTGTTTTATACTGTATAGCTCGAATTATAGGATGGCTATTCAATCAGATAAAAAATAATGCTGATTAAGTGAAAGCAATTATACAATTTAAAAGGGTTGTTGCAAAGAGAAAAGTAATGTTCTGTATATGGTAGATTTAATAATTGACATATACTATATATAGTAAATTGAGTCTGTTTTGTAACAACCTTTTTAAAAGAAAATTTTTAGTAACAATTAGATAGAGTAGAGGTACGTTAACCATTAACATATCCTCTACTCTATTTTTTTATTTTTGCCTCCTATCTACGACAAATTTTGCAAAAAATACATTATATGATAATAAAAGAACTACGAGATTTTTACGCGGAGGTTGCTAATAACATGAGTTAGATTATTGAGAAAAAATAGATGAAGCAACGCCCCTTTTGCTTTACCTCCTCCTAGATGGGAGGAGTTTTATTCCAATTTAAACTTTTTTAAGGCTCAAACAAGCTGTTATTTGTTTGAGCTTTTTTTATGTTCGACACCTTATTTCAGGATTTGCTATCGAAACAGAGCCAGTCTTGAGATAAGCTGTCGAGGCTTTTTTAGAACGAGTAGCCATCTTTACTATTTTATAGATTTTTCACTGTTATTTTTTGAAAATTTCAGAAATTTCAGCCTACATATACGCTCCCCGCCGCTTCTGTTTTGTTGTCCATCCATCACAAAACAAAGCGGAGGTTCAATATGGCTATTATAAATTTACGGGACTATTACCCTTTTTATACGTCAGACTACTTTATGGAAGTACCAGAAGATGTTGTTGAAATGTTCAAGGAGTTTGACCGGAAGGAAGCCGCTTACCGTCTGCGTACATACCGGCACAAAGCCTATTACTCCCTGGATCGGAATGATGGAATTGAGCATGAGGCGCTTTTCGTTGCGTTCTCTCCCTATGAACTGTATGAGCGTAAAGTGACGATACAAGAACTCTATACCGCCATCTCACGACTGCCCGACAAACAGGCAAAGCGCATTTACGCTCATTTCATTCTCGGCTTGACGAAACAAGACATTGCCCGGGCCGAGGGTGTGGATGAAAAGGTCGTGCGGCTCGCCATTGAGCGCGGCCTTCGGAACTTGGAAAAAATTTTAAAAAAATTTTTATAAGGTGTACCGATTTCGCCTCAAAAATGAAATGGCTTATGAGAGGCAGTCAAAGCCTCGGGCCACATTGGCCCGAAGCGGGACACGCCTCACGCAGATTGAAAACTGAATAAAAGATAGACGGATACGAAGGGTGCTTGTGTCCAGTGACAGGCCCGCCATGACCTCTATTTTTACACTAGAGAGAGCGACCAGGCCCATGCCGTAGGCAGACTGTGGCAGGTCTGCCGGACAAAACACAAAACCCGGATACTTGCGATTAGTCACAATCCGAGCGTGCAGCGGTGTTGCGAACCGTGAGCCGTCGCAGGTAATGAGATCGCCTTGCCATCAGAATGGGGAGAGCTGAAATGCTATGGGACAAAAAGCCAACTGTCCGTCCGGTCTATCTGAAAAAACTTTCTAACCTGTGGGGCCCTTCCTCTATTACTGTCTGATGATAGGGCAACCGTTCTGGCTGGGCCCCATATTTTTCTATGAACAGGAGAATTTTATGAAGGAAAATATATCTAGTCCAGAATTAACGCTGAATATATGGAGTAATGACGCCTGCCGGGGCTATGTGATTATGGCCATGCAGGACTGTGGATTCACCCATAAAGATATTAGCCGTGTAGTAAATCAGCTTTATGGAGTGTTTGACTTATACACACTCAACGAGGCTGAACAGAAATATTATAACGGCGATTATTAGCTTCGGGCCAACGTGGCCCGAGGCTGGGGAAAGCTCAAAGGGCAGTTCCTTCCAGGGAGCCGCTTTTTTAGGTTTCCCCAGCAGACAAGAGGGAAGCTGGCCGCTGTTCATCCGTACTGAAAAGTGGAGGTTTTCGATGGTTCAATCTGTTACATACCAAAGCGAAAAACAATCCGTATATTTTCAAGGGAAACTTATCGTATTGGAAAATCTAATTCCGGTACTATCCCCGGATGAAAAGAACAAGCGAAAAAGAGAAATCGAAAATCACTTATATGATGTGTTCAGTAAATACACGGACAGATTTTACTAATCAACCGCAACATTGTTGTCCGGGGCTGCCTATGGTATAATATAATTGTAAGGTTGGTAGCTCCATTCCATACGGAAGGAGCCCAATATGGACATTATCAGAGAAGATTGTATATACGCGAGACAGTCGGTAGACCGTAAGGACAGTATCAGCATTGAAAGCCAGATTGATTTTTGTAAGTATGAGCTGAAAGGCGGAAGCTGTAAAGTATTCAAGGATAAAGGCTATTCCGGGAAGAATACGGACAGGCCGGAGTTTCAAAAGCTGTTAGGAGAAATCCGAAAGGGCCGGGTGCGGCGGGTAATCGTTTATAAGCTGGACAGAATCAGCCGTTCCATTCTGGACTTTGCAAACATGATGGAGCTGTTCCAGGAATATGACGTGGAGTTTGTTTCGTCCACAGAAAAGTTCGACACCTCAACCCCAATGGGGCGGGCCATGCTGAATATTTGTATCGTATTCGCACAGCTTGAACGTGAGACAATCCAGAAACGCGTCACGGACGCTTACTACTCCCGGTGCCTGAAAGGTTTTCACATGAGCGGACAGGCCCCCTATGGTTATCAGTTGGAGCCGACAGTGGTTGAAGGTATCCGCACAAAAAAGATGGTGGCAGACCCCGAAACTTCCCAATATGTAAAGCTCATGTTTGAAATGTATTCCGAGCCGGAAACGTCTTTTGGTGACATTACACGGTACTTTGAGGAACAGAACATCAAAGTTTACGGTAAATCGCTATTCCGTACCTTTATTTCACAGCTTTTAAGAAATCCTGTTTACGCACAAGCAGATTTAGAACTCTACGAATTTTTTAAAAGCCAGGGGGCGGCTATTGTCAATGACGCTTCCGATTTTGCCGGAACCAATGGCTGTTATCTCTATCAGGGCCGGGACGTGAAGGAGGATAAAGACAGGAGCCTGAAAGACCAGATACTTGTAATCGCTCCACATGAAGCGCTCATACCGTCTGATGTATGGCTGAAATGCAGGAAGAAGCTAATGACAAATAAGAGTTTTCAACAAGGACGTAAGCCGAAAAATACATGGCTTGCCGGAAAAGTTAAATGCGGGTGTTGCGGATATGCCTTAAAGGCAACACACGTTCCGAACAGCGAAGGCTATTTTCGCTGTAGTAAACGGACTGAAAATAAAGGCTGCCCGGGCTGTGGTAAAATCCGTAAATCTGAATTTGAGGAATTTATTTTCAGTGCTATGCGGGCGAGATTTAAAAATTTTCAAGTCCGCCATAGCCGGGAGGAAAAAGTCAATCCCAAACTGACCGCCCATCAAATTGAACTGGCGCAAGTTGAAGCCGAGATTGAAAAACTACTTGATACGCTAACCGGAGCCAACGCAACACTTCTTGCCTATGCTAACAAAAAAATTGAAGAACTGGACACTCGCCGCCAGACCATTTCAAAGGAGATTGCGGAAATGTCCATTGAAACAATGTCACCCCAAAAGGAGCAGGAACTCTCTTATTACCTCGACCATTGGGACAGCATTGAATTTGACGACAAAAGGAAAGCCGTTGACGGCCTGATTATTTCAATCAGCGCAACTAGCGACCACGTTCAAGTAGAGTGGAAAATCTAAGCTCTAACTTCTGGATTATCCCACTCTACTTACTTTCAAATCTATCTTTTCTTTTTAATCTTGTTTGTACCCCTTGTACACCGTTGCTTCCAAAAGTGCCTACCCGTGTACAGTATCGCCGCTTCATTCCGATACGCCGCCATCTATTCCAGCCCCTCATCCGGCACCTGTACGCGCATTCCACGTGCAAATGCCCGGTTTAAGCGGATTGTGTGCCGTGCCAGCGGGTTAAACAGCATATAGATGCAGAATACCGCCTCGATAAATTCGATTGCCGCCGCCATCACCAGCATAAAAACCAGCGGAAATGGCAGCCACCAGCTCATCTGAAGCAGCGATACGCCGCCCCACACGATACTCGCCCCACGCCCGATCAGCATCAACACCGTAAGCACCGGGCTCTCCCGCAGCATAAGCATATACCAGCCATAAAAAATAAACGGTCCCAAAAGCGTCATGACCGCATTTGTTTTCTCCATTCCATAGACAAATGTCATAATCAGATAAAACAGGCAGTACAGAACCCGCACCCCCGTCAGAATCCGTACCATCCAGTGCAATGCCTCATTCTGCTCCCCGTAACCCGGAAGTGTTTTTTCCATCTGTTTTCCCCACATTGCCCATTCCCGCTGCACTGCAGCGTACTCCGGACGATGCTTTCTCTTTATAAATCCCATTCAGAGTCCCCTCTCTAATATTCAATTCCCCGCCGCGCCAGGATTTTCCGGTCAAACGGATGCTTGATTTTTTTCATCTCTGTCACATAATCAGCCCGCAAAAGCAGCTCTTCTGGCGGTTTCCGCCCCGTCATCACAACCTCCAGCTCCGCGGGTCTGTGATCCAGAAAATCCACTATATCCGTCAGCTCCAAAAGTCCCGAAGAAAGAGAAGCGCAGACCTCGTCCAACACCAGCAGAACATCGCAGGTTTCATTATTCTGTATTTTCCTGCTTCTTGAATCCTCCGCTTTCTCACACCGCTTCACTGCCTCACGGCACGCTGTCTCAAACATACTTTTATAATAATCCGCCGCCTCCCGCTTCACCTCATCGGTCATTTTCCACGTGAATCCAAATGTTTTTTCACAGGGAATCAACGTCACCTCCGGGAGCCGCTTTAAAATCTCCACCTCCCCAGACTGATCCGTTTTTAAAAAGCGGGCAGCAACTACCTGTTTTCCCGTTCCTGCTGCCCGGACCGCCAGACCAATCGCCGCCGTCGTCTTTCCTTTTCCGTCGCCGCAGTACAGATGTACACATCCCATATATTTTTCCTTTTCTTTCTTTTTATCTCGCTTTTCAGCGCACCGATACCAACTATCTTATCATATCAAACTGCCAACCACAATATTTGCCCGATTGAAAATTTACATTGAAATATTTCCCCATATACGCAATCTGGCGGTCTGATCCCAAGGACCAGAACCGCCAGAAAACCAAACTCAATGATTCAATTTTACCAAACTTCTAACTTCAAACTTCTAATTTTCCTATTTGAATGCAGCAACCAGCTCTTCCGCATCCTTATAACCTTGTTTTTTCAATTCCCCGATATACCACTCGGTTACCGGTTCTACAATCGCCTTGAAGGAATCGATATCCAGATCCTCATACGGGATGACCTCGACACCATTCTTGGACTGCCATCTGGAGAGGATCTCATCGTCGCCTGCACGGTTGATCTCGCGCTCGTACTGAACGGCAAGTTTGCCGCACTCATCGACTACCTCCTGCTGCTCCGGTGTCAGGCTGTCGTAAATATCCTGGTTGATGCAGAAGAACAGGCAGTCATAGTTTGCATTCCACATGGAAACGTATTTCTGTACTTCCTGTACGCTTGCCGCATCAATCGCCGGAAGCGGGTTCTCCTGTCCGTCTACCGTCCCCTGCTGCAATGCCGTGTAAGTCTCGGACCAGTTCATGTTGGTCGCATCTGCGCCCCACAGCTCGTAGCACTTCATTAGAAGGTTTGAACCAGCCACACGCACTTTCAGGTTCTTCATATCTTCCACGGAACGAACCGGGCGCACGCCGTTCGTGAGCTGACGGAAACCATTTTCCGCCATACCCATACAATGCAGGTCATAGGAAGAAAGAATCTCATCCATCTTCTGACCTGCCTCGCCGTCCAGCTTCGCGTCGGCGTCCTCCACTGAATCAAACAGATACGGCAGCGATACCACGTTGAAACGCGGGTCAAATGCCGAATAAATCAGGTTGCTGTGCATCGAAATCTGCACCGGATCTCCGTTCATCAGCGCCTGGATGCCCTCGGACTGGTTTCCACCGGTCAGCTGATCCGCTGCGTAAACATCTACTTTTACCTTGCCGCCCGTTGCCTGATCCATGAGCTCGCCAAACTTGCGTCCTGCCTGTGCCCAGGTACTGGTTTCTGTCGTGGAACACGTAAAGTTCCAGGTCATTTCCGGCCAGTTCAGGTCACTGTGATCTTCCACCTGATAGGTCGAAGAATTTTCAATGCCCGCCGTCTTAACTGCACTAGCCGCATTTTCAGTAAAGGTGTTTACCAGATCCTCTGCATCATCAAAGCCCTGGGTTTTCAGTTCTCCGATAAACCATTCCGTTACCGGCTCAGCTGCTTTCTTAAAGGATTCGATGTCGAGATCCTCATATTTCAGCACCTCCACACCGTTCTTAGTCTGCCAGCGATCCAGAATCTCCTCATCGCCTGCACGGTTGATCTCACGCTCGTAAGCAACTGCCTTACGGCCTGCCTCATCAACAACCGCCTGCTGCTCCGGTGTCAGGCTGTCATACAGCTTCTGATTGATGCAGAAGAACAGGCAGTCATAGTTTGCGTTCCACAGGGAAACATATTTCTGTACTTCCTGTACACTCGCCGCATCAATCGCCGGAAGCGGGTTCTCCTGCCCGTCTACCGTGCCCTGCTGCAGCGCCGTATACGTTTCGGACCAGTTCATATTGGTCGCATCTGCGCCCCACAGCTCATAGCACTTCATCAGAAGGTTCGAACCAGCCACACGCAGCTTCAGGTTCTTCATATCTTCCACGGAACGAACCGGATGTTCGCTGTTGGTCAGCTGACGGAAACCATTCTCCGCCATACCCATACAATGAAGACCATAGCTTTCCAGGATCTCAACCAGCTTGTCGCCCGCCGGACCATCTAAGACTGTATCCGCTGTCTCAACTGAATCAAACAGATACGGCAGTGATACAACATTGAACCGCGGGTCAAATGCCGAATAAATCAGGTTGCTGTGCATCGAAATCTGCACCGGATCGCCGTTCATCAGTGCCTGGATGCCCTCAGACTGGTTTCCACCGGTCAGCTGATCGGCTGCGTAAACATCTACTTTGACCTTGCCGCCGGTCGCCTGCTCCATGAGCTCGCCAAACTTACGTCCCGCCTGTGCCCAGGTGCTTGTCTCGGTTGTGGAACACGTAAAGTTCCAGGTCATATCCGCCCAATCCAGATCGCTGTAATCGCCGATCGTGTTGAAATCGTCATTGTCTGTCTGGGTGGTTCCGCTGTCGCCTCCGACTGTCTCGTCATTTTCAATGGCTGCCGCACTTCCCAGTGCCGCCGGCAGACAGGTCGAAATCTGCGGAATATAAGTAATTATCAGCAAAACAACAATGGAAGCGGCTACCATCGGAACGACTGCCCTGGAAATTTCCTGCAGCGTTACACGAATACCATCTCTTAATTTGATGCCGATCGCGACAAACAGGTTGACACCGACCGGAGGTGTTACCTGACCAATTGCCAGGTTGACCGTTGCCATGATACCAAATGCGATCACGTTATAGCCCAGTGCCTTGCAGACCGGCAGCATGATCGGGATGAAAATGTACATCGCAGAGTTTGCATCAATAAAGCAGCCCGCGATCAGGAAAATAATGTTACAAATCAGCAAGAAAGTAAACTGGTTGCCTGCCACTCTTGCTAACAGTTCGGAAGCAGCCGTCGAAATACCGAAACGGGTGCAGACAAAGGAGAACAGCGACGCACACGCTACGATCAGCATGATGCCGCCGGTGGTCTTTGCCGAATCAATCAGAATTTCCCACAGGTCTTTAAATTTTACTTCCTTATAAATAATCATACCGACAAACAGACCGTACACAACGGATACGGCTGCCGCCTCGGTCGGTGTAAAGATGCCTCCGTAGATACCGCCCAGAATAATGACCGGCATCAAAAATCCCCAGAAAGCATCCTTAAATGCGTTCCAGCGCTCTTTTGCGGATGCTTTCTCTACGTTGGACGGCACGACATGATCGCGGCGTACCTCCAGCATAACGACAACTACCAGAGCCAGACCCATCAGGATACCCGGAATGATGCCTGCCATAAACATATCTCCGATGGAAACACCTGTGATCGACGCGTATACGACAAACGCGATACTCGGCGGGATGACGATCGCGATGGAACTGGAAGTTGCCATCAATGCCGTCGAGAAGGCTGCGGAGAAACCGCCCCGCTCTATCATCGCCGGAATCAGGACCGCACCCAGGGCCGCTACCGTCGCCGGACCGGAACCGGAGATCGCGCCGAAGAAGCAGGCTACGATGATACACACATTCGCAATGCCGCCTTTTCTGTGACCGACACAGGTGTCAACGAAACGGATCAGGCGCGTGGAAATCCCCGCCTTCGCCATGATATTTCCGGATAATACGAAAAACGGAATCGCCAGCAGCAGGAATTTACTGATGCCGGAGTAAATATTCGTCGCTACAATCGTTAAAGAAGTACCGGAATACAGGATCGCCGCTGCGGAAGAAAGTCCCAGACAGACGGAGATCGGCACATTCAGCACCAATAATACGAAAAAGGTAATAAAAAGAACTGCGCTAACCATTTATTTGTCCTCCTTTTTCGTACACTCATCGAGACAGAACTCGATAAAATGAAGAATCATGCACGCCGAACCGATCGGTACAAAGGACCAGAAGATCCACTCCGGCCAGTTCAGCACAAAGGTACGTTTCTGGTTCGCAAGCTGCGCCAGTACCTTGTCCATGCCATAGTAAAATAAGATTCCCATAAAGAGAACCGAAAAGATCGTAATCAGAATCACAACCGGCTTCTTTGCTGATTTCGGCAGACGCTCTGTTACCAGATTTAAGCCTACCAATCCGCCCTCACGCGCAGACAGCGCCGCGCCAAGCAGCGTAATTAATACGAAAATGGCAACAACCAGCTCCTCTGTAAAGGACCAGGACTGGTGAATCACCTTACGGGAAAATACATTTCCCACCGTCAGTACAAGGATCAGGAGCATCGTGACTACCAGCACGGTTTTCTCAACCATCGCCACAATATCCATCAGCTTTTTATATCCATTCATACTGCGCTCTCCTCCTAAAATAAGTATCTCATTTTTCCACATTTCTGTCGGCTGTACGCATTCATCTGAACGTTTTTGTGTCATAGGACACAATTTCCTAAGGCATAAAAAAACGCCCCCAGATAATAGGGACGAATGAAGTGCCAGATTTCTGCTAAATGTTCTGTTTTTCTCGGAAAACACGCAAACATATGCAGCACCAAACAAACAAACGCTGCTCCCGCTTGTGCGGGATTCGTACAAAAACAGTGACCGCCGCGCCCTTGCTCTCAGTCAATCGAGGCATGAACGGTTCCGTTTTCATATGGAACTATATCAAACTAAAATTAAATATTGCTGATATGGAATATATTCTACACTTTTTTAATAAATACGTCAACCATTTTTATAGACTACGGTCTATTTTATAAAAGCCACATAAAAATAGCATAAAAGAAATAAAATTCTTTTCCCTCAACCTATTGATGATTTGATTTTTCTATACTATAATAAACATCATACGCTTTAAAGTGCGAAAATCTTTTAGACAATACAGGAGGATAAAACTCATGGGATTTGAATATGTCAGCAAGCTGCCGACCCCGGACGAGATTCGTGCACAGTTTCCACTGGCACCGGAGCTGGCCGCAGAAAAAGCTCGAAAGGACGCTGCTATCCGTGACGTCTTTACAGGCGACAGCGACAAGTTTCTTGTCATCATTGGTCCGTGCTCTGCTGACCGGGAAGATGCGGTTATTGATTATGTAAACCGTCTTGCCAAGGTACAGGAGAAAGTGAAGGACAAACTGATTCTGGTTCCTAGAATCTATACCAACAAACCTAGAACAACCGGTGACGGCTATAAGGGACTTTTACACCAGCCAAATCCGGAAGGTAAGCCAAACTTATACCAGGGTCTGATCGCGATTCGCAAACTTCACATGCGTGTGATCGAAGAAACCGGCTTCTCGACCGCAGACGAGATGCTATACCCGGAGAACCTGACCTACCTTTCCGACGTTATGTCCTATGTTGCAGTCGGCGCACGTTCCGTTGAGAACCAGCAGCACCGCCTCGTTGCCAGCGGCATCGACGTACCGGTCGGCATGAAGAATCCGACCAGCGGCGCACTCTCCGTCATGCTGAACGCCGTACACGCAGCACAGCACGGTCATGAGTTCATCTACCGCAGCTGGGAAGTAAAGACACAGGGCAACCCGCTGACCCACACCATCCTGCGTGGTGCTGTCAACAAGCATGACCAGTGCCTGCCGAACTACCACTACGAAGACCTGAAGCTGCTCTTAGACCTCTACAACGAGCGTGATCTGAAGAATCCGGCCTGCATCATCGATGCAAACCACTCCAACTCCAACAAAAAATACATGGAGCAGATCCGTATCGTCAAGGAAGTACTCCACAGCCGTCGTCACTCCGACGATATCCGTAACTTCGTCAAAGGCGTCATGATCGAAAGCTACATCGAACCAGGCAGCCAGAAAGTTGGCGAACACATCTACGGAAAATCCATCACCGACCCGTGTCTGGGATGGGATGATTCCGAGCGTCTGCTGTATGAAATGGCTGAAGGATTATAAAAAACAGGTATCTGCACTGAACAGTTACAAAATTAGAAATATGCAGAAAAAAAGTCCGATGGAAAAGCTCCGCCGGACTTTTTTTCGTTAGGAATTCGGATTTCAAAAAGGTTAAAGGATTAAATCTTTTGTATCATGCATTTATTATGGTTATAGTATATCATGCCTCTCTCCAAAATGTTTGTATTCTCTTTAAATAAATTATGAAGAAATTCTTAAGATTCACCATTTCGATGCAATAAAAATCGTCTTTCCTGCATTATATTAATTTAACGTTCTTTTTTACTGCACATCCTTAAACAGATCACAAAAATCAAAGGTCGCAAAATAATCCTTCGGTGTCTCTGCCCGGCGGATCATCTCCACGGAACCATCCTCTTTCAGGAGCAGTTCAGCCGAACGCAGCTTTCCGTTGTAGTTGTAGCCCATCGAAAAACCATGTGCGCCGGTATCATGGATGACAAGGATATCGCCCATATCAATCTTCGGAAGCATCCGGTCAATCGCAAATTTATCATTGTTCTCGCACAGGGAACCGGTTACATCGTATTTGTGGTCGCACGGCTCGTTCTCTTTTCCCATGACCGTGATGTGATGGTATGCGCCGTACATCGCCGGGCGCATCAGGTTGACTGCACACGCGTCCACACCGATATACTCTTTGTAGGTGTGTTTCTCATGGATTGCCGTTGTCACAAGGCAGCCATACGGCGCCAGCATGAAACGTCCCATCTCTGTATAAAGCGCTACATCGCCCATGCCAGCCGGAACCAGAACTTCCTCATAAACCTTGCGGACGCCCTCGCCGATTGCAAAGATATCGTTCGGCTCCTGATCCGGGCGGTAAGGAATGCCAACGCCACCAGACAGGTTGATAAATTTAATATCTGCGCCAGTCTCTTCTTTCAGCTTGACCGCCACCTCAAATAATACCTTCGCAAGCATCGGATAATACTCATTTGTAACCGTATTGCTTGCAAGGAAGGCATGGATACCGAAATGTTTCGCACCTTTTGCTTTCAACACCTTGAATGCCTCAAATAACTGCTCGGTTGTCATACCGTATTTCGCATCGCCTGGGTTGTCCATGATATCATTGCTGATCTTGAACAGTCCGCCCGGATTGTAACGGCAGCTGATCGTCTCCGGAATATAACCGATCGTCTTCTCCAGGAAATCAATGTGCGTAAAATCATCAAGGTTGATGATCGCGCCCAGCTCGGCAGCCATCTTGAACTCCTCCGGCGGTGTATCGTTGGAGGAGAACATGATCTTCTCGCCATCGTACTTCATCGCCTTTGCCATCATAAGCTCTGTCAGCGAAGAGCAGTCCACGCCGCATCCAAGTTTCTTTAAAATATCAATTACAAATGGATTCGGTGTTGCCTTTACAGCAAAATACTCTCTGAATCCCTTGTTCCAGGAAAATGCACGCATCAGGCGCTCGCCATTCTCGCGGATTCCCTTTTCATCATACAGGTGGAACGGTGTCGGGTATGTTTTCTTGATCTCCTCCAGCTGCTCCCGTGTTACAAATGGTTTCTTCTCCACTTTTACATCCTCCGAACTAAAATCTACATATAAAACTAAAAAGTCTGGACTACCGGGAACATACACTACTCCCGGCACGCCCAGACTCCTTTGTCCTGCTACTATTTATACACCAAAAACCGTGTTTTATCAACTGATTTCCCGAAAAACGCCCACAAATGGGCGGTATTTGTTACTGTTCACGCATACGTGCCCAGTAACGGAATTTGCCGTGGCTTCGCATTTAAATACGGCAAATTCCTGCTGCCACCACGTTTTCTTACGGCACTTTCGGTTCCAAAAGTGCCTACCTGTGAACAGTAACTGGTATTTTTCTCCTTTTCTCCGCCAGGACACAAACTCCGGACAAATTGAATCATTTTCCAGATACATCTATGAACCGGTCACAAATTCAGGCGCAGAATCCGGTCTCTACTCTACCACCATTACACGCATGATATTCGTATCGGCTACCGGTTCATGACGGTTGGCACGTGTCACCACACCCGCAGTTGCAACCACAATTTCACCCTCTTTGACGATACCTTTCTCTTTCAGCAGTTCCACCGATGCAAATAAGAGTGCATCCGTCGATTCAGCGCGTTTTGCATGGAACGGCTTAACACCCCAGTAGAGCTGCATCTGGCGGACAGCCGTCATGCTCGGGGAAAGTCCCGCGATCAATGCTTTCGGACGCCATTTCGAAAGCATTCTCGTCGTAAATCCGCTGACACTCGGAGCCACAATGACCGGCGCTTCCAGATCGGAGGCGGTCGCTACGGATGAATAGCATACCGTATTAGATATATTTCGAAGATTTTCTGCCGATACCTTTCTTCTCTGGTAGAACATATAATCCAGATATTTCTCCGACTCCTCGGCGATCTGGCTCATCATGCGGACTGCCTCGATCGGGTAACTTCCCATCGCCGTTTCTCCGGACAGCATGACCGCATCGGTTCCCTCGTACACTGCATTCGCCACATCCGATACCTCGGCACGCGTCGGACGCGGGTTGCGGATCATTGAATCGAGCATCTGGGTCGCCGTGATAACAACCTTGCACGCTAAGTTACACTTGCGGATGATCATCTTCTGAATGTGCGGAACCTTCTCTGCCGGTATCTCCACGCCCATATCGCCCCGGGCTACCATGATGCCGTCGCTCGCCTCAATGATGGAATCAATATTTTCAATTCCTTCTTCATTCTCGATTTTCGCGATAATCTGCATAGCAGAACCTTTTTCATCCAGAATCTCCCGGATCTCGCGGATCGCATCGGCATTGCGGACGAACGAAGCCGCCACAAAATCAAAGCCTGCATCCACGCCGAAACGAATGTCTTCCTTATCTTTATCGGTCAGCGCCGGAAGCTTGACCCGTACTCCCGGTACATTGACACCCTTCTTCTCGCCCAGCTCGCCTCCATTTTCAATCCGGCAGACGATATCTGTTCCATTGACCTCCCGCACGTGCAGCTCGATCAGACCATCGTCAATCAGAATGCGGTCACCCGGCTTTACATCCTCCGCCAGCCCCGCATAGTTGATGTAGCCGCGTGTCTCATCACCCACGATCTCCTCGGTCGTCAGCGTATACAGATCGCCCTCTTTCAGCGTCACTTTCTTTCCATCTTTTAATTTGCCAGTACGGATTTCCGGTCCCTTGGTATCCAGAAGCGATGCGATCGGAATCCCCAGCTCCTCGCGCACACTCTCCAGAATCTCCAGACGATGTTTATGCTCCGCATGATCGCCATGCGAAAAGTTAAAACGTGCGACATCCATGCCATTTAACGCCAACTCCTTCATAATCTCCCGGTTATCGGTGTTTGGTCCCATTGTGCAGACAATCTTTGTCTTTTTCATTCTGTCATTCCTCCTCATATTCTGTCATTTATCGAGATTTTTCCCATCAGTGAATCATTTATAACCTCTTTTGTATGCTTCATCCAACCTATTTAAATCCCCTGCTAAAAAAACAATCCACCGCTTGGTTCTATTTAGAATCTTTCAATTCTTCTTCCGTCACGTGTTTGTGCGTATACAGATGATCCATGCAATATTCCAGATTTCCCGCACACTTCGAACAATAGCGGAATTCCAGGTTCGGATCATCCTTCTCGGTGCGTCCGCAGACTGCACATTTATGATGCGTCAGCGAAATTTTCTGAATCTGTGCCTTCTGCATCTCGTTTTTAAACTTCTGCTTACGGACCATCTCTTTCGGACTGGCTTTCCGATAGTTGCGCGTCATCAGGAAGAAAATGATAAAATTGAGCATCGAAACAACAATCTCAATTTTCGCGATAATGCCACCCGTTAAGAAACTGTAGACCAGAAGCGCTCCATACATCATTCCGAGGTATTTCGCCCGGATCGGAATAAAAATCAGAAGGAACTGCATCTCCGGGAAAGTGCAGGCAAACGCCAGAAACAGCGATTCATTTAAGTAATACGGGGACATCGGCACCGAAAAGCCGGTCACACCGTACACCAGAAATGCCGCGATGATGTGTCCCAGCACGCCCATAAAGAAAAACATATTAAATCGGAAGGTTCCCCACACGCGCTCCAGCGTCGAGCCAATCGAATAATAGAGATACATCGCAAGCAGCGCAAACAGTACGCCCGACTGAGGCGGGCATACGAGAAAGGTCACGATTCTCCACACCTGCCCCCGCAGGATCGCCGCCGCATCAAGTGCCAGATACTGCACGTAAAAATATGGATTAAACAGGCTCATCACAAATCCAGCCGCATACATCATGATGATGTAGTACATCAGATTCGGGATCGCAAACCGACCGAATTTGCGCTCTAATTTTCTAAAAAAATTCATAATTCACATCCTTTGCCGTTTTCCTTTCATTATAGAGAGCGGCGGATTCTTTGTCAAATTATATTCTCGCTTCCACCACGTTATCTTACGGCACATTCGGTTCCAAAAGTGCCTGCCTGCGATCGGTAACGGCTGCATTCCAACTCAGAAAAAGCGGTATTTTCCACGCAGAAAATGCCTTTCCTTGTACAGGAACACCCTCCTCCCATTATGCGCGATATTAACAAATTTTGCACATTTTTAGCATCTTTTTAACGCACCCTACCGATTGTTTTCTTCCTTATTCTATGTTAAAGTATAGCCGAATACATGTGTAATACAAAGGAGGGAAGGGGCACTGCCCCGATTGTACATGAATTCCTGTAAAAAATTAGGAATCGACATCGGTTCCACAACGGTTAAAGTATCTATTATTGAAGACGGCGGTAAGCTTCTTTTCGCCGATTATAAACGTCATTTTGCAAACATACAGGAGACGCTCGCGGACCTGCTCCGTGAGGGTGAAGAGAAACTTGGCGCACTGACCGTTGAGCCGGTCATCACTGGTTCTGGCGGTTTAACACTTTCTAAGCATCTGGGCATTCCATTTGTCCAAGAGGTTGTGGCGGTTGCCACATCCCTGAAGGATTATGCCCCGCAGACCGACGTTGCCATCGAGCTTGGCGGCGAGGATGCGAAAATTATTTATTTTACCGGCGGCATCGACCAGCGTATGAACGGAATCTGCGCCGGAGGCACCGGCTCTTTTATTGATCAGATGGCTTCGCTGCTTCAGACGGACGCATCCGGTCTTAATGAGTACGCGAAAAATTACAAGGCAATCTATCCGATCGCGGCGCGCTGCGGCGTTTTCGCCAAGACGGATATCCAGCCTCTCATCAACGAAGGCGCAACCAAAGAGGATCTGTCCGCCTCCATTTTCCAGGCGGTTGTCAACCAGACCATCAGCGGTCTGGCATGCGGCAAGCCGATCCGCGGCAATGTTGCGTTTCTCGGTGGACCGCTTCATTTCCTCTCGGAGCTGCGCGCGGCATTTATCCGCACCCTGAATCTGGGGGCGGACCAGATCATTGCCCCGGATCACTCGCATCTGTTTGCGGCGATCGGCGCGGCGATGAACTCTGATCCGAAGACAACTGCCAGCCTGCACGATCTGATCGAACGGCTTTCCCACGGCATCAAGATGGATTTCGAGGTAAAGCGGATGGAACCCCTCTTTACTGATGAAGCTGACTATGAAAAATTCAGAACCCGCCATGCAAGTCATGACGTCAAAAAAGGTGATTTAGCGACCTACGAAGGCAACTGCTACCTCGGCATTGACGCCGGTTCCACCACAACCAAGGTGGCGCTTGTCGGCGAGGACGGCTCTCTTCTATACCGCTTCTACAGCAACAACAACGGCAGCCCGCTGGCGACGGCGATCCGCGCGATGCAGGAGATCCACGACCAGCTTCCTGAGAAAGCACAGATCGCTTATTCCTGCTCCACCGGTTACGGTGAAGCGCTCTTAAAATCTGCCCTGATGCTGGATGAGGGCGAGGTCGAGACGATCTCCCACTACTACGCAGCGGCGGCATTTGAGCCGGATGTAGACTGCATCCTTGATATCGGCGGTCAAGATATGAAATGCATCAAGATCAAGGACGGCACCGTAGACAGCGTACAGCTCAACGAAGCTTGTTCGTCCGGCTGCGGCTCCTTTATTGAGACATTTGCTAAATCCTTAAATTACAGCGTACAGGATTTTGCCAAGGAGGCACTCTTTGCCAAAAATCCGACCGACCTCGGTACCCGCTGTACTGTTTTCATGAACTCTAACGTCAAACAGGCGCAGAAAGAGGGCGCTTCCGTCGCAGATATTTCTGCCGGACTGGCTTACTCCGTCATCAAAAACGCCCTGTTTAAGGTTATCAAGATTACCAACGCCTCCGATCTCGGAAAACACGTGGTCGTACAGGGCGGTACCTTCTATAACGATGCGGTTCTCCGCAGTTTTGAGAAGATCTCCGGCTGTGAGGCAGTCCGCCCGGACATTGCCGGTATCATGGGTGCCTACGGCGCGGCTCTGATTGCCCGTGAGCGCTACGATGCTTCCAAGACGACCACGATGCTGCCGATCGACAAGATCTTAAGCCTGACCTACAAGACGACGATGGCACGCTGCCAGGGTTGTACAAACCACTGCGTCCTGACGATCAACCGTTTCGATGGCGGACGTCAGTTCGTGACCGGAAACCGCTGTGAGCGCGGACTGGGCGGCAACAAACAGAAAAAAGACATTCCGAACTTATTCGACTATAAATACCACCGTATGTTCGATTATGAACCGCTGACCGCCGATCTGGCGCCGCGCGGTACCGTCGGCATCCCACGTGTCCTGAATATGTATGAAAACTACCCGTTCTGGGCAGTCTTCTTCAGGGAACTGGGGTACCGCACCGTTCTGTCCCCGAAATCGACAAGACAGATCTACGAACTTGGTATTGAATCAATCCCGAGCGAATCCGAGTGCTACCCGGCAAAACTCGCGCACGGTCATATCGAATGGCTGATCCGCCAGGGACTGACCTACATTTTCTATCCGTGCGTTCCTTACGAGCGCAACGAAACCCCGGAAGCGGGAAATCACTACAACTGCCCGATGGTCACATCCTACGCGGAAAACATCAAAAACAACGTAGAATCCCTGACGGATCACAAGGTACATTTCCGGAATCCGTTTATGGCATTTACAAATGAGGAAATCCTGACAAAACGTCTGGTCGAAGAATTTACCAGGGATCAGTCGATCCCGGAGAAAGAGATCCGCGCCGCCGCTCACAAGGCATGGCAGGAACTCATCGCCTCCCGTCAGGATATGGAAAAGAAGGGCGAGGAAGTCATCGCCTGGTTAAAAGAAACCGGACACCACGGCATCGTGCTGGCAGGCAGACCGTACCATGTAGATCCGGAGATCAACCATGGCATTCCGGAACTCATCACTTCCTACGGTTTTGCCGTGCTGACCGAGGACTCCGTCTCCCATTTAGGACGCGTTGACCGTCCGCTGATCGTCACCGACCAGTGGATGTACCACTCCCGCCTCTACGAGGCAGCTTCCTATGTGAAGACACAGCCAAACCTGGATCTGATCCAGCTCAACTCCTTCGGATGCGGTCTGGACGCAGTTACTACTGATCAGGTCAATGATATTCTGACCCGTTCCGGCAAAATTTATACGCTGCTCAAGATCGACGAGGTCAACAACCTCGGCGCCGCACGTATCCGTGTGCGCTCCCTGATCGCCGCAATTCGTGTGCGCGAGATGCGCCACTACCATAAACCGATCGTTTCCAGCGCATACAGCCGTGTTTATTTCACGAAGGAAATGAAGAAAAACTACACAATCCTCTGCCCGCAGATGTCGCCGATCCATTTCGACCTCATCGAACCGGCAGTCCGAAGCTGTGGTTACAACCTGGAGGTGCTGCAGAACTCCGACCGTACCGCTATCGACACAGGACTTAAGTACGTCAACAACGACGCCTGCTACCCGTCCCTGATCGTGGTTGGTCAGATCATGGATGCGCTGCTCTCCGGCAAATACGACTTAGAGCATACAGCTGTTATCATGAGCCAGACCGGCGGCGGCTGCCGTGCTTCCAACTATATCGGCTTTATCCGCCGTGCCTTAGAGCGCGCCGGTATGCCGCAGATTCCGGTTATCTCGTTAAATGCCAACGGCATGGAGACGAATCCGGGCTTCAAGATTACCCTGCCGCTTCTCACCAAGGCAATGCAGGCGGTTGTCTACGGTGACCTCTTCATGCGGGTTCTCTATGCGACCCGCCCATACGAGGCAAAAGCCGGTTCCGCCAATGCCCTGCATGAGAAATGGAAAGCAATCTGCATCAAATCGCTGCAGAAACACTCTTTATCCATGGCAGAGTTTAACCGCAACATCCGAGGTATTATCCATGACTTCGACGAACTTCCGAGACGCGATGTCCAGAAACCGAGGGTTGGCATTGTCGGCGAGATCCTGGTAAAATTCTCCCCGTTAGCAAACAACCACGTGGTAGAGCTTCTGGAAGCCGAGGGTGCCGAGGCTGTAATGCCGGATCTGCTTGATTTCCTGCTTTACTGCTTCTACAACAGCAACTTCAAAGCCGACAATCTGGGCGGCAAACGTTCCACCGCACACCTGTGCAACATGGGAATCTCCCTGCTGGAGTATTTCCGCCGCACCTGCCGCCGCGAACTGGAACGCAGCACACATTTCCTTCCGCCTGCACGGATTCAGGATCTGGCGTCGATGGCGAAGCATTACGTTTCCCTCGGCAATCAGACCGGCGAGGGATGGTTCCTGACTGGTGAGATGCTGGAATTGATTCACAGCGGCACGACGAACATCATCTGCACCCAGCCGTTCGGCTGCCTGCCGAACCACATCGTCGGAAAAGGCGTCATCAAGGAACTGCGCGCCAGCCATCCGGAGGCTAATATCATCGCCGTAGACTACGATCCGGGTGCCAGCGAAGTCAATCAGCTGAACCGTATCAAACTGATGCTTTCCACCGCACAGAAGAACCTGCCAGAAAGGAAAAAGGAGTCAAGAATTGGATGATTTTGGATTGATTTTGGATAAAATTTCCAGCTGACTTTTAAAGACGTCTGTGCTATAATAAATTTATATGGAGTTTAAGATAGGCTGTGGGTTCCATAGCCTATCTTCTATATAGGGGAACAAAAAGACAGACTAAAAGGAGATCTCAGGATGAAATCAAAATTATTCCTCTGCGCGGCTCTGGCTGCGGCTCTCTACGTGACGCCGTCTTATGCAGCTGATTATTCCGCACAGGTTGTGAGTTTTTCTCAGGAGGACCCGGACAACCTCTCCATCGAGCTGACCGGCTCCAAAGTAATTACCGACGATTTTTCATTCAAACTTCCATCCCAGGCATTTTCGAGACTCATCATGGTTCCGAGCGGGGATTCCTACGAGGTATATGAAAAAACAGCCTATGAAGCCAACGGAGGCGGACTTCTCTTCCGCATTCTCGCATTTGAGGACACGCATTACCGCGATTTAAACGGCTGCACCATCTTAGGCTTCTGCGGCAACAAGATCTTCATTCTGGATCCGCACTACGACGAGCAGTATGCCAGCGACAGCGAAGAATATACACAATGCAAAGAAATCGTGACCTCGATCAAGAAGAGTTTCATTTCCTATATCAAAGACGCCGGGACGGTTGAGTAGCATCGAATCGAATATAAATATGCAAAAAGAACGTCAAATTCTAAGTTTTTCGCTTGGGTTTGACGTTCTTTTTTACTTTAAACTCTTCTATTTTTGGCTCTTCTATTTTCGTCTTTGTGCCATAGAGGTCCCTTACAAGACCGCTGATGGTCGTGTACTGGCTTCTACGCAGGTAACGGACTGCCAGCATAGAAGAAACAACCGCGCCGATCGCCCATGCTGTATCATACCAGCCTGCCGACAGCCCCACGGTAAAAGCGTTCTCCGCGATACCGATCGTCGAAGCGCCGCCGATCGCCAGACCCGCGATACTAGCTGCCACGACAAACGCATTATTTTTTCCTTTATATAAAAGGAAGTTCTCTGAATCCTTTTTCTGGCTGTAAGACACATAGATACTGATGCCAAATAGCAGAAGCACATATAAAATAACAATTAGCAGCGGAATATTCATTACTTCGCGCCTCCATTTTCCTCTGCCTCGCGGCAAATACGCTCGTAGGCTTCCTTTGTCTGTGGGAGCACGCTTCCGCCGTACGGAATTACATATACATCTTTTCCGTTAAAGTCTACCTCTGCCAGCAGAGCCTTCATATCTTTAAACGATCTTACGCCCATATCCCGAACCAGCTCCGGCTCCATGGAAGACAGAAGCAGCGTCTTCGAACGACGGATGGACTCGCAGGCTGCGTAGAAAATATAGCCGCCGATAGTGAAAGACGCACGCAGTGCCTCATCCAAGCATCCCTTAGAGAGAGGCTTAATCCAGTCGAAGAAATCCTTGGAACCGCTTCCCTCCGGGCATTCCGCCAGCATAATGAGTGTACCGCCCTCTTTGACCGCTCTCGATGCGTTAAACAGCGTCTTGGTGGACTGATAAAAATTCAGATCCTTCGGGAAACCGCCGCAGCTTGCAATTACGACATCTGCCTGATAGTCAATCGGCAGTCCGTATCCCTTCTGTACATAACTGCAGCTTGCCTGCCATGCCTTGTCAAACTCACCACAGAATAAACCGCTGTGGCGGGAAGATGTATCTACCACGATATTGATACCGAATGTAACATGTACCATGGCACCTGCCTCGCGCATATCCAGGTTGATCGGGTTGTTCTCCACCAGACCGCTGCCGACACGCACATCCGTCATCGGTTTCTCCGGATCCAGCGCACGCTCATGGTTCATGCGGATCGTCTCACGGGAAGCAATACCTGGAACGATGCTCTTTCTTCCGCCGCCGTAGCCTGCCATCAGATGGTGCACCGTACCGCCGATGCAGATGACCTTTCTGCCGACTGCCAGCGGATTGACCGATACACGCGTTCCAAAGGACGTCGTACCGATGTATACCAGATCCGGCGCATCGCAGTCATGGTCAGTCACGCTCGCTACATGGTCGTAGACAAACTCGCTTGCAAGTTTTCTGCGATCCTCCGCCGTATTCTTGCGGTGTGTTCCCAGTGCAACCACAACCGCAATCTGGTCATATCCCACGCCTATCTCATCGTGCAGATATTTTACCAGAAGCTCGCAGATCACGTCCTGACGCATCCAGAAACGCGTCATATCACTGATCACGATCGTAACCGGATCGGTCGGTGCAATCAATTCCTTTAACGGCTTCGTGCCAATCACACCATCCGTCACACAATGCAGAAATTCTGCTTTTATATCTTCAATGACCCGCATCTTATTTTCATACAGGTATTTTACACTCTTCGCACCGTCAATCTCAAAATCGACCGCCGACGTTCCGTACTTTAAATGTACTTGCTCCATTGTCTTTCTCCTTCACATTTCCTCATCTGCGTTAAACAGTTACGCTTTAAACCACTAAAGTATATAGTAAAGCACCTGTTTTGTCAAGTCTTTCACAAAACAGGTGCTTTATTTTTTATAATTTATATGATATTTTCAATCTCCCCGGTACGCCGCATACATCTGCGTCGTTGCCATATCCGAATGTCCGAGAATCGTCTGAACCGCCCGCATGTCTGCACCTCTCGCAATCAGGTGCGCCGCAAAGGAATGGCGCAGCGTATGCGGTGTGATATCTTCCTCAATCCCGGCTTTCTCGCCGTAATATTTGATAATCTTCCAGAATCCCTGCCGGCTCATCGCGCCGCCTGTACAGTTGACAAAGAAATAGTCCGATCCCTTTCCACGCAGCAGCTCGTTTCTCGCATGTTCCAAATACTCCTCCAGCGCTGCTTTCGCCGAACGTCCAAATGGGATCGTCCGCTCCCTCTCCCCGTCGCGACAGACCAGAAATCCAATGTTCATATTGATATCTTCCATCTGGATCCCTATAAGCTCTGACACCCGGATTCCGGTCGCATATAAAAGAGCCAGCATCGCCTTGTCCCGAATCTCCTTCGGTGTCTGCCCGGATGGCTGTGCCAGAAGCGCTGATACCTGATCGACACTCAGGACCACCGGCGCCTTTTTCTCCACTTTCGGCGCATGCAGACTTTCCGCCGGGTTCCGCCGGATGCATGCCTGCATACATTCATAATTAAAAAACGCTTTCATCGCCGCCATCATCCGTGAAATGGTGGTAGCCGCCTTTCCCTGCTCTTCCATATGAAGAATATATCCATGCAGGCTGGTCTTTGTCACCTTCGCCGCCTCCCGGATCTCTTTCTCCTCCAGATAAGTAATCATCTGCATCAGATCTCTCCGATATGACTGTACGGTATTTTCTGATGCCTGTTTTACCTCCCGCAGGTACTGTTCAAATCTGTCTACTTCCCCTCTCATACTTCCCCAATCTATTCTCGTAACCATTTCCGCCATTCTTTTATTCACGGCATTTTCTGCCAAAGCCCCAGCCTGCAGGGCAAATATCGTTCCGCGGCAATCCTATCGATTTCTCCATCTGAACCATCCATTCTCCTGAGGTTTTCTCACCCTATCTGCAACTTACCTTCTTCTCCACAAGCGGGGCTTTTATCGTCCGCAGGTATCATTATATCTACATTTTCCCATAAAATCAAACATAATTTTCCCCACTTTTCCTACATTTTTCGACTGATTTACATAAAAATACAACATATGGTGCGTCCACTTTTTTCACCCCCATATGTTGTAAATTTTGAATTATATTTTTATTCGGACAGCCCCATTAAAATGGGCAGTGTGAGACCAGTAATGATACAAAACCAGGATTCAGCCACACTTCCAGCGCAGTTCCCATCCCCAGCACCAATAAAAGGATTAAAAATCCAGCCGTCCGTATCCGCCTCTCCTTTGCAAGCGCCCAGGAAAGAAGCAGCCAGAACACAGGAATATAAAACACCACCTGTGGAAATAACGTTGCCACAAATACAGGCAGTCCCCAAAAACCGCCCCAGCCAGTAAATCCTGACAGCAGCCATGCCTGCTCCAGACCTAAGACGAGACAAGCCCCCCACGCAGCCAGACATGCGACCGGCGTCATACCTGCCAGCCACAGCATCAGCGCCATCCCTGACCGCTGCAGCCAGACCTGAAAAAACAAAGTTCCCCGGCTGGCTGCCTTCATTCCGGCGTTTAGATGCCAACCGGCACCCGATGGATCTCCAATTCCTTGTCCAAGCCTCGCTGCCAGCACACTTTCCAGCCCGGCATGTCCGCTCCCGGACGAAATTTGAAAACAAACGGCTGCTATCGTCCCCAATACAATCCCAAGGATCCAAAAAAACACTGATACATCCCAGGTACTTAAAGCCGGAAGCCGGAATCTCCTTTTCACATGCAATCCCTGCCTATTCCTTTGTTACCTTATCTGTATTCAGTGTTTTTTATAATATGCCTTTATATCTGCCTCTATATGCTGTTAGCTTCATGCGTCTTTCAACGTTTAATCCATATATTTATTTCATCACAGATGCTCACAGTGCTTCGCTGATCCTTATTTTTACTTCTGTCCTGCTTTGCAGGCATACGCCAGAATCGCGGACACAGTCTTTCCATCCGTCAGCTCTCCTGCGTAGATCCGTTTCAAAAGGTCGGAAAGTTCCCACGCCTCTACCTCAATCTCCTCGTCCGGGTCAAGATGCTGATGGGTTTTCTTGAGATCGCGTGCCAGAAAAATATCCAGCGCCTCATCACAGAACGCGATCGTTGTGTTGACGCTCATCAGATATTCCAGATGGTCACAACGGTAGCCCGTCTCCTCCTCCAGCTCGCGGTACGCGCAGTCAATCTTCGCCTCATCCGGCGAATCCAGCTTACCAGCCGGAATCTCCAGTGTATAGCGGTCCAGCGCATTGCGGTACTGACGCACCATGAGAATCTTTCCATCCTCCGTAACCGGAAGCACCGCTGCCGCGCCGTCATGATGGATAAAATCCCATTTTGCCTGATGTCCGTTTACCTCGACGGTATCTTCGTACATTTTCAAGATGGTTCCCTGATATTTTAACTCTCGTTTCAGGCGTTTGACCGGCACGGACTCCAGCGATGCCTGCTTTTCTACTTCCTGTTCCATATTTTCTCACCCTTATATCCAGGTTCCTTCTGGGTTCTTTTTCAACATTTTTTCACTATTTCAGGTCGATGCACTTCTCATAGCATGCGTCACATGCCTTGATAACCGCATTCCGCAAACCATACTCCTCTAGGACGCTGACCGCGTAGATCGTCGTACCGCCCGGCGAGCAGACATCATCTTTGAGTGCGCCCGGATGCTTGCCGGTCTCGAGTACCATCTTCGCACTGCCGACAACGCCCTGCGCCGCCATCCGGTAAGCCACATCTCGCGGCATGCCGTACTTAACGCCCGCATCTGCCAGCGCCTCGATGAACATATAGATGTATGCCGGTGCACTGGAACTGATACATACAACCGCATTCATCATATATTCCGGAACGATCTCCATCATACCAAAAGATTCAAAGAAATTGCTGATCATCTGCTTTTCTGTCTCTTCAAACAGCTTCTTGTCGTAGCAGACACCTGTCATACCCTCGCCGATCAGCGCCGGCGTGTTCGGCATCGCACGCACGATACGGCGGTCACCGCCCAGCTTCTCGTTGACACTGTCAATCGTGATACCCGGTGCAATCGAAATAATAATATTTTCTTTCGTTACATGGTCCTTGATATCTGCCAGTACATTGTCATAAAACTGCGGTTTTATAGCTAATACGATATATTTTGCATTTTCCGCACAATCCTGGTTTGTGTCAACCGCCTTGACACCTGTCTCTTTCTCTATCTGTGCCACTCTCCGGCGGTTCAGATCCGTAAAAGTGATGTCTTCCGTTTTATATTTGTTCAGCAGGCTTCGCATGATCGCATAGCCGATATTTCCCATTCCGATAAAACCAATTTTCGCCATAATCTTTGTCTCCCTCCATCTGCCATCCGGCACTTCCCTGCCGGATGAGCCTCCATTTGTTGTCTGACTGCAGCTGCTCTTTCCAACAGCCACATCTGGCTTTCTATTCAGCATCTTGGTAACGGTTCAATCTTCTTACCATTACGCCACAATAAATGCATGAAGCTGCTAAATAATCACTATTTTTCAACTCTATCATGCTATAATACTCGTCTTTTGGACAGTTTGCAAGCAAAATTTCTCCGCCTGCCTTCACGCTCACGACCCTTTATTTTACCCTGCTCATGCAAATTTTCAGTCTGTCCGAAAAACAGAGTTTCCGTTTTCCGCTTCATGAAAAAAAAACTGTATTTTTCTGTATTTCTTTCTCTCTCAAAAAAGATGTAAAGAATGTGCTTTGGCACATTCGGGCGTCTCGCGCGGTCGCTTGCGACATGTTTCTGCTTCGCGCGAGCGCGCATCCTCGCGGAGCGTTTTTTTGTTTCATAGGACGCAATTTCCCATGAAACAAAAAAGTCTTATGAATGTAATGTATCTTCATCCATAAGACTTTTATTTTCATGCTCAAGTTTACTCCATGCAGCCCTGCTGCCGGGTTTTATTTGGCGTACTCGGTAACTCTCGATTCACGGATTACATTGACCTTGATCTGTCCCGGATACTGTAACTCTTCCTGAATCCGCTTTGAAATCTCTCTCGCCATCAGAACCATATCATCGTCGCTGACCTGTTCCGGTACAACCATGATACGCACCTCGCGACCTGCCTGAATTGCGTAGGATTTATCAACACCCTTATAGGAGTTCGTGATATCCTCCAGCTGTTTCAGACGGTTGGTATATGTTTCCAGAGTCTCTCGTCTCGCACCTGGACGTGCCGCTGAAATCGTATCAGCTGCCTGTACCAGACATGCAATCAAGCTCTGTGGCTCTACATCGCCGTGATGGGCTTCCACTGCATTGATAACGGTTGCGGACTCTTTGTACTTCTTACAGAGCGCCACACCCAGTTCTACGTGGGTTCCCTCCTGCTCGTGATCGACTGCCTTTCCAATATCATGTAATAAACCTGCACGTTTGGCGGTCCGTACATCGACGCCCACCTCAGCCGCCAGAAGTCCGGCTAACTGTGCAACCTCAATCGAATGCTTCAATGCATTCTGACCGTAGCTTGTCCGGAATTTCATCTTACCAAGCAGCTTGACAAGTTCCGGATGGATACCATGAATGCCAACTTCCAGAAGAGCCGCTTCGCCCTCCTCGCGCATCATGTTTTCCACTTCTTTCTGTGCCTTCTCTACCATCTCTTCGATTCTGGCTGGATGAATCCGTCCATCCACAATCAGACGTTCCAGTGCAATACGCGCTACCTCTCTCCGGATTGGATCGAAGCCAGACAGGACAACTGCCTCCGGCGTATCGTCGATGATCAGTTCCACGCCCGTCAGAGTCTCCAGTGTACGAATATTTCTTCCCTCACGTCCGATAATTCGTCCCTTCATCTCATCATTCGGAAGCTGTACGACTGATACGGTTGTCTCAGCCACATGATCCGCAGCACAGCGCTGAATCGCTGTCACCACATAATCCTTGGCTTTCTTCTCTGCTTCCTCTTTCGCTTTCGCCTCGAGATCTTTGATCAGCTTCGCCGTATCATGCTTTACATCTTCTTCCACGGAACGCAGCAGATATTCCTTTGCCTGTTCAGAGGTTAAACCGGAGATCTTCTCCAGTTCCAGCATACCTTTCTCATAGAGAGCCTCTGCCTCCGCAGTCTTTCTCTTAAGTGCCTCCTCCTTGACATTCATACCCGCTTCACGCTTTTCCATCGCTTCTGCTTTTTTGTCCAGGTTTTCTTCTTTGCTCAGTACACGTCTTTCATAGCGCTGAAGCTCAGCTCTTCTTTCCTTTGTTTCTTTCTCAAGCTCATTCTTTGTCTTTAACGACTCTTCCTTCGCTTCAAGGAGAGCTTCTCGCTTCTTTGTCTCAGCAATTTTCAATGCTTCATCTATTATTTCCCTGGATCGTTCTTCTGCGCTTCCAATCTTCGCCTCATATGTCTTCTGGCGATGCTGGTTCGCAACGACCCAAGTAATAGCTGCTACAATAACACCTGTAACGATAACCGCAATTATTACTTGTGACACAGGAGCACCTCCTTATTTAGTTTTCATTGTACGAAAATACAATACTATAATTTTAAACGGTTTTATACAGTATGTCAAGCAGAATAAGCGCTTCCTAACCAGCTTCCTGGGACACCTTCAGACAGCGTTCTGTTCTGTTTCATAATACATTTGCACGTTCACAGTCATGAAACAAAATCCATTCAAAATCATCTTTGGTAAATGACTCTGCGCCTGAAAGTCAACTAAATGCATCCTCCCGCTCCTTCATCTCTCTCCGGATATCTTCCCATGAAAATCCCCGCCTCATCAGATAGGCAATGATCTTTTTTTCCTCCTCCGGCGCTGTCTCTCCCGCCCTGTAATGCTTCTTCTCAAGCAAAACGCGGATTGCCTCGCCCGAATCATGTTCTGTCTCTTCCAGCTGCTCCCGGATGATCTCGCGCGATATGCCTTTTCGCTGCAGGTAAAGCTTCAATTCCGCCTGGCTTTTCCGCGTTCCATGAACCTGCAGGTAATTCGCCGCATATCTGGCATCGTCCACAAAATGATATTCCTGCAAAAATCCAATCGTCTCCTGCACGATCGAATCCGGATACCCGTCCTGGAAAAGGCGGCGGCACATTTCTCCTTCCGTCCGGTCCTGCACCTTCAAAAGATTCAGCGCCCGCTCATGTGCCCGGCGGCTTAAAAGATCCAAAAGCTCCCTCTCCGTTCTTTCTTCCAAAACCGCGCCCTCACAGACACCGTATTTTTCTAATTCCCCATTATATAAAAGAAAGGCAAAGTCCTCATCCGTGAAAACTTTGCACTTTCTCTTATCCAGGGATTCTACGCGTTCAATCCGCATATACAGCCCCTTTTCATAGCTACAGTTCACACGTTGCCAGCTGTAACTTTTCCTGTTACTGTTCACACATATGTGCCCTGTAACAGGATTTTACTCTATTTTTCGTCCTCTGCGTCCACTCCTACCGGCGGAAGCTCCGTCGGTGCTTCCTTGGACGCCTCCGGCATCATCGTGTCTTCGGAAAGTCCGTATTTGACACGTACCTTGTTCTCAATCTCAAGGCAGATTTCCGGATTTGCTGCCAGGAAATTCTTCGCGTTCTCGCGTCCCTGACCGATCTTGCTGCCCTCATAAGCATACCAGGCGCCGCTCTTCTCCACGATGTTCTCCTTCGCCGCCAGATCCAGGATATCGCCCTCACGGGAAATACCTTTTCCGAACATGATATCAAACTCTGCCTCACGGAATGGCGGAGCAATCTTGTTCTTCACAACCTTGATGCGGACACGGTTTCCAATCACTTCGCCGCCCTGCTTCAGAGACTCAATCCGGCGGACATCCATGCGGACAGAAGAATAGAACTTGAGTGCCCGTCCACCGGTCGTAACCTCCGGGTTTCCGAACATGATACCAACCTTCTCACGCAGCTGGTTGATAAAGATAACGATACAATTTGAACGGCTGATTGCTGCGGTCAGCTTTCTGAGTGCCTGCGACATCAGACGTGCCTGCAGACCTACGTGGGAATCACCCATCTCACCGTCAATCTCTGCCTTCGGAACCAGTGCGGCAACCGAGTCCACAATCACGATATCGATCGCACCGGAGCGCACCATCGTCTCGGTAATCTCAAGCGCCTGCTCGCCGTTGTCCGGCTGGGAGATATACAGATTATCGATATCAACACCGATCTTCTTCGCATATGCCGGATCGAGTGCATGCTCTGCATCGATAAATCCAGCGATACCGCCTCTCTTCTGTACTTCTGCCACCATATGCAGGGCAACCGTCGTCTTACCACTGGACTCCGGTCCGTATACCTCGATGATTCGTCCCTTCGGAACACCGCCCAGTCCCAGTGCAATATCCAGGCTCAGGGAGCCGGTCGGAATCGTCTCTATATTCATATTCGCACCAGAATCACCCAGCTTCATCACCGAGCCTTTTCCGTATGCTTTCTCAATCTGTGTCAACGCAGCATCCAATGCTTTCAGCTTGTCTTCTTTATTCATCTTTCCCTCCAAAGCGCCGCTCCGCGGCCAATCACGAACAAACGTTCTAAACTTAGCTCTATCATAGCGGATCCGGCTGTAAATGTCAACTGTTTTCTTTTGGTTTTCCCCCGGACGCACTGCAGGATGCTGCCGGATCTATAACCTGATTCTGCGATTCAAAGTATCTACAATTATATCATTTTCCGGCTGGTTCTGTCTATTATTTTGCCGAGAAAAGCTGCTACCCGAACTGTGTCGTACGGAATTTTCAGTTCAGGAAATTCCTACCTGTGAACAGTTACGCTGCCACCATTACTGTTCACACAAAACCTTCCGTTGCAAAAATGCCTGCCTGTACACGTCATCTGGCACCGCCCCGCTTCTACTCTAACAGCCGCCCGATATCCAGCGCCCCCCAGCCCTGCTGGTTGCGCGGCAGCCCCAGATCCACTGCCCGCTCTTTAAAGCGAAGCTTCACATCCCGGTTCGTCATGTCCGGGTTCTGCTCCAGCAGAAGCGCCGCCGCCCCCGCGACAAGCGGCGTAGACATGGACGTCCCGCTTTTAAAACGGTACCCGTTCCGCCGCAGGTTACAGCTCACAATCCGTGATCCAGGCGCCACAATGTCCGGCTTGCAGATGCAGGCGTCCGTCGGCCCCCGCCCCGAATAGTCCACCATCCGGCTGCCTGCCACCTCTACCTCCCGGTCATCATCCGCACATCCCACCGTGATGACCTTCCGGCTGATCCCCGGCGTTGTGATCGTGTGCGCGGCTGGACCATTATTTCCCGCTGCCACCACGACCACATACCCGGCATCCCACGCCGCATCGACACCGCGCACCAGCGCCGAATCCTCGCTCATTCCCTTCGGTGTAAAGGAGCCAACCGATATATTGATAATCCGGATCCCGTACTGGCTGCCATTCTGGCGCACCCAGCGAAGCCCTGCCAGCACATCCGATACATACCCATTTCCCCTCTGATCCAGCACTTTCAGGCAGACCAGCTGCGCCCCCGGCGCCACACCCTGATAGCGTCCCGCCGACGCCGTGCCGCTGCCGGCAATCATCCCTGCCACATGCGTTCCATGCCCATTGTCATCATACGGCTGCTGCTTTTTCTTAAGGAAATCCCGAAATCCGTAAACGCAATTTTCCAAATCCGGATGCAGAAATACCCCTGTGTCCAGGATCGCCACCCCGACGCCTTTTCCTGTCAGTCCTCGTCTGTACGCCTCATTGCAATGAATCCATTCTCTCGCCCGGTTCACAGGAAAAAGCCCCCATATTCTTCCCTTACTGTTAGAATATGGGGGCTTTCGCCGTATGTGAATGCAGCCTCTTATTTGTGGAAGCTGTAATAGACGGTTCCGCCTGCCAGTCCACCGCGGAACTGCGCCAGCTCACTGACCGTCACCAGCTGATAGCCACGCTCCACAAGCGCCGGAATGATCGTGACTGCCGCATCACCGGAAGCATTGTAAAGCTCATGCATCAGAACCACCGAGCCATCTTTTACCTGGTTTAACACGGTCTGCACCGATGAAGCCGCATTGCGCGTCTTCCAGTCCAGCGTATCCACATCCCAGAGTACGATCGGCTGGCTGATATTGGCAAGCACAGTGCTGTTTTTTCCACCGCCCGGAAGACGGACTGTTTTCGGTGCCTCGCCTGTGATCGCGGCAACCGCCTGATTGCAGGCCTCCACCTGCTGACGAATCTCCTGTGCGCCTAACTTCTGGAGATACTTGTGATCCTGCGTGTGATTTCCAATCTCATGCCCATTGGCATACATCCGCTGAATCTCACTCTTATAGGAATTCACACGGTTTCCGACCACATAAAAGGTCACACGGCCGCCGTACTGTTCCGCGCAATCCATGATGCGGTTTCCAACCGGGGCATACGGACCATCATCAAAGGTCAGTGCCACCATCGGTGCATTCGGATCGATATAACGACCGCCGCTGGCTACCATTCCATCCGGAACCTGGCTGTCCCCCTGCTCCGTTCCCTGTGTCTCAGAAGCAGTCTGTCCGTTATTTCCTGTCTCCTGGTTCTCTGTTGTCTGCTGTCCTTCCGCTGCGCCAGCATGATTCTCGCTGCCAGCAGCCGTCTGTGCATCCCCCGCCTCATTCTGGGAACCGGACGCCTGCTCCCGCCTCTGAATCAGCTCCATATCCGATGCCGGTCCGGACGGCACATCATCCGCATACGCCGCAAACGACGCCCCTACCGTACAGACCGCCGTAAGTAACAGTGCTGCTGCTCTCATTTTCCATGTTTTTCTCATACCGCTCCAAACCCTCCAAATTGTTTTCTTTTTCTTCTGCCATTCCGATGCAATCCGGAACAGCCGACCATGTGACATACTCACGTACAATGGTTTTATTATATCACACTCTTCCTTTATTAAGAACACTTCGTCCCATTTTACTTCTTACATTTTTCTGACAAGGTTAGTGTTCACGCATACGTGCCCGGTAACGGAATTTGACGTGGTTTCGCATTTAAATACGGCAAATTCCTGCTACCTCCACGTTCTCTTATGACGCTTTCGATCCCAAATGTGCCTGCCTGTAAACAGCTCCAAAGAATATTCATAAGTATTTTTAATAAATATTTCATATTGTGTAATACACCTAATATATGCTATGATAAAAATGATGTCGTTACGCATCACAACGCGTGCAACGTAACACATGGAGTTTATTGACAAAAGAGTTGAAAGGAAGTAACAAATGGGCGGATTTTTTGGTGTCACATCAAAAACAAACTGTACACTGGATCTTTTTTTTGGTACGGACTATCATTCCCATCTGGGAACACGACGCGGTGGTATGGCGGTTTATGGAGAAAACGGTTTCAGCCGTTCTATCCACAATATCGAGAATTCCCCGTTCCGTACAAAATTTGAGCACGATGTCGATGAAATGCAGGGTAACATGGGCATCGGCTGTATCTCAGATATGGAACCGCAGCCTCTGTTAATTCAGTCGCACTTAGGAAGCTATGCCATTACCACAGTCGGCAAGATCAATAATGAAAAAGAGCTGATTCAGGAAGCATTTAAGAACGGGCATATTCATTTCATGGAAATGAGCGGCGGCAAGATCAATGCAACCGAGCTGGTCGGCGCCATCATCAGTCAGGCAGATTCCCTTGTTGAAGGTCTGAAACTGGCACAGGAAAAAATCAAGGGTTCCATGACCATTCTCCTGCTGACCCCGGAGGGCATCTATATCTCCCGTGACCGCCTCGGACGTACCCCGGCGATCATCGGACGCAAAGATGGTGCGTTCTGTGTTTCCTTTGAAAGCTTTGCATACATCAACCTTGGATACACGGACTACAAAGAACTGGGACCGGGCGAGATCGTCCGCATGAACGCCGACGGCGTAGAGGTACTCAGCCCGGCTCGCAAGGAAATGAAAATCTGTTCTTTCTTGTGGGTTTACTACGGTTATCCGACCTCCTGCTACGAAGGAATCAACGTCGAGGAAATGCGGTACCACTGCGGTCGTATGCTTGCCAAACGCGATCAGTCCGACGCCGATCTGGTAGCCGGAATCCCCGATTCCGGTATCGCGCATGCAGTCGGCTACGCCAATGAATCCGGCATTCCATTTGCCCGTCCATTCATTAAATATACCCCAACCTGGCCGCGTTCCTTCATGCCGACCACCCAGAGCCAGAGAAACCTGATCGCACGTATGAAGCTGATCCCGGTAGACGCCCTGATCCGCGACAAGAGTCTGCTCTTAATCGACGATTCCATCGTCCGCGGCACCCAGCTCGGCGAAACAACCGAATTTCTGTATCAGAGCGGTGCCAAAGCAGTACATATCCGTCCGGCTTGTCCGCCGCTGCTGTTTGGATGTAAATATCTGAACTTCTCCCGCTCCAATTCCGAGCTGGACCTCATCACACGCCGCATCATCCGCGACCGTGAGGGCGACAATGTTTCCCCGGAGCTTCTGGATGATTATGCAAACCCAGACAGCCAGAATTATAAGGAAATGGTCGAAGAAATCCGTAAACGCTTAAACTTTACCTCCCTGCAGTTCCACCGCCTCGACGATTTAATCGAGTCGATTGGTCTGGAACCGTGCAAGCTGTGTACGTATTGCTGGAACGGAAAAGAATAATGTTGTAGAATACGTTTCTATGATAACCAAAATGGCAGCCCATCAATTTCTGCTGATGAGCTGCCATCTTTATTCTGTTAATTCTCTGCCAATCGTTTTATCAGCACCGTGCCTTTATAGTTTATACAAGCACACCGCCAATACCCACATCACTTCTGCCCTGTCACCATCATATAACGGTTATGTGCGTCCTTCAGACAGGCAATGAGCGGCTTCTGAGTCAGTGCAAAATACCTTTCCCGGATACTCTGCTGCATCTCGTCCAAATCCGTTTTCAAACTCTTTCCAAGCAGCATCGACACAACAAAATTGCGCGTCACCGACAAAATCGTATTGCACTCCAGATCAAGAATCTTTCCCGTCGCCCGTTCTACTACAAAACTCACATAAAACTCGCCGTGCAGGCTGTAAATCGCGTCCTCCTTGCTCGGTTTCGCCTGACCTACAACCAGAATCGTATCATCCTTATACATTATATCGTTTCCCCTTTTCTTCGAAACTGCCCTGATAAAAGCAGTTTCATCCATATACTGGTTTTATGATACCATGTTCTTAGGAAAGGTACAAGCTACGCTTCCTCGGAACCATATAAAATATGTAGGATTACAATACATCGTAAAAGGAACAGAAGAAACCAAACGCTCTCACATTATTTTTACGGATGCCAAATGGCTGCGGACTGATTTTGAAAAATCAATATTTTTTAGAATTTCCCAGCCTTCGCAGCTTCCTCAATTCCTACCGCAACCGCCACAGTAGCGCCGACCATCGGGTTATTACCCATACCGATCAGACCCATCATCTCTACATGAGCCGGTACAGAGGAAGAACCTGCGAACTGTGCATCGGAGTGCATACGTCCCATGGTATCGGTCATGCCGTAGGAAGCCGGACCTGCTGCCATGTTATCCGGGTGAAGGGTACGTCCTGTACCGCCGCCAGATGCTACGGAGAAGTATTTCTTGCCTTTCTCGATGCATTCCTTCTTATATGTACCTGCTACCGGATGCTGGAAACGGGTCGGGTTGGTGGAGTTACCGGTGATGGAAACGTCTACGCCCTCTTTCCACATGATCGCTACACCCTCGGTAACGTCATTTGCACCATAACAGTTTACTTTCGCACGAAGTCCCTTGGAGTAAGATTTTCTCCACAGTTCTTTCACTTCGCCTGTGTAATAATCCATCTCTGTCTCTACATATGTAAAGCCGTTGATACGGGAAATGATCTGAGCCGCATCTTTGCCAAGACCGTTTAAGATAACGCGAAGCGGTTTTTTACGAACTTTGTTTGCTTTCTCTGCGATACCGATCGCACCCTCTGCGGCTGCAAAGGACTCATGACCTGCCAGAAAGCAGAAGCAGTCGGTCTCTTCTTCCAGAAGCATCTTACCTAAGTTTCCATGTCCCAGACCTACTTTACGCTGATCTGCTACGGAACCCGGAATACAGAATGCCTGCAGTCCCTCGCCGATCGCTGCCGCCGCATCGGCAGCTCTGCGGCAGCCTTTCTTGATTGCGATTGCCGCGCCTACCGTGTAAGCCCAGCACGCATTTTCAAAACAGATTGGCTGGATCTTCTTTACCTGATCGTATACATCCAGTCCGGCATCCTTCGTGATCTTCTCAGCTTCTTCGATCGAAGCAATGCCATAGCTATTTAATACGGAATTGATCTTGTCAATTCGTCTCTCGTATGATTCAAATAATGCCATTGTGATGTTCCTCCTTAACTATGTACCCTGTGATTATTTGTTACTGTTCACGCATGCGTGCCCCAGCAACGCGATTTTGCCGATGCTTCGCATTCCAAATCGGCAAACTCCGATGTCAGAAGTGTATCGTACGGAATTTTCAGTTCAGAAAATTCCTATCTATGTACAATAACAATTATTCCTGTCTCGGATCGATAATCTTAACTGCATCGTCTACACGGCCGTACTGACCTTTTGCCTTCTCATATGCAGTGGTCGGATCGTCGCCCTTCTTGATGAAGTCGGTCATCTTACCTAAGTTTACAAACTGATAACCAATGATCTGATCTTCTTCATCCAGTGCAATTCCTGTTACATAGCCTTCTGCCATCTCAAGGTAACGCGGACCTTTTTTCAGAGTTCCGTACATCGTACCTACCTGAGAGCGGAGTCCTTTTCCAAGGTCTTCAAGGCCGGCACCAATCGGAAGCCCCTCTTCAGAAAACGCACTCTGCGTTCTGCCATATGCGATCTGGAGGAACAGCTCACGCATGGCGGTGTTGATTGCATCACAGACAAGGTCTGTATTTAATGCTTCCAGTACGGTTCTTCCCGGAAGAATCTCTGCTGCCATCGCTGCAGAATGGGTCATACCAGAACATCCGATCGTCTCTACCAGAGCCTCCTGAATGATACCTTCCTTAACATTCAGGGTCAGCTTACAAGCACCCTGCTGCGGCGCACACCAGCCAACACCGTGTGTTAAACCGGAAATATCCTTTACTTCTTTGGACTTAACCCACTTTGCTTCCTCCGGGATCGGAGCAGCGCCGTGATTTACGCCCTGGGCTACTGGACACATATTTTCTACTTCTTGTGAATAAATCATTGTAAGACTCCTTTCGAAATGATTGGATTTTGTACTTTGTTAATTTTATCACATCAATCCTGTCCCTATTATCTCACGAAATTCTCAATTCGTCCATAGGTTTTTTGTAACTTTTCAGACGGTTTCCTCATCTTTCTTTCTCTCCAAAAAACATACAAAAACACGACAAAACTGACGAACAGAATACACCCCTTTACCATGCTGGAAATACTTAACGCCCACCAGATACCGCTAAGTCCCATCACAGAGGACAACAACACCGCCACTGGGATGCGCGCGGAGGTAAAAGTCACGCTAACGATCGACGGATACAGCGTTCGCCCCAGACCGGAAAACGCACCGATCGAGGTCTGTTCCACCATCATAAACATCTGGCTCAGTCCCACGATCCGCAGGTAATTGACGCCTATCGCCATGACCTTTTCTTCATGCAAAAAGATCGAGAACAGCGGACGCGCCATTCCGATCAGCAAAAATGTCGTGCAGAGTCCCCACGCCGCCGTCATCGCGATCGCACAGAAATAGCCGCGGCGCACACGGTCATACCGCTTCGCCCCATAATTCTGTCCGAGGAATGCATTGACTGCCGCCGAAAAGCCATCTCCGACCATCCAGGAAACGGATTCAATCTGACTGCCAACACGCTGTGCCGCCACTGCCAGATCACCCCATCCGGTGATAAGGCGGGTCAGAATCATCGAAATTCCAGCGTAAATCAGGTTCTGCACCGCCGACGGCACACCGATCCGCACGATCTCCCTCCAAACCTTCACCGGAACCAGCACCCAGAGACGCAGATGCGGAAACAGCACCTTTTCCCGCAGGACTGCCTTGAAAAACAGGAGGCTTACGAGCGCCTGTGCCGTGACCGTCGCAGCCGCTGCTCCGCTGACTCCCAGTTCCGGAAATGGTCCGATTCCAAAGATCAGCACCGGATCCAGCACAACATTGAAGCCAAGCCCCGCCACGTTGACGATAAACGGTGTCCGGCTGTTTCCCGCCGCCGTCAAAAGTCCGGTCAAAATCGCATTTAAATAAGAAAAGATCACAAGCCCGCAGGCGATCCGCACATACCATTCTGCCTGTGCAATCACCTCCGGGCTGTTTAATTTAAAAAATCCAATTAACCGACTGGCTCCAAAGAGCGAAACCAGCCCATACAGCACGGCAAACAAAATTCCCAACTGCAGCGCACCTCTCGCATACTGCGCCGCACTGTCATTTTCTCCCGCACCAAGACAATGGGCGGTCTTTACCTGACCGCCCGTCCTCGCCAAAATCGCAAACCCCTGTGAAAACCAGGTATACATACCTGCCGATCCCACCGCCGTGACGGCGCCCGCCCCGAGGCGTCCGATCCACGCCATATCGGTCAGATTGTAAAGCATCTGAACCAGAGAAGTCGCCATGATCGGAAGAGCCAGTCGGGTCAGTGCCGGGGCGATTGCTTCATTCAGCAAATCTACATGATGAGATTTCATTATTTTGCAGAAAGATACTCGTCGATGCCTCTTGCACCTGCTCGTCCGGCTTCCATCGCGAGAATAACCGTAGCCGCGCCAGTCACTGCGTCGCCTCCGGCGTAAACGCCCTCTTTCGTTGTCTTTCCATTGCTCTCATCCGCCACGATACATCTCCAGCGGTTGATCTCCAGACCTTTGGTTGTATTGGAAATCAGCGGGTTCGGGGAAGTACCCAGCGCCATGATAACGGTATCTGCATCGATGGTGAAATCAGAACCGACCACCTCAACCGGACGTCTTCTTCCAGATTCATCCGGCTCGCCAAGCTCCATACGGCGGCATACGATGCCTTTGACCCATCCGTTCTCATCCTCGAGAATCTCAACCGGGTTGGTCAGAAGGTCAAAATGGATGCCCTCCTCTTTTGCGTGATGTACTTCCTCCACACGTGCCGGAAGCTCTTTCTCACTTCTTCTATATACAATATGAACTTCTGCACCGAGACGCAGAGCCGTTCTTGCCGCATCCATCGCTACGTTTCCGCCGCCGACTACGACTACCTTCTTTGATTCCATGATCGGTGTGTCATAATCATCGCGGAATGCCTTCATCAGGTTATTTCTGGTCAGGTACTCATTCGCAGAAAATACGCCGTTGGCATTTTCACCCGGAATACCCATGAACTTCGGAAGTCCGGCGCCAGAACCGATGAATACTGCCTGGAAACCTTCTTCATCCATCAGTTCGTCGATTGTGATAGATTTTCCGATAACTACGTTTGTCTCAATCTTAACGCCCAGCTTGCGGACATTCTCGATCTCCGGCTGTACAACGCCGTCCTTCGGAAGACGGAACTCCGGAATGCCGTAGGTCAATACTCCGCCCGGCTCATGAAGTGCCTCGAAAATGGTTACTTCATAGCCCAGTTTTGCCAGATCGCCTGCACAGGTCAGACCTGCAGGACCGGAACCGATGACTGCTACTTTCTTTCCGTTTGTCTTCTCCGGCGCTGCCGGTACAAAACCATGCTCACGGGACCAGTCTGCCACGAAGCGCTCAAGTTTACCAATGGAAACCGCCTCGCCCTTGATACCGCGCACACACTGTCCCTCACACTGGGATTCCTGTGGGCAGACACGTCCACAGACTGCCGGAAGTGCCGAAGAAAGTGCGATGACTTTCGCTGCCTCCTCAATATTTCCCGCTTTTACTTCCTGGATAAACGCCGGAATATCGATGGAAACCGGGCATCCAGCGATACATTTTGCATTTTTACAGTTCAGACATCTCTCAGACTCCGCAACTGCTTCTTCCATATTATAGCCGAGACATACCTCTTTAAAATTAGTCGCACGTACCTTCGGATCCTGCTCTCTGACCGGCACCTTTTTCATCATATCTCTCTTTGCTTCCATTATTTGTCACCTCCGCACTGTCCGCATCCGCCGTGATGCGTATCGCCTTCTTTCAGACGCAGCATCGCTCTGCCTTCCTGAGTCTTATAAATTCTCTGACGTTCCATCGCCTCATCAAAATTAACGAGATGTCCATCAAACTCCGGTCCGTCTACGCAGGCAAATTTGACCTGATCGCCTACGGTGACACGGCAGGCACCACACATACCGGTTCCATCTACCATGATCGGGTTCAGGCTGACAATCGTCGGAATCTCCAGCTTTTTCGTCAGCAGGCAGACAAATTTCATCATGATCATCGGTCCGATTGCAACACAGACATCGTACTTGCGTCCCTGTTTTTCAACTAAATCCTCGATGACACCTGTAACCATACCTTTAATGCCAAAGCTGCCATCATCGGTTGTGATGTAAAGGTTTCCGGCTGCCTTCTCCATCTCCTCGGTCAGGATCAGCAGATCTTTGGTCTTAGAACCTACGATAACATCTACATCAATGCCGTGCTCATGCATCCATTTTACCTGCGGATAAACCGGAGCCGCACCGACACCGCCGGCTACGAAGAGGTATTTCTTCTTTTTCAGCTCTTCTACATCCTCATGGATAAACTCGGACGGATTTCCAAGCGGTCCTACGAAATCATGGAATGCATCCCCAGCCTTGAGGGTACTCATCTTCTCGGTAGAAGCTCCCACGGTCTGGAATACGATCGTGATCGTTCCTGCCTGACGATCAAAATCACAAATAGTCAGCGGGATTCTCTCGCCCTCTTCGCCCATCTTGACGATGACAAATTCGCCCGGCTCACATGCACGCGCTACACGCGGTGCTTCTACAACCATCAGATAAATCTTATCTGCCAGTTTTTCAGCTTTTAAAATCGGGTACATTCTATTCCTCCTTACAGTTATATGAACATTTTATTGTTTGACTTTTCAGAATTCTCAATTATTTTACCACTTTGTCCTATTTTTGACAACCTTAGAGCGATTCCTTTTCCAGCTTCCGATATTCCCTGAATTCATAGCACAAATTGAAAAATGTCTGCTCGCCGCTTCGTCTTACCAGTTCCCAGCCTTCTTTCTCCAGATCAACCATATGTGTGTCTGCCACATAGGAAAAATCAATCCAGGTGATCTGCGCTGTGTCGCAGAACGGAAGAAACTGCCGATAAATCGACTCGCCGCCGATGATGACGACATCTACATCTGTCAGATGTTTTTCCTGTTTCAGCTCGTCAATCCGCACCAGCGCCTCCTCGACACTGTGGCAGATCTCTGCCCCCTTTACGCTCAGAGCCTTCTTTTTTGTCAAAATCAGGTTGATTCTGCCATCCAGCGGTCGCTGAGCCGGGAAAGTCAGAAACGTTTTATAGCCCATCACGATGATTTTTCCCATCGTTTCCTGCCGGAATAATTTCTGATCCGCCGGGATCACCGTCAGCATCTGCCCTTTATTGCCGATACCCCAGTTCCGATCCACTGCCGCAATCAGCTGAAAATGTCTCGGAAACCGTTCCGGAAACTGTCTTTTGAGTGTCTTCATCATGCTCGCCGCATTGATATAGAATGCCTCGTCTGGCTGTTCTTTCTTATCTACATGAGAATGGAACACGCGCTCCATCTCCCGAAGCGCCGTCTCTTCTTCCGGGAACCGGTTCATAATATCAATCATTGCATCACGGCTGTCACGAAGCTTCTGCATCAGGACATCCCAGATCGTCGCCTTATCCGCTTCACTGACAAAGCCATAGTGGTTTAAAATAATCTCTTTTGCATCCAATTCCGATGAATACTCGATCGATTCTTCTGCCGCCTTATAGTCTACCAGAAACGACGGCATATAACTCCCATCATGCCCCATGACGCCTACCGTCTCACTGCACAGCATCAACTCATCATCAATCAGGTAAGACATGGAACATTTCGTGTGGCCGATCGTCGCAAACGCGTAGATCGTATGGTCGCCCAGTTCGATCGTCTCGCCGTCCTCCAGCGATACATCAATCTGTAAATCTGCATCGTCATATTCCGAATCCCATGGAAGCCCCGCCGCTTCTGCCGCCTCGCCGCTTAGACGCCGGATCGTCTTCAAAGCGCCCGGTTTCACTAAAATTTCTTTTGCGCGCTCGGAAGCATATGTTTTCACCCCCGGCCATGCTTTCCGCACCGCCGGAAGCCCCGCTACATGATCATAATGGGAATGGGATAAAAGAACCGCGTCTAACTCTGCATCGCCCAGTTCTCTTTTTATATTTTCCACCATCTGATCGGCAGCATACGCCATCCCCGCCTCGAACAGGAGATTGGCTTTTCCCTTTATCAAAAACACCGCACCGCTTCCGCAGCCAGATACATCGATCACCGTCATTGCTTTCTCATCCTTTTTGTTTGAATTTAAAATCGAACCGAGAAAATTTGAACAAAAACAAATCCTCAAATCCATATTTCGTATTTGATTTTACTGGATCTTTATGAAAAATACAAGGACTGGTTCAAATCAGATGAATGTAAGGAATAATAGGGTAACTGTTCACAAATAGGAATTTTCTGAACTGAAAATTCTGTACGATACAGTTCTCGCAGCAGATTTTGCCGATTTGGAATGCGCAGCATCGGCAAAATCCCGTTGCTGGGCACACATGTGTGAGCAGTAACATAATGGGATTTTTAATAACAGAATGCCGCAATTTCATTCCAAACAAACGGAACAATATCTGAGCGGGTGTGGCTGGGATACTCGGACAGATTTTCTAAATTATAAAAAGGATCGGCACCGATATGAAATCGTGTGTTTCGTTACACAGATTCCGGATCAGCGCCGATCCTCTGGGTGGTTGGTTTTAATTTAGTAAATTATGGGGAAGAGCTGCACCCCAGCATGCTCAGTGGCTTCAGCGTGCTCAGTGCCCCAGCTAAAAAAAGCTGCGCTTTTCTTCGCTGGACGGGCTGCGCCCTATAAATCAGTCCAGCAAGACAGTTCCTTATGTGCAAGCACAACGTTCCTGTCTTACTGCCCTGCTTTGCACTGCTTATGCCTCAACCATGTACGGATATGTTACATCCAGGCACGGTACTCTGAGTTCTTTGATGGTTCTCGGGCTTAACCAGCGATACATGTTGATCTCGCTGCCGGCTTTGTCGTTGGTTCCGGATGCTCTTGCACCACCGAACGGCTGCTGGCCGATAACTGCACCGGTCGGCTTGTCGTTGATGTAGAAGTTTCCGGCTGTTCCTTTAAGTGCATCTTCCATCTTAACGATAGCTTCGCGGTCATCTGCAAAGATTGCTCCGGACAGACCATAGGACGTTGCGGTATCGCAGCTTGCCAGAGTCTCATCCAGTTTGTCATCCGGATATACATATACGGTCATAACCGGTCCAAAAATTTCCTCTACCATAGTCTTGAAATCTGGCTTCTTAGCCTCAATCAGGGTCGGATATATGAAATATCCCTTGGAATCATCGTATCCGCCGCAGATAACTTCTGCATCCTCGGATGCTTTTGCATAGTCGATGTACTCTTTGTTGGTCTTGAATGCGGATGCATCGATAACAGCGCCCATCAGGTTTCTGAAATCGGTTATATCGCCAATTTTAATCTTCTCAATCTCTGCCAGCATACCCTCTTTAACCTGCGGCCAGATGCTTGCCGGAACAAATGCACGGGAAGCTGCGGAGCACTTCTGTCCCTGATACTCGTAGGATGCTCTTGTCAGAGCTGCTACCAGACCCGGTACGTCTGCGGAATTGTGAGCAAAGATGAAGTCCTTTCCACCAGTCTCGCCAACCAGACGCGGATATGTTTTGTATTTCTTGATGTTCTCGCCTACTAAGGAGTAAACACCGCTGAACACTTCGGTAGAACCTGTGAAATGGAATCCTGCCAGGTTCGGATCGCTTAATACGTACTTGCTCATGTCAGAACCACGGCTCGGTACAAAGTTGATAACACCTGCCGGAAGTCCTGCAGCCATCAGGGCCTGCATTACATAGTAGTTGGAAAGAACTGCTGTGGTAGCCGGTTTCCAGAGAACTACGTTACCTGCGATCGCCGGAGCGGTCGGAAGGTTAGCACCGATGGATGTGAAGTTGAATGGGGAAATCGCGGTTACGAAACCTTCCAGCGGACGGTACTCGATGCGGTTCCAAACATTCGGTGTGTTGTTCGGCTGTCTGTCATAAATCTGCTGTAAGTAGTATACGTTGAAACGAAGGAAATCAATCAGCTCGCAGGTATCAATCTCAGCCTGATATGCGGTCTTGCTCTGTCCTAACATGGTAGCTGCATTTACTTTATCTCTCATCGGACCAGCGATTAAATCAGCTGCTTTTAAGAAGATAGATACGCGGTGTTCCATCGGCATCTCGGTCCATGCTTTTCTAGCTGCCAGAGCTGCTGCAATTGCATCCTTTAACTCTTTCTCACCGCCGGAAGCTGCTTCTGCGATTACATGAGCATGGTCATGCGGCATAACTGCTTTGGTCTTTCTCTCTGTCCAAACTTCCTTACCACCGATGATCATCGGAACCTGAACAACCTGTGCGGACTGGCGCTCCAGCTCTTTCTTTAAGCTGGCTCTCTCCGGGCTTCCCGGAAGATATGCTTTTACCGGCTCATTTTTCGGCATCTCTACTTTGAAATATCCATTGCTCATTGCTCATCTCTCCTTTTTGACATTTTGTCTCATTTGTGATTATGATACGAAAACTTTTCTCGCTTTATTTTCATGAAATCTAACTCTTTCTTGTTATTTTTCATATCAATGAATTTCTATAGCTAAATATTAGCACGTTTTTCATTTTGTGTCAATACTATTTCATATTTAAAAATACATATTTTCATTATGTTTTTCTGTGCATATCGCATAATATCTTTGCTTTTTCCTGTATTCTGTTTTGGATTGTAATTTTTATCGATCTTACTGTTCACGCATACGTGCCCAGTAACGGAATTTGCCGTGGCTTCGCATTTAAATACGGTAAATTCCTGCTGCCACCACGTTTTCTTACGGCACTTCTGCTTCCAAAAGTGCCCACCCGGGAACAGTAACTATCGATTCTTGTAATTCTGTATGTTTTTTTATGCTTTGTTTACGGGACATGGTTTTTGTGGTATACTGATCCCGCCTGAAACAACTCACAAAAGTGAGTTTATCCTGAAAATAATTCACTTATATGAAAAAAGGAGTTTGATTATGCTTAAATTAGAACGTACCAGCGTCATGAATCTGGAAAATGCCATGCGCGGTGCCCGCAATCCGATGAACAGCTGGGGACGGATGGACAGCTTTTATGATGAGAATGGCGAATATAAACTGGGACCGAACGATCTCGACCTTGCGAAACGTCTCCGCAAAGCAGGCAGCGACCACCGCAAGTTTCTGCGCCAGGTATTTGTCTCAGTCGATGTGACCGCACCTCTCTACTGGTGGAAAGAATATGATACTTATAAAGTAGCGACCGTCGCCAATTCAACCAGCACGATGCACAAAATCGCCAGCAAACCGTTTTCGATGGACGATTTCAGCTGCGACCACATGACAGCCGGAACACGCGCATTTATGGAAACAGTTGTCGCCAAGCTGGAGGAAATCCGCCTGCGTTATCTGGAGACAAAGAATAAGGATGACTGGTATGATATGATCCAGCTGCTGCCGAGCAGTTATAATCAGATGCGGACTTGTTCGTTTAATTATGAGACACTGATTAATATTTATTATGCCAGAAAGGATCATAAGCTGGCGGAGTGGCATACATTCTGTGACTGGATCAAGACTTTGCCGTATGGGGAAGAATTGATTATTGGGGAAGGAAAATAGATAATTAGTTTGGTTTTCGTGAGAGGGACAGAGAAAAAGCCGCCCGGGCAAAAATGATCAGGTTTCGAAGACTGGGATTTTCTAGGCATCTTCGGTTTGATTAAAAACAGAAAGAAATCCTCACAAAGCAAGTTTGTTGCGGTTTCTTTCAACATCAAATCCGAATCTGCCAAGTAAATCCACAGTCTCGAAAATTCCATTTTTGCTCTGGCGGCTTTTTCTCCTGTTTATTGGATGATAACTTGGTAAAATTTAAGATCCTGGTGTCATCCAGCGCATGAATGCGGCTGGATGACGACGTAGGATCTTTTTTATGACAGTATTGTGTTTATGATTTTAGCTGACATCTACTGTCTTATCTTATTATCTAATAAAGTAATGCCGTCACTGCTAGTCCTTCTTCTAATTGCTGAATGAGCAATTAGAATAGACGTTTAGTTATGGCAGAGAACTGGCATTCCCTTATATACTTTCTCGTAGAGAAGTTTTGCTTTATCAACCGGCAGATTGATGCAGCCGTGGCTACCGGAATACTGGTAGATGGTTCCGCCGAATTTACTTCTCCAGCTTGCGTCATGGAAACCGATGCCGCCGTTGAATGGCATCCAATAATCTACGTGACTTTCATATTCATATGTGCCGTCTGCCCGTTTGGCGCCGCGCAGAACGCGGTCGGTCTGCTTGTAGGTCAGGCTGTAAATACCTTCCGGGGTTGTGTAGTTTTTGGATACGTTTCCGGTTACGCATGGGGCATCCCAGGTCAGGGCGCCGTTTTCGTACATATATACATGCTGGGCACCGAAATCAACTTCTGCGTAGGTATTGCCCCAGTCTGCGTCTGAATGGCTGGCTGCCTGCTGGGAGAACTGGACTTCACGTTCCTGATTGATGCCTGTCTGCGCCATCAGAACCAGGTTGTCTGTCTCTGCAGTCTGGTCAATCTTCCATCCATAAGGGCCTGTCAAGGCAACCTCTTTTCCGGAAGTGGTATGGAAAGTACGGGTAGTTCCAGCTGTGTCGTATTTCGCTGCCAGCGCCTTGATGTAGGCAGCTGCCTTATCGCGGTCTACAGTAATGACACCATTCTCGCCGCCTGTATACCAGCTGACATATTCAGTACCGGACAGTGTCTCGGTTGCCTCACCGATATGGAAGGTAATGACCGCATTTTTAGCCTGGTTCATCTGGGCGCAGAGTGCTTTTAAGGATGCATCGCCGGAAGTCACCTGGATCGGTGTGTAACATCCCAAGGCTTCCAGATCAATCTCTGTCATGCCGGAGGCGATCGCTGCATTGATCGCCGTCTGTACCTTTGCCTTATCCACAGATTCTCCCTTTACTTCCGGAACAATCGTGAAATCTTTTCCTTCTTCCCAGGCGGATATATGGGCATCTACCGTCGGTGCTGCACTATCTGACATACAATTTAAGGAAGCAATGCGGTTTGCAAGCATCGTCTGATCGCAGGAAAGCGGCATCGCGATCGTCAGCGCTCCTGCTCCAGCTGCCCCTGCTGCCTGCTGGTCAATCGCTGCCTGCAGCTCATTTGTAATCACTACTTTATAGCCGATCTCCGCTGCGGTGATCTCTTCTGTCTTGCCTCCACGTTCTTTGATCGTTAATTTATAAGAACCGTAATTCTGCTCCAGCTTTGCCTTCGCTTCCTCGTTGCTCATTCCGCCGACTGCGACGCCATTTACACTTGTTCCATTTGCAAAACTGCCATCTGCCAGTACTGGCTGTGCAAACATGAGCACCAGTGCAGCTGCCGCACCAGTCATTTTAAGTATACTCATACTTTTATTTTTCATTTTTTCACAAACCTCTCTGCCGCGCCATCTGGCTGCGGCCTGTATATATGGATTCTGAATCCTTATTATAGCAGAGTAGGAAAAAAAGTCCAGACCGATTCTAAAAAAGATCGTCAAAAGATCCAATTCGTAAGAATTTCTTAACGGTTCCTTTTTCTTTCCTTTTTCTTTCATTTTTTCCATATTCATGATTGCAGTTTTTCCATTTTGCAGTATGATGGTATTCATTGCAAATGGGAAGTATAACTTTCAGAACGTCCTTAAAAATGTTTAAAATTTTCATGTTCCCAAAAGCGCCAAAAGGACCGCTGCATCTGGCATGCCCTCTTCTAAGTAAACAAGATTTTTATTGTTATCTTGGTCTGCTTAAAAGGAAATATGCCAGTCTGCGGCAGTCCTTCTTTCTATTTCCGGTCAATTTCCGGATTGACATGCACCATAATGTGTTTTACCTTCGGAAATGTCTTTTCAATGCTGTTATGCACCAACTCGGCAATCTTGTGCGCCTCCCGCAGCGGCATGGAACCGTCTACCTCAATCTCAATGTCCGCATAAATTTTATTGCCAAAGATCCGCGTCTGAAGCAGGTCAATCCGCGCCACATCTGGATTCTGAAGAACGCAGGCGCGCAGCTGTTCTTCGGTCTTCTCATCACAGGAATGATCGACCATTTTATCCATCGCATCTTTAAAAATCTCATACGCCGCTTTCACGATAAAGACGAAAATAACCAGGCTCGCGATCGGATCCATGACCGGAAATCCCATTCTCGCGCCCACGATTCCGACCAGCGCACCGATCGAGGAAAACGCATCGGAACGGTGATGCCATGCATCTGCCATCAGTGCGCTGGAATCAATCTTTTTCGCATAATATCGGGTGTACCAGTACATCGCTTCTTTACTGACAATGGATATAACAGCCGCTGCCAGCGCCAGCATTCCCGGAACCTGCAGGTGACTGTATTCTCCCTTGAGCACGTCCGTAAGCGCCTCCACGCCAATCCCCAGACCTGTCATAAAAAGAACCATCGAGAGGACAATCGCAGCCACACACTCCATCCGCTCATGTCCATACGGGTGCTCCTTGTCCGGCTGTTTGGACGACAGCTTAATTCCAATCACCACGATCATCGTGCTGAACACATCGGACGCCGAATGGATACTGTCACTGATCATCGCATTCGAATGTGCGAACACGCCGGCTAACAGCTTCATAAACGCCAAAAGGATGTTCACTACTATCGTTACAAAAGACACCTGATTTGCCACCTTCTGAAAATCGTTCTGTTTCATATTCGTTACCTCCAAAAAATATCTCATGGCACTAACGATAGGTGGGTGCTGCGGTTTAACCCGTAAAAAAGTATAAAAAAACACCCACGAACCAGTATGAGTAACTACTGTCCCGTGGATGAAACTAACTTCCACTGTCGCTTCTGCGACCCGACCCCATGATATTCACGGTCTGCTCAGTTTGTACTGTAGTTTGATATGCAGTGCAAAGAGTTTATGATGAATAATAGCACAAGTTTACTTAGTTGTCAATATCGGGAAACGCCCTTTCTTCCATAATTTATTTCTTCAATTCCTTAATCCCAGCCTCAAGCCCTGCCGCCGTCAGCGGAAACATCGGGATCTCATCTCGGATCAGGCTGATCGTGTACGCACCGTAGGCATATGCCCAGTTATTTTCCCGCATCGGGTTCAGCCAGATCGCCGACGGAAAACGCCGGTGCATCTCCTGCAGCCAGTAAATGCCCGTCCGTTCGTTGCTGTGGAAATAGTCGAGACTGCCGCCGCGGTACAGAAGTTCCGACGGCGCCATCGACGCATCCCCGACCAGAATTACCTTGTATTCCGGTTTCAGGTTGTGAAAGACCCACTCGGTCGAGATCTTATCCCGCCAGGAGCAGGACGGCGTCGTAAACAGCTGATCGTAGAAACAGTTGTGGAAATAATAAATCTTCAAATCCTTAAAATGGGACGACTGATTGACCGCCTGGAACAGCCGGTTGCACAGATCCGCATATGCCCACATCGACCCGCCGCTGTCCATCAGAAGCAGGAGCTTCGTCTGGTTCTTTCTCGGGCGCTCCATGACGAGCTCCAGACGTCCGCCTTCGTCACAGGTCTTCTCGATCGTTTTCTCCACATTGAGTTCCGTTTTCGGTCCATCCTCACGGCAGGATAAAAGACGCAGCTTTTTGAGCGCCACCTGGAACTGCCGGATCTGGATAACCGCATCGTCGCGGAAATCGCGGTAATTCCGCTGTTCCGCCACCTGCAGCGCGCTCCGGTTTTTGCCCGGTCCGCCCACGCGGATGCCCTTCGGGCTGTAACCGGAATGTCCAAATGCCGACGTACCGCCGGTTCCAATCCACTTATTGCCGCCGTGGTGCTGCTCATGCTGCTCTTTCAGTCGTTCCGCCATCATTTTACGGATATCGTCCAGATCAAGTCCCGCAAACCGCGCATCGACCTCATCCTTATCATACGGCGTCTGCGCGTGCGCCTTGGCAAGCCAGTCTAAGACCTCCTTCGGAAGTTCCTCAAACGTCTGCACATTTTTAAAATATGCCAGAAATGCCTGGTCAAATTTGTCATATTCGGACTCTTTTTTGACCAGAACCGCCCTCGCCATATAGTAAAACTCCGTCAGGCTCGCGTCGTTCAGGTTCATTTCCAGAGCATCCATCAGGCTGTTCCACTCATTGAGGCTCGTCTTCATCCCGTAAGAACGGAGTAGATACAGAAAATCAGTAAACATATCGGTTATTCTCCACCAGCTTTAAATCCTCTGTCTTTTTTAAGAGTACCCCCGCAAACGGGATCTCCTTTTCCAGCTTCTCCACCGGCACGCCGCCGATCACAAGCGCCTGAATCCAGTCCAACACCTCGGAGGTACTCGGCTTCTTCTGCAGGCCGCGCAGATCGCGCACCCGGTAGAAGGCGTCCAGCACGCCGTCGATCAGCTTCTGGTCGAGATCCGGGTAATGTGCCTTGATGATCTTCTCCATCATCGGCTGCTCCGGGAATGCAATATAATGGAAGATACAGCGGCGCAGGAACGCATCCGGCAGCTCCTTCTCCGCATTGGAGGTAATAATCACAATCGGACGGTGCTTCGCTTTGACAGTCTTTCCCGTCTCCGGAATGTAAAATTCCATCTTGTCAAGTTCCCAGAGCAGGTCGTTCGGGAATTCCAAATCCGCTTTATCGATCTCATCGATCAAAAGAACCGTCTGCTTTTCCTTCTCAAATGCCTCTCCCATCTTTCCGAGGCGGATATATCTGGCAATATCATCAACGCCATCCGCACCAAACTGGCTGTCGTAAAGACGCTGTACCGTATCGTACACGTAAAGACCGTCTTGTGCGCGGGTCGTCGATTTAATATTCCAGATCAAAAGTTCCATATCGAGGGATCTGGCAATCGCCTCCGCGAGCATCGTCTTTCCAGTGCCCGGTTCTCCCTTGATTAAGAGCGGCTTTTTGAGCGCCGCCGCAATGTTAACGCTGCGGATCAGTTCATCCGAAGCGATGTATTCGTCACTGCCGTGAAATTGCTGCATGGTAAATTCTCCTTTTAGAAAGTTCTCCTTTTACATAACTGTAAACACTAACAAGGGCAGCATAACGATTCAGGATCCATGCTGACTGCGATCGGTTCGGATCCATCGTTCCTCCCGATCGTCATACATAATCCTGCCCGTTTGCCGCCCTATTGATTTTCTATAAATATAGCAATATTCTAATAGTTTGTCAAATCGTATATATGTTAGGATTTCATTAGAAAAACACGATTGTTACTGCTCACTATTCTACTTTGCCACCCGGATATTCTTGCTGCCGCTAAATCCTTCCGGCGGCTCTGTCTCCGTGAGGATCGTCGCTTCTTCAAACCCCCCGAACGTCACCGAACTTACCATGCCGAATTTCTGGCTGTCCGCCAGCACATAGCAGCGCTCTGTCTGGCGCATCGCCTCTTGCTTGACTAATGCCTCATTCGGATCCGGCGTCGTGAAACCGTGGCGCTTGCTGACGCCGTTGGTTCCAAAAAATCCCTTTGTAAAATGATAGCTCTGGATCATCAGGATCGCCTGACTTCCGATGACCGCCTCCGTCGTGCCCTTTAACTCACCGCCAATCAGAATTACGCGGTTTCCGGCGGCTGCCAGCCGTTTGGCATGTGATACCGCATTCGTCACAAACGTGGCGCTGCGCGCCGGAAGATAGTCTAAGATATACCCGGTCGTCGTGCCCGCGTCCAGATAGACAAAATCATCCGGCTGGATAAGTCCCGCCGCAAACTGGGCGATTCTCCTTTTCTCCTCCTGCTGCAATTCCATCTTCTGTGCCACTGACGGCTCGGTTCCCGTAAATGTCCCGTCCGAGGACACCGCGCCGCCAAACACCTTGGTCAGGCGCCCCGCCTTGTCAAGCGCATTCAGATCCCGCCGGATCGTCGATTCCGAAACTCCCAGCACCTCTTTAATCTCAGGAACTGTCACACTCCTCTTTTTATCCAGAAGTTCCAAAATCAGTTCGTATCTTTTTTCTGTCAGCATGACTCTTTTCCTTTCATCTTCTGCTGTGGTTGAACTTTTTTTAGCTCAATTTTTCACTTCTCTCTGTCTTAATATTCTTATCAACTGCAGCTGCTTTCGACAATGACCTTCCGAATCGGCAGCACACGCCCCGGCGATACGGAAAGCTCATCCACACCCATTTTCAGGAATTCTTTTGTCAAACTCAGATCCGCGCCCAATTCGCCGCAAATACCTGCCCAGATGCCCTCGGCGTGCGCATTTTCAACAACCATGCGGATCATCGCCAGCACCGCCGGATGGTGCGGATCGTAAAATGCATCCAGCTCCGGATTCTGACGGTCAACTGCCAGCGTATACTGGGTCAGGTCGTTCGTTCCGATGCTGAAAAAGTCCACTTTTTTCGCCAGTTCCCGGCTTACCATGACTGCCGCCGGGGTTTCAATCATAATGCCCTGCTTCGGGTCGCCAAACTGGAGATTCTGTGCGGTCAGCTCCGTCTTGACCTCCTCGACAATCTTCGCAATCGCCTCGACCTCCCAGACACTTGTGATCATCGGATACATGATCTGGAGATTGCCATAGGCACTTGCCCGAAACAGCGCGCGAAGCTGTGTCTTGAAAATCTCCGGTCTTGTCAGGCAGATACGGATCGCCCGGCAGCCCATCGCCGGATTTTCCTCTTTTTTCAGTTCAAAATAATCGCACTGCTTGTCCGCGCCGATGTCCAGCGTGCGGATAATGACCGGTTTGCCCGCCATCGTTTCCGCTACCTGTTTATATACCTGGAACTGCTCCTCCTCCGTCGGAAATGTTTCTTTTTCCAGATACAAAAATTCGCTGCGGAACAGTCCGATGCCCGCCGCATCGTTCTGAATGACCGATGCCAGATCCTTGCTGTTGCCAATGTTCGCATACAGGCGGATCTCCTTGCCATCCAGAGTGACTGTTTCGCGCCCTTTCAGTGTTTGCAGCAGTTCTTTCTTCTCCTGTTCCTCCCGCTGCCGGCGGCGCATTGTTTCCAATGTCTCCTCATCCGGTTCCACATACAGGACTCCGTTCGTACCATCCACAACCGCAAATTTCCCATCTACCGTCTCATCGAGCGCCACGTCCGTTCCGATCAGCGCCGGAATGCTCATCGTACGCGCCAGGATCGCCGTGTGGGAATTGACGGAACCGTGTACCGTCACAAAGGATAGCACCTTGTCCTTTTCAAGCTGTACCGTCTCTGACGGTGCTAAATCATCTGCCAGAATAATCACCGGCTCGTCCGTATGGATGCCCTGACCTGCGCCTCCGGACAGAACGCGCACAATCCGCTCCGAAATATCTTTGACATCCGCCGCGCGCCCGCGCATATATTCGTCCTCCATCGCCGCAAACATCTGGGCGAAATTGTCACCGGTCACCGCAACCGCATACTCGGCATTGACCTTCTGCGTATCGATGATATTCTGAACCGCGTCCAGATAGTCCTCGTCCTCCAGCATGATCTGGTGAATCTCAAAAATCGCCGCATTCGCCTCGCCAACTTCTTTTACCGCCTTTTCATACAACTCGCCGAGCTGGCGGATGGACTCCTGAACTGCCGCATTAAACCGCGCTTTTTCCTGCTCTGCATTCTCTATTTTCGTCCGTTTTACGGTCTGCTCGCCTTTCTGATACACACATATTTTTCCAACTGCGACACCGCCAAATACACTTTTTCCACGATACGTCTGCATGACCATTCCCCTTTCCATTGATCCATTATCGAAAAATGCCGCCATGTAATAATCCCTTACATCGCGGCATCTTTGTTAAACTACATATTTTCCTTCATAAACTGGCTGACTGCCTCATAAGCTGCTTCTTCGTCCTCGCCCTCAAAGGTCAGGGTTACTTCCTGTCCGTTCTTTACCGCCAGTCCCATGATACCGAAAATCTTTTTGCAGTCGCCGCTCTTTCCATCTTTCGCCAGCTTGATCGTACTCGTAAACTGTTTTGCCGCCTTTACCAGTTCACCTGCCGGGCGTGCGTGGATTCCTTCCGGGTCTGTAATGGTATATTTAAACTCTTTCATGATGATGTTCTCCTTCTCATTATAACCTATTTTGATTGATTTGACCAAAAAATTTCTAATAAAGATTCACATTCCGTCAAAAAAAATTATTTATCTATTCTTCTACATTCTTCTTGAGAACTCCTAAGAGTACCGTCGAGATCGCCATGCCAACCACCAGTGCCAGCAGATAGAACAGCGGATTTCCCATGACTGGGAATACGAAGATTCCGCCATGCGGCGCCATCAGCGTACAGTTAAATAACATGCTCATCGCTCCCGCAACACCCGAACCGACGATGCAGGCTGGAAGCACGTGTACCGGATCGGACGCTGCAAATGGAATCGCGCCCTCCGTGATGAATGCCAGACCCATGATGAAGTTGGTCGGTCCTGCCTCGCGCTCTTCCTTTGTAAATTTCTTCTTAAACAGCATGGTTGCCAGCGCAATCGCACACGGCGGTGTCATACCGCCAATCATAACAGCTGACATCACATCGTAGTTGCCGGAGGCGATTGCCGCCGTACCAAATACATATGCCGCCTTGTTGAATGGACCGCCCATGTCGATCGCCATCATCGCCGCCAGCACAAAACCAAGAATCAACTTACTCGAACCACCCATGCTGCTCAGACCATTGTTTAACGCCATATTGATCGCGCCCATGACCGGCTCTACGACGAAGCTCATAACCAGTCCGATGAGCAGGACGCCCACAACCGGGTAAATCAGGACCGGAGCAATCTTTTCCAGTGCCTCTGGAAGATTCTCGCACGCTTTCCGAAGCGCCAGAATCAGATATCCGGCAATAAAACCTGCCGCCAGGGCGCCAAGGAAACCTGATTTTCCCTGAGAAGCAATCATGCCGCCGACAAAACCGACTGCCAGCGCCGGGCGGTCTCCGATCGCCATCGCGATGAAACCAGCCAGAATCGGGAGCATAAAGCCAAATGCCACACCGCCGACATTTTTAAACCATGCCGCCAGCGGGGTAATCGTACCAAAGTTTACACGCTGGTCGAGCGGAAGTGCATTCATATCCACACTGAAACCATCAATCAGAAACGCAATCGCAATCAGGATGCCGCCGCCGACTACAAATGGGAGCATGTGGGAGACACCATTCATCAGCTGTGTGTAAATCTGGTGTCCGACACTGCCCGATTTGCCGCCAGAGGCTGCCTTTGCCGGGCTGCTGTTTCCAGATGATGCTGCGTGGTAAACCGGTACCTCCCCGGACGCCGCGCGCTCCAAAAGCTCCGGTGCCTTGCTGATACCGTCCGAAACCTGACATTCGATCACTCGTTTTCCGTCAAACCGATCCATCGGCACCTGTGCGTCCGCTGCCACGATGATGCAGTCCGCCGCCTCGATCTCCTGTGCCGTCAGCACATTTTTTGCTCCGGCTGAACCGCGCGTCTCAACTTTGATCTTCCATCCCTTCGCGCGTGCCGCTTTTTCCAGGCCTTCGGCAGCCATGTAGGTGTGCGCGATACCGGTCGGACAGGAAGTAACCGCTAAGATCTTCGGTCCGGCTGTCTGTTCCGTCTCTGCACCCGCTTTTTGCGCCTGAATCTCCTGACCACCTGCTTGTGCGGCATTCTCTCCATTTGTATCTGCCGCTTCTTCGCCGGAATCAGCCGCCAGTCTCTCATCGATGCCTGCCTGTTCTGCATCTGCCTTATCAATAATGGAAAGAAAGTCTTCCACCGAAGAGGCATTTCGCAGGGAATCTGAGAAATGCTCGTCCATCATGAGAACGGAAAGCTTGCTCAACACATCCAGATGTACGTTATCTTTTGTATTTGGCGCTGCAATCAGAAACAGCAGAGTGACCGGTTCGCCGTCCAGGGAGTCGAAATCCACGCCATTTTTGATGACCATCGCCGCCAGCCCCGGCTTTTTGACCGCATCACATTTTCCATGAGGAATTGCAATCCCCTCGCCGATACCGGTCGTGCTCTCTTCTTCTCTCGCATAAACCTGCTTGCGGAATGCCTCGACATCCGACAGCTTTCCGCTCGCCGCCATCAGCTCTACCGCCTTGTCCAGTGTCTCCGATTTGCTGGTGGGTGCCGCATCCAGCGATATACTTCTCGGATCCAGTAAATCAGTAATCTTCATATCTGTTGCCTCCCTATTTATGCCCGAATGTCAGGTATGCATTGCATATCCGGCAGTACATTCTGCCAGCTTCAAAAATGTCTGCATACAACCTCATCCGATTTTTGTGATTTTACAGGTCTCATACACTTTCTTTATCTCATCCTTCGTCGCCAGCTGCTCCGAAAAGGCGCTCGCGCTTCCAGCTGCCAGTCCCATGCGGAAGGCGTGTTCATAATCTCCGCTCTCCCCGTATCCGGCCAGGAAACCGGCTACCATCGAATCTCCGGCTCCGACACCATTTTTCAAGGTTCCCTTCGGTGCTTCCGCCGCATAGACGCTTCCATCCTCCGCCAGAAGAACCGCGCCCTTGCCTGCCATCGAAACCAGCACGTTGACCGCACCTTTTTCCTGCAGCTTCTTCGCATACGGAACAACTTCCTCCCGCTCCGAGAGCTTCATGCCGAAAATGTCTCCCAGTTCATGATTGTTCGGTTTGATTAAAAATGGATGGTGTCCCAGCACATTGAGCAGCAGATCCTTGGTCGCGTCCACAACAATCCGGACGTCCCTGCCATCCAGGCGCTCCATAATCTTCTGATAAATATCATCCGGCATCGACGCTGGAATACTTCCAGCCAGCACCAACGTATCATCCGCCCCCAGCCGGTCAAGCTGGGTCATCAGCGCATCCACCGCTTCCCGCGGAATCCTCGGTCCCCGACCGTTGATCTCAGTCCCGTCGATGGATTTCAGCTTCAGGTTGATGCGGGAGACTCCCTCATCTAGGGAAATAAACTCGGCTTTCACGCCCAGCTGCTCCACTTCCTTCCGAACCTCCTCGCCGACAAACCCGGCAGTAAAGCCAAACGCCGTATTGGCAATTCCAAGGTTTTGAAGGACCATCGAAACATTGATTCCCTTTCCGCCCGGAAGCAAAAGCTCCGAATCTGTCCGGTTGGTCAGTCCGAGCTTAAAATCGCTCACTGACACAATATAATCTAACGATGGATTAAAGGTTACCGTATAAATCATAAGCCTTCATTCCTTTCTTATCTTGATTGATTCTGACTGTATTATAAAATCATTTTCATTCAAAATCAATCAAACTTATTCACAAACATGCTACCTCTTTTTGGGTTATATTGCACAATTTTGATTTTTTATGATTGTTTTTGATTGATTGTTTCGTGTGAATTCCGGCGAAACGATTGCTGTCACTGATGGAATAGTGTTTCCAAAAACATCATTTTTACTCAGTTTCATCTCCTCTTCTAATCGTAAAATCCCCCTTTGTTGACAAGGATTTCCCCATTTGCTATAGTAAATGAAGAATTTTGTAATATCTTTGTAATATTTCCAAGATGTTTTTATATCAGAAAGGATATACAATATGAACGATTCCCCTTTGAAACCTGCTTCTTCCAGGCGCAAAAAAATGGATAAAACAATGATGGCGATCTATTTCCTGATCCTTTTTATTGTGGCCGGGGCGGCTCTGCTGGTATTTCTATGCCTCTCTAAACCTTCTGATAAGAAGAACAAAGCAGGCTCTGATCCTTCCATTGCTTCTTCCAGCACCTTAAAAAACAGTCATCAGACCGGCACCGATACTAAAAGTACGGCGAAAGCCAAAATCAAAGAAGAAAAGCCGGTCGATCCGTATGAAAATCTCGCGGTCGCCAATGTGGATGATGCGCTGAACCTGAGAGAAAAACCAGATACAGATGCCAAGGTACTCGGCACCTGCTTCCGCGGAGGCGGCGGTACCATTTTAAAACGCAAAAATGGCTGGACAAAAATCCGCTCCGGTGGGCTGGAGGGATGGCTCAAGGACGATTATCTTGTATTTGGCGATGATATCAAGCCGCTCGCCAAAGAGCTCGGTCTCTATATCGCTACCGTCAGCACACAGACACTCCATGTACGTGAGGAAGCCAGCACGGATTCTGCCATCGTCGGTCTGGCTGCCGCGGAAGACTACTATCCTGTACTGAGTCAGGAAACTGGATGGGTCAAAATCCAGCTTTCCGTTGACACCTCCGGTTACGTTTCTTCTGATTATGTCACAATCAGCGTCAAGCCAGGACGCGCAATCAGCATTGAGGCTGAGATGGCAGCGCTGGAGGCGGCACGGCAGGCTGCTGAAGAAGCTGAGCAGGCATCCAGAGCCGCCGAGGAAGCCCAGATTGCAGCCGCAAAATCGCAGGCAGAAGCAAACGCGGCTAAAGGTTCCTCCCAGACTTCGGGAAAATCTGGAAATTCTGGAAGCTCTTCGAAAAAGAGCACGGCTGCACCAGCCGCTAAATCGTCCTACGTGGTCTCCGCCTCCGAGAGCGACGTTTATCTGCTCTCCGCCTGCCTCACGATGGAAGCCAACGGAGGATCCTATGAAAGCTATCTGGCAGTCGGAAGTCTGATCGTCAACCGCGTCAAATCTGGCAAATGGGGCAAATCCATCTCCAGCGTCATCTACGCGGACGGACAGTTCCCAGGCGCGACCTCCGGCCTGCTTGACAAATATCTCGATAGAGGACCGTCCTCTACTGCCACCAAGGCGGCAAAGGCAGCGCTCGCCGGGGAGAATCAGATAGGCGACTACCTTTATTTTACCTCGACCAAATCAGCAAACTACGACAGCTACTCCAGCTATCAGGTGGTTGGTGGGAATTGTTTCTATAAAAAATAAAAGGCTAAAAAAGGCGGATTTAAACGCATTACATTAAACCTCATATACATTCCCATCGCCTTGTGATATGATAATCATATCAGCCAAACATACAGGCAGAGGACACCTACTGTCCATACCTTATTGATAGGTACTCTCGGAGTCTTTCCTGCAAATCATCTCACAACATTAAGCACAGAAAGCTTCCGGGAGTCCATTAATTGCAAATGGAGGAAATTATGAGAAAATCAATTTATACCTTGATGGTTTCCACTCTCATCGCAGCCGCCAGCATGACCGCCTGCTCCAGCCAGCCGTCTGAAACAACCACGGCTGAAACAACTGCCGCTGAATCCACACAGGAAAACGATACATCAGCAGAAAGCAGCGATGCCAGCGAAACAACTACTGCCGGAGAAAAAGAAACCGCCCAGACAACGGATGCAGATTATGCAGAAGACGAGACTCTGAGCGAAAAAGAAATCACAGAACTTTACCGTGGTTTTGCCAGATCCCTTCAAAGCATCATCGCCAATAAAAATATGAACGATTTAGCCGAGCTGCTTGTCTATCCGTCCTACATCGGCATCGATGACGGGATTGTCGTAAATAACAGAACTGAATTTATGGCTCTCGACGCAGACAAGGTATTTACCGACGCGCTGATTGAGGCAGTCAAGACAGCCGATGTTTCTTCCACCGAACTGACCAAGGCAGGTTTCATCGTAGGCAATCCATCCGGTAAACCGGCAGTTACCTTTGGTCTGGACAAAGAGGGATCTATCGGTATCACAGGTATTAACTACTAATCAGATATAAAATAGTGAAAAAGAGCGCCGCAACACTCACAAACCGGCTTTCCATTTCTGGTAAAACCGCTCCATGAGTGCCGTAGCGCTCTTTTCTACGTTACAGCCAGACAACTGCATCCATCAATCCGGCTGACTGCTTCTTCTACATTATCCTTCAATCGCAATATATTTTTTCTGCTCGACTTCCGGTTTTGCTTCTTTCTTCGGAACAAAAATCTTCAAAATACCATGCTTAAATTCCGCCTTGATATCTTCCTCTGTTATATCATCACCGACATAGAAGCTTCTCGCACAGGAACCTGCATAACGCTCTCTGCGGATGTAACGACCGGACTTTTTCTCCTTCTCGTCCTCATCCAGTCCCTTCGCAGCCTGAATCGTCAGATTACCATCTTCCAAGGAAATCGAAATCTCTTCTTTCTTAAATCCCGGCAGATCCATCTCCAGCTCATAGCCATCTTCCATTTCCTTGATATCGGTCTTCATCAGGTTCTGTCCATGGCGTCCATACAGCTTTTTCTCTATCTTCTGTCCGGCGTTATCATCATAAAACGGAAAATCATTAAAGAAATCATCAAACAAATTTTCTCCAAAAATACTCGGCATTAACATAAGTCATCTCTCCTTTTCTAACTTCATTTCATTATGTTTATTTACCAACATTTTCGGAACCGGGACGGTCTGGGAACTTTTCTTTTCTTCCTCTTCCTTCGTTCTGGCTATGTTATAGCACTTCTTATTAGCACTGTCAAGAGGCGAGTGCTATTTTTTTTGTGAAGAATTTGTGAACGCTACGAGCCATGCACATTTACGTGAAAGAGCCATCTTTCAAGCTTGCTTGATAAAGATGGCTCTTTCATGGAAATGTATAGGGCGACAGCCCTACAGCGAGGGAAGTCTTTCCCGAGCTGTGCATGGCGTATGCCACTACTTCACAGGGATTTTTCACTTACTTTCGCACTCAATTTTCTTGGTTTGACCACATTTTTACGACAAATTCTTGGAAAAATATATTCGTCTGATTTTCTTACCACATTTTACGACAACAACTTATGGTTTATACCACAGCAGGTACGGTTTCTGGCAGGTTCATTTTAGACATCTCATTCTCCACATGAGACTTATCTGAAATATGATTATAGACATTCATTGTGATCTGTGCATCTGAATGGCCCATCACATACTGCATAACTTTGGGATTGACATTGTTCTCACCCAATCTGGTACATCCCGTATGACGAAGGGTATGCGATGAAATAGGAGGCATCAACTCCGGCTCTCGCTTCTCTTCTTCTGCCAATTTGCTTTCTTTTTTATTATAGGCATTAACAATATTTTTCAGAAAGCTGTTCACTCCCGCTGGCATAATCGGACGTCCATGCTTTGTATTAAAGATGAATCCACTGCGTCCACCTATCTCAACATTACTCTGTAAACCAAACATCAGGTTCAGTTCTCTCTGCTTACGGAACGCATCATATACCATCTGTGTCATAGGAATATTTCTGATTCCTGCATCCGTTTTAGTTTCTGAATCATGGAAACAATATCCGTCATCACCTTCATAATACACAAGCTGTCCACCTACATGGATCTCCCGGTTCTTCATGTCCACATCTGACCAGGTTAAGCCGATTGTTTCACTCACTCTCAGGCAAGCCCCAAACATAACCTGCATCATTGGAAGATGAGGCTTATACACATTACTCTGTTCAACAAACTTCAAAAGTTTTTCCTGCTGTTCCAGTGTCAATGCTTCTTTCTCCTTTGCCGGAGCCCCATAATCTCCAAGTGTTCCTGTTACTGGATTCTTGCGGATAATCCCATCTTCCACTGCCAGTTCAAAACTGGGATTCAATAAGCCATAAAGACCTTTGATCGTACTGTGTGCCAGTCCTTCATCTGACAATGCAGAAAAGAACGTCCTTACGTGAGATGTCTTAAAATCCACAACACGTAGCAAAACTTAAATTCACTGCATTTTTCCTCTTTGGCAAAAGGAAAAGCACTGTAAAACTCATAATCCAACGGTTTTCAGTGCTTTTTTCATATTACATTATTGAATATCCCTCATTCTGCCTATATAAGTGAAACTTAGCGAAACTTAAATTAAATCTCTTTCAGACAATTCAATTTGGATATTCACCGACTGTGGATTATTTCTCAGTGCACCAGTTTCCAACTTACCGCCTGCTGCCTTGCATCCACAAATCTCTTATAAATACCTTCCTGTTTCATTAATTGCTCATGTGTTCCCTGCTGTGCAATTCTTCCTTTTTCAACAACCACAATCTGGTCTGCATGTCTGACTGTTTTTAATCTGTGGGCAATCATAATAATCGTTTTTTCCTTTGTAAGTGCATCTACTGCATCCATCAGCTCCTTTTCATTCTCCGGATCAACATTTGCCGTTGCTTCATCCAATATGACGATTGGCGCATCCTTCATAATCGCTCTGGCTATCGAAATACGCTGCTTCTCACCACCGGAAAGTGTGGCTCCTCCTTCTCCGATCACTGTGTCATATCCATTCGGAAGTTTGCTGATGAAATCATGACAACATGCTTTCTTCGCCGCTTCCACCACTTCCTCATGACTTGCATCCTGGCGTCCGAATTTAATATTATTCTCAATGGTGTCTGCAAACAAATACACCGACTGAAACACAAATGAGAAATTACTCATCAGACTGTTCATGCTGTAGTCTTTTACATTCACACCTCCAAGTGTCACTTCCCCGGAATCCACATCCCAGAACCTGGCAATCAGATTGCAAAGTGTTGATTTTCCTCCACCAGATGGTCCAACGATTGCTGTCGTCGTTTTCTGCGGAATAGAGAGCGATATATCATCAATGATCTTCCGTTTGTCATAAGAAAACGAAACATTAGAAAGTCTGATATCGTAATTTTCCGGCTGTATTTCTTTACCGTCGATATCCATGGTATCCAGCTCCAATATTGCATTTGCTTTATCTACACATACGCTTACCACATGTAAAAGAGATGAATAATTTCCTGCACATTCCAGACTGGCATAAAGCATAAATGCTGAAATTGTCATACCGATCGCATAGACCGCACTCATAGTTCCATTAATATAAAAATATGCACTGCAAGCCACGATCACAGCACCTGTAATTTTGGTTATCACACTTTGCAGAAAATGATAGGGCACAAACACCATTTCCATCTTTGTATTGATCTTTTCACATGCTTCATTTGCATCATTTAATCTTTTCGCCTGTTTCCCAAGCAAGTTATATGATTTAACTTCTGATATTCCCTGCAGATACTCCATGATCTGGTTTACAAGCTCCATATCGCATACCACTTTTTGCTCTGAATCTTTTTTACCCGCATTCTGCATCACAGAATTGACCCCAAAGAAAATAAGTACTCCTGCTGCAGCTATCAGTCCAATTCTCCAGTCAAAAATAAACAGCATAAGAATGATCATTGATGTTTCCAGAATTCCCTGCATTGTCAGCATAACCACTCTCGCAGCCACATCGCCAAGTATTTCCATTGTATTGGTTGTAATGGAAGAAATTTCCCCGATACTATTGGAATTGAAATACCCCATCGGCAGATATCGCAGATGTTCTGCAATCTTGATTCTCATAAAAGCACTTGCATTATATCCTCCCTCTGTCTGAAGCACTGTAGAGTATCTCTTGCAGATTACGTCGACTACAATTGCAAGAACCATAATCGCAACGGAGCCTCCAATATATTTTCCTGTCGGTTTCCCACTCAGCAGACCAATCAGTATGTACATAATAGCCGGAATCTTCATTGCTGAGGCAAGAGCCTCTATGAGTCCGATCACTATCGACAGTTTAAATTTATTGCCATTTTCCCTGCCTGAAAAACGAAAGAATTTTGCCAGAATCCCAAACATATCATTCTCCCTCCTTCACCGTATCTTTTACAGAAATATGGGCATTCCACATTTCCTTATAAAGCGGGCATGACACCAGAAGTTCCTCATGTGTGCCATGTGCTGTTACATTTCCATCATTTACAACAAAGATCTGGTCACTGTCCTTAACAGTAGAAAGTCTGTGTGCTATTACGATCAGGGTCTTCCCTGCTACCAGTTTTGCGATAGAATTCTGCAGAATTGCCTCATTTTCCGGATCTGTGTAGGCAGTTGCCTCATCAAGGATCACGATCGGAGCATCCTTTAACATTGCTCTTGCAATGGAGATACGCTGCCTCTCACCACCTGACAGATGTCCTCCTGCACCTCCTACAACCGTATCAAATCCATTCTCCAACTGCATGATAAATTCATAGCATCCACTTTTCTTTGTCACCTCGATGATCTGTTCATCTGTAGCATCCGGATTTCCCTGTCTGATATTTTCACGGACTGTTTCATTAAACAGATAATTGTCCTGTGCAACATATGCAATTTTCCGATTAAAATCTGCAAATGCCAGTTCTTTGACATCAACTCCACCGATTTTGATGCTTCCGGAATCCACATCCCACAGGGACGCAATCAGCTTTGCGATGGTCGACTTGCCGCTTCCGGAAGGTCCTACGATTGCATTTACCGTTCCTGCTTTCAGCTCCATAGTTACTCCGTGCAGGATTTCTTTGTCGTGATAACCAAATCTGACATCTTCAAGAGTAACGGAGTTATCTTTTGGAACACTTTTACTTTTCTCTGGACGTTCAAGCTCCGGCTGTTCCAGAATTCCTGCCACTTCACCAACAATCACTCCGATCTTGCCAAGATCATCTGTATAGGAACCCACTGTGATCAACGGTCCAACGATTCCAAGTGATAAAATAATGCAGATGACAAAATCTGAAATCGCAAGTGTTCCATTAGCTACATAATGTGCCCCAAACGGCAATACCGTAAGAAGCGTATAAGGTGTGACCACCATCATCAGTCCATGAAAGATCGAGCACCGTTTCATCCAGGAAATAAAGGAATCTGCATAAGCCATAGCCGCCTTTGTAAATTTTGCATAAGAACTTTCTGTCTTTCCAAATGCCTTGATCACTTCGATTCCGTCAATATATTCCACTGCCGCATCATTCAGATCTTTTGTTGTCTGAACCGTTCTCTCGAAGCTTGGTTTATAATCCAGCATCATTCCAAAATAGGAAAGAAATCCCACTATAACCGGCACCAATGACCAGAGTGCCAGTCTCCAGTCTGTCAGGAAGAAATAAATCAAAATCACAATCGGTGCCAGCAGATTGGACGTGAATTCCGGGACAATATGCGCCAGTGTTGTCTCGATACTGTCGATTCTTTCCACCATAATATTTTTAAATGTACCGGAAGGTGTGTCTTTCACATAGCCAAGAGGTACCCGCGCCAGCTTGTCACAGCAGGATTTTCTTATATTTGCAAGTACTGCAAACGTTGCTTTATGTGACAATGCTGTCGAAAGTGAATGAAGCAGTTCTGCAATGATAAACGATAATGCAATCAGAACCGCTTTTGCAAGATATATTTCAAACTCCTTTTCACCATTTAAAAACAGCTTTACTACATCTGCAATAATAAAATACGGCAAAATCTTAAAAATCACATTTCCTATTGCAAGTAACACACTCCACACATAGGCAATTCTTTTTTGTCCGGCCCACGTCAGGATCCAGCTGACTGCCGACTTCTTTTTTTCTTTCACATCTTTTCACTCCTTACGTTCGTTTTATTGTTTCGTTTTATTATTTTACCTTCTGTTAGTTCGAGCTAACCAACATATAATAAAATAGGTGGTCTACTGGCATCAACCACCTGATATTATTATCCTGTCTGAACTTTATTCAGAAATCCAGAACCTGCAACACACATAACCTATTCAGAATTCCTGCATCAGTTATACTGGAAATTCAATATTCCACAATCGTTCCCAGCCACCTGTATTAAATTCTTTCAGTTGATGTACATTTTTCTTTGCAGTCTCCCTGTCTATATCATGCTCAATGATCTGAAATACTGATGAAAAAAATCCCGTATAGATCATATGCATAAGGCTTTCCTCTACAATCGGTATTTTTACACCGTTCTCTTTCATCTTTTCCATATAATTCAGGCTGGACTTCATTTCCCGCTCTACCATATTGTGTATGAATAATTCAAATTTTCCACTGTCTCCGCATTTCAACAATAATCTGAAATTATCATAATGATCATAGATATAATCAACCATCTGCTCCATCCCATCACTGGATGTATCCGACATATTCCTTGTCTGATCACTGGCAGAAAGCTTTTCAAACTCCTCAACGATCTGGTCATAAATCTGATAAATATGTTCCATATAAGGATCCGTCAGTGCATCAAAAAGTGCCTCTTTCGTCGGATAATATTTGTAAAATGCGCCAGTAGTAAGTCCTGCATCTTTTACAATATTTCTTAAAGATGCTCCTGTCAAACCATCTTTCAGAAAATGTTTTCTGGCTGTATCTAATATGTTTTTCTGTGTATCTTCTGCTTTCGTCGACATTCTTTTCGTATCCTCTAAACTTCTTTTCAAAATATAACAGTGCTATATAATACTGTTATATTTTAACTCATTACAGGAATTTGTCAAGTCTTGGTGTTTCAATTTTTTATTTTCCTCGTGTATTCAGTTTCCACTCCGCAGATGCTTTCTGCAGTTTTACAAGTCTGTTCTATTCAGACAGATTTTCTGTTCCTCAGATCGTCGTTGCTCTGCTGAAGCGATTGATTCAGCTTCTGCGTTTCGGACAATTCGGTTGTCAGACACTGAATTCCTACGGTTGATTTCCGAACTTCTTCTCGCAATCTCTGCCTGTCGGACAAGATCGTCTGTTTCTCTTCTTCCAGCATCTGTATCTGCTTTTTCTGTGTCCGCATGAACTCTTTCGCTCTCTCGAAACTCTGCATTAGAAGATCTTTTTCTACTTTGAGCTTGATCGGTGATTCCTCCGGCAGCTGCGATGGCTGTGTCAAGTTCTCTGTAATAATTTCTAAGTTCTTCGGCTGCTCTGCTTTCTCTGATTTCAATATCTCTGGATTTTTTCCTATTTCTATCAAATTCATTCTCTAGTCCCTCCTTGCTGATATCCAGATGAAATGTTTTTGACAGATTGCTGTCTCTCACCTTCTTCCCATCCTGGTTCTGAAAAATAATGTGCTTCCGTTTCTCTGTCCAATTTACATTCCATCCAAACTGTTTCATTTTTTCCTTAAACTTTTCTTTGCTGATACAATTTTCCAGTGCTTTTAACACTGCCATTGCACAATCCGCTACTAAGCTGTCTTTCACCTGCTGATGGAACAGGTTATATTTATCTTTGCTCCATGCAATGACTTCCCCTTTTTCAATCTGGCTTCTTATTCTTGAAATGGTGATTACTCATTACCGTAAAATTCTTAGTTCTCTCTACACGAAAAATCTGTGCCATTCTATCTCACTTCCTTTCCAGACAGAAAAAGACGCAAGCCACATTTCTATGACTCACGCCTTTCTCTGCACTTCATTATTAAATTGAAAATTTCTATTCTTCTTTCCTTTGTTCTAACAATTCTCTCGCATTTGCAATAGCAAGGGATAGCTTCTGTTCTAAAAGTTCTTTTGGAGGCATTTTGGTCATATACTGTCCCACATGAATATTTCCATGATCCAATTGCATTAATTCTATAGTTTCCTGTGATTTTTCTGCACATAATATAAGTGCAACCGGACTTTCTTCACCTTCCACTCTTTCATTCTTTTCCAGCCATCGCAAATACAGCTCGACTTGTCCTTTATCCTGCGGTTCAAATTCCCCAAGCTTTAGTTCAACAAGAACCAACCTTCTCAAGCCTCTATGATAGAATAATAAATCCATATAGTAGTCCTTGCCATCCAGTACAAAATGTTTCTGTCTTGCTAAAAATGCAAAATCCGATCCCATTTCCAGAATAAATTTTTCTAATTCTGCAAGAATAGCATTTTCTAAATCTTTTTCACTATAAGTATCACGTAAACCGAGAAAATCAAGCATATATGGATCTCTGTAAAAAAGATCCAGACTCATTTTTCCATCATCTCGTAATTCCGCAATTTCATTTTTAATCGTTTCTTCTGGTTTCTTCGATATTGCAGTTCGTTCATAAAGCATGGATTTTTTTCTTTCACGCAGTGTTCGCACTGACCAGTTTTCCTGCATACACATTGCAGCATAAAAATCTCTTTTTAACTCATCTTGTATTGGCAGAATCTCTACAAAATGCGACCAGGTCAATTGTTGCGACAATGTCGCAACTTTTTCGAAGTCAGGAAATTCCTGATAAAACTTAATCATTCTTGAAATTGATGTTTTATCAAATCCCGAACCATACTCCTGTTCCAGCCGTTTACTGACTTCTGCAACAACCTTTTTTCCATACTCAGGCTTATTATTTCCAGTTAACTCCACACTAAGTCTTTTTCCAATTCCCCAATTAAGAGAAATAATGGCATCATTCACAACTTTTTTTACATTAGTTTTCTTTTCCCTGATTAACGCATTTATTTCATCATAAATATTATCAATATTATCTGCTATTAATATCTCTTTTTTCATTATCGATCCCCTTCTATAACTTGAAATGCCAAATTGGCATTTCAAAACTGTCCCAACTGCTTACTGTTATATTACCCTATTTTTCTCATTCTGCCTACTGCTTTTTCATGGTCACATATAATAATGGGGTCGCATTCCACGACCTCATCACCTTCATTTAAACATAAATCAATTCCTTGAGAATAATTTCTTCCGCAATCGCTCTGTGCTGATTAACAGCTCTTACCCAGGTCATCTGATCTGCTTCTTTATCCGGCAGTGGTTCTTTTTCTTCTAACTGCTTCAGAATTACCTTTTCCCATTCTCTGGCTGCCTTGTCCACTTCCAGAAGATGCTCTCCAATGGTGTCCTGCAGAAGCATCACCTGATAAGTTGAATTTCGATGGTTTTTCAGATAATCTCTGCGAAGAAAACCATACTTGCCAAGTTGCTCCATCTGTTCACCGGATTTATAGGTGAGATTCGGGATTAGATATCCATTTACATTTGTATACGTTAATTTCATTTTATTAGCACTCTCCATTTCTCATCTTTTTTTGACCACAAATTTACGACATTTACGACAAATCTGACACTGCTTTACAATACCAGACAAAATGGCTGATGCCCCGGAAAGCCTGTAAAACAGGCACTTCTAGGATACACAAGACAGAACAAAAATCGACTTCCATTATCAATAGGTGAGTGCTAATTATTTGTGAATATTTTGTGAAATTATCAATCCTTTTTCTCTCTATCGATACTGCCACACTAAAGAGGATAGGAGAATTCTTGCAAAGTGTTGTTAAAAAAGTAAATCTCTAATATTATTCTTATACTATTTCATAATCAAAACCGTCGCCAGAATACAGACGAATCCAATCAACTCTGCCGGTGTAAAAACGGAATTCAGCCAGACCGCTGACAGGCACGCCGCCGTCAGCGGTTCCAGGCAGGCAAGCACCGAAGCGCGCACCGGTCCCGTCAAAGAAACTCCCTTTAAAAAAAGAGTATACGCAACCGCACTTCCCAGTATCACAAGCACACCCAGATAAAATGCGGCATGACCGTCCAGCTCCGCCGGAACTTCCCAGATGCGGACGGCTCCCGATAGAAACACGCCGCCGATAAACATTCCCATCCCGGTTGCAGGAATACTTCCCCACTGCTTCACCGGATTTTTTGAAAGCAGGAAATACGCAGCTGCGCCGACACCTCCCATGATTCCCCAGAAAAGTCCCTTCGCCGTCAGTTCCATGCCGTCCAGTCTTCCTCCCGTCGCGATCAGCCAGACTCCAAAGAATGCCAGACAGATACAGAAAAACGTCCGTTTCGTGGGCAATGTACGTTCTGCCGCGCATACAAAGACCGCCACGAAGATAATCGATAAATTCTGCAGCACCGTCGCCGTTCCCGAATTGGTCCATTTGATTGCATTTAAGTACGCATACTGGGACAGCACCAATCCCAGAAACGAAAACAGCACCATCTGAGCCATCGCTTTCTTATCCTGAACCAGTGCCCGCACCGGCAATTTTCCCTTCGCAGCGGCAGCAAGCAGAAGAATCGTCCCCGCCCCCAGCATTCTAAGCGCCGTCACCCACGCCGCATCGATCGGGTAGGATGAAAACAGTGCCTCCCCGCATGTTCCCGAAAATCCCCAGCTAGTCGCGCCGATCATGCAGCAGAGAACGCCGAGGCGGGCAGACGAAGAAGGAACTTCTGTGGAATTTGATGCCTGTTTTTCTGTGGCATGATTCGACTCCTTGATGTTCATTTGATTCTTTCCATCTCTATTCCTTTTTAACATCTTTCATTTCTCCACTATTCTTTTATGAGTTTCGTTCTTTTTCATTGACTTTATCATTATATCGGTATTATCTTTATTTATATATAAAAATATCGGCTTGTTTTTTCATTATATTGAGGTTATTATGATTACAAACTATCTTTCCATAAATTCTGACCGGGAGGAAAACCTGATTCGTATTTTCCCGGATTTTCCGGTTTCGGTGTACCGAACCGACTTTTCCGATCCGTCTTATCAGCTTGTGAGCTGGCACTGGCATGAAGATTTCCAGTTCTGCCTGGTCGAGCGCGGCGAGGTCTGTTTTCAGACGCCTGGTTCCAGATTCCCGATTTCGTCCGGCTGCGGTATTTTTTTAAACCGACGGCTCGTCCACAGCGCTTTGCCATTGACGCCGGATTCCTCCTACTACTGCATCAATTTTTCCCCGGCGCTTCTGACTGCTGCCAGCGGGGCTGCTTTGTCGGATGCGATGGTTCTGCCCCTTTTGAATGAGGAAACCTTGTCTTTTTTCCAGTTTGACGCCCTCACACCCGACGGTTCTCTGCTGACGGACTCCATCTGCCGTATTTTACAGCTTTCAGAGAATCACACACCTGAAAGCTCGTTTCAGGTATATGGTACCCTGTTTTCCCTCTGGATCATCGCCTGGCGCTTTCTCCGTCAAGACGAATCCACGTTCAATAAACGCGGCGATACTTCTGCCGCCAACAGCCGCCTGAAAGAGATTTTCCACTACTTGCAGGCGCATTACTCGCAGAAAATCACCCTGCGCGAGATCTCTGACGCAGTCTGCCTCTGTCCGGAAGAATGTGAACGTTTTTTCAAACGGATGACTGGCATCACGATTTTCCAGTATCTCCTTGAATACCGGATCAAAAAAAGCCAGGAGCTTTTGAACAACTCCCGCCTATCTATCGCGGAAATTGCCCAAAGCTCCGGCTTTACAACACAAAGCTACTATTCTTCCTGTTTCAAACGCCTGACCGGATGTACACCGGGGGCGTATCGTAAGCGGAAAATTTCTCTTATAACTTTTCTTTAAGGAATTGCTTCTTCTTGAAACTTCCTTAACCGTGTTCTCATCCGATTCTTTCCATACACAGCACAAACGAGACACTTTGCATCCCTGTTTTATCAAGGATTGCAGTTCTTACATGGTTCATATCCATCTGCAATCACTTCATCGCGCGTACCGGTAAATTCCTGCCGGTTTGCCGCCTTCATCTGGGTGACAGATGTGCAGCTTGGAAGATGAAATTTTTTCGAGTTGGTATTGAGAATGTAGGTCTGAACCGTCGCGCTGCTTCCAGAGGATCCAGCGCCGCCTCCCGACGAACCAGCTGCTCCCGATCCAGCCGATTGATTCTGGCTGCTGCCATTTCCAGCCGTTCCCTGTCCGGCTGTGCTTCCCGCACTTCCAGAACCGTCCGCCCAGCTTTCTCCTGTCGCATAATCGATCGCAATACCAGGCTGGACATTATAGACGTATACGCAGAACAGCACTCCCTCGCCCTGATCCTCGACAGATTCCGCCTCCATCAGGACGCCGGAGGCAACCAGATTATTGCCCTCAAAAACCGGCGTTACGCGGTACATGACATGGTTTCCGGTTTCTTTCACATAATCGGCTGTCAGATTTTCAAATGGCAGCATTCCCTGTACGTTCAGATAGCGGGTTCCGGTAATCAGGTTTTTGACATTAGCATTCTCCGCCGTGAGCTGGTAGCCGATCAGATGACAACGGTTATAGAGATACTTTCCATCCACATTGTCATACTTCGCCGTATGCCAGCCCGTCGGCTTGACTTCCCCGATCGAGCCGCGCTTCTCCGTCGGCATCGTGTCCTGCGAAACCGAAGCATATGCCACGCCGCAGCGCCCCAGGCTGTCCAAATCACTGTAACTCTCAAATGATACATCCGTCAGGTCCGCATCGGTAAAATACGGCACATTTCCATTGACCGCCACATACGGCTGACCGGAATATGCCGGTACATCCGCCAGATTAAATGACGTTCCCGAAGCAGAAGATACACGGTTTCCACCATTTTCTGACGATGACACCGCCTGTGAATCTCCGTCCGCACTTTCCGCCTGATTTTCCTCCGCGCTGACACTTCCGTTTCCATTCAGACTTCCCTCTGGAATCTCCTGCGCGCACGCTGAAACAGACAGCATCGCCGCTGCAGCCAGCCCCAGAAGCCACATTTTCAATTTTCTCATATGAATTTCTGCCTTTCCGTTTAAGCCTATCCCTTTCAGAGCCATGTAGATTTGTGCGTTCTGGCGCCTGATTTTCAGGTGCAGAACCGGCTCTTTTTTATATTTGACTTGTTTTTTATGTTTTTCTTACTCTTTTATATTGTACTTACTTTTTATGTATATTTTTTACCTGCGCACATACCGCTCTTCTGTGATTTTCTCATGCGAGGAACCCGCATATTCCTGCGTTTCTGCCAGCTTCCAGCTGCCCAGATCCATCTTAAAATACATATCTGCCGGATAATCCCGGTTCCAATGACAGAGAATCACTTCTTCGATCCGGCTCTCATACGGAACAACATCCTTGTCCTCGACAAAACAGTACTCTCCCGGCCCCGCCTTTTCCAAAAACGCTTCATCTGCCTGAATCTGCCCAGATTGCCCCAGTTGCCCGGATTGTTCCTGTTCTTTCGGCATATTTCCATTCACCTGTAAAAACTGTTTCTGGCTGTATGCATTCATCCACAGTTTTTTCCCACCTGTCAGCTCCATAATACGCTTTCTAAGCACGCGGTCCTGGCTCTGCCGTCTGTGATTGAACATCATGCCGTTCTGATTATCCACACATACAATTATCTTCATCTCTCTTTTTCTCCCTTTTTCTATCTGCTGTACGTTTCATGTTTCCCAAGGAATCAAAGCAAGCGTCAGCTCCTCCATCCAAGTCCGCAGATTGGGACGCCTGACTGCCAGCGTGTTGACAATCACCGATCGTACACGCACCGGCATCGTTTCTCCTTCTTTCACCAGCCTGCTCACATCGTTTATGACATAAAAATTGCCATTCTCATATCCCAGATACATCATCACATGTCCCGGAAAATATAGAAGTGTGCCCGGTTCTAATACTTTTAAAATCTGCTTTTTTTCTGAGCAGCGCCGCCCCGCCAGCTCTATTTTTCGAACTGGCATCTGCAACTGCCCGGTCGTATTGCGAGGCAGGATCCATCCAAAACAGCGGTACACTTCCCGGATATAGGAAGAACAATCCCGGCTCTCCAGCATTCCGCCCCAGCCGTAGCGGTCTCCCAGACACTTGAACGCCTGTTTAATAATCTCCTCATTTGTCAAGCTCAAATATCCCACCGATACGTCCCGGCTCATTGGAATCAATCCTTTTTGCCGGAAGAAACTGCCATCCGGAGCGCGGCATGGAAGCCAGACGATGTAATTATTCCAAGACAGTCTGTTCTGTACCCTCTGTTCTGCCTGTGCTTCTGTTGTCTCTATTAGCGCTCCTGTCCCTTTTATTCTGTTTGTTTCTATTGTTTCTTTTATCTCTGGGATTCCTTCTTCCACGCACAATTCCAACACCGTACCCATCCGAAGCCGGTATGCACTGGTTCCCGGATAGACCGCACTTGCTTCCAGCCAGACCATGTCCCCTGTCACTACTAACGGATGGATCGGAAATGCCGCCATCAGCCATTCCGCCCGGTTCCGACAGACTGCCACCGACTCTGCCGATATCCAGCCCTCGCTGCATTCATTCCGGACATACAGATAACTCTCCTCCTGCACCGAACCCAAAATCAAAAGCGGTTCCCCGACCATACAGAGACAAAGTGCTGCCTCATCCCACTCCGGATCGGATGGATCCTCCTCATCGGCTAAAAAAGTCTCCATCGGAAACTGTTTGATCAACCCCTGTGAAGTCGCGATTCCATATTTGATATGAACATTTTTATCCACGGAATTTTGAGCATCACGCACAGTCCAATTTATCCCCTGTATCCCAAATGATAAGAAATTTCCACACCATTTATCATAAACAACTCTCTCTTCTTTGGCAAAGGCTTCATTTTTCAAATCATGCATTTCCGTTCCAGATGTCCGTAAAATCCGTGCATTCAAATTTTCAATTTCTTCCGGCGTCATTTTTACTGTTCCTGGCGCATTTCCTGTGTCAATCCAATGTTCTACCCGGCATTGTTCCTTCGAAACATCTGGTGCGAATGATAAAAAAGACGATCTCATATGAACTGTTCCAAAACAGCCTGCTTAATTTTCGTATCTTTTATATGATGCATCTTCCTTTTTTATACACAATAAGGAATCGGCAGCACCCTCAGCTGGCGTCTCGTCGTTTCCGAAAGTGCCCCAGCTGACTGACCAGCAAATCCATCAGATCCTCGCCGTCCATGGCATATCCACTCTAACTCACATTACTTATACTCAATCACATACCAAATCCAGAACTACCTCTTGCGTCTCACATTCCCACAAAAGGCATCTGCTTCCACGATTGAGTCCCCAGATTTAGTAATTCTCCGCATGAACCTCGAAATAAGCCTGCGGATGCGCGCATACCGGACAAACTTCCGGTGCTTTCTCGCCTACTACGATATGACCGCAGTTGCGGCATTCCCATACCTTCACTTCGCTCTTCTTAAATACTTCCTGCGCTTCCACATTGTGAAGCAGGGCACGGTAGCGCTCTTCATGATGTTTTTCGATCTCCGCTACCATACGGAATTTCGCTGCCAGCTCCGGAAAGCCCTCTTCCTCAGCCGTCTTGGCAAATCCATCATACATATCTGTCCACTCATAATTCTCGCCGTCTGCAGCAGATGCCAGATTCTCTGCGGTATTTCCCAGGCCGTCTAATTCCTTAAACCACATCTTTGCGTGTTCTTTCTCATTGTCTGCGGTCTTTAAAAAAAGGGCGGAAATCTGCTCAAATCCCTCTTTTTTTGCCTTGGATGCAAAATAGGTATATTTATTTCTCGCCTGTGATTCGCCGGAAAAAGCCTCCCTCAGGTTCTTTTCCGTCTGGGTTCCTGCATATTTATTAGCCATTGCGTTGTCCTCCTTTTAATTGCATGAAAACAGATCATCTTTTCTTTCTATTATATCACGATTGAATGTTTTTAATATGTTTTTCAAAAGCATTTTTTTCCAACATCCAGACAAAAACAGGGATATCAGACGTTCAAATCTGATATCCCCGTTTCTTTTCTAAATAGGAATCTACTACCTTCCGCTTCCCTTACGCCTCATCAATCGCATGCCCGATATCATGGCGCATATATTTGTTAGCAAAATTGATCCACTCGGTCGCCTTGTATGCGTTGGCGCGCGCCTCTTTCAGGTCTTTGCCCTTTGCAGTAACGCCCAGCACTCGACCGCCGTTTGTCACGATGTCGCCGTCCTCATCGAAGTTCGTGCCCGCGTGGAATACATAGTAACCGTCCGTGTCTTTGAATTTCTCCAGACCGTGAATCTTGAAACCTTTTTCATATTTCACCGGATAACCATCCGACGCCAGAACAACACAGACTGCCGCATTGTCCTCAAATTCCAGCTGGATCTGATCCAGGGTTCCGTCGATACATGCCTCAAAGACTTCCACGATATCGTTCTTCATGCGCGGCAGGACAACCTGTGTCTCCGGATCGCCGAAACGAGCATTGTATTCCAGCACCTTCGGACCATCTTCGGTCAGCATCAGACCGAAAAAAATGATTCCCTTGAAGATACGTCCTTCCTTCTTCATCGCGTCAACCGACGGCTGATAGATGTACTTTTTGCAGAATTCATCTACTTCTTTTGTGTAGAACGGGCTTGGTGAGAAGGTTCCCATACCGCCTGTATTTAAGCCCTGATCGCCGTCCAGCGCCCGCTTGTGGTCCTGGGAGGAGGTCATAATTCGGATCGTATCGCCATCGACGAAGGAAAGGACAGAAACCTCGCGTCCTGTCATGAACTCCTCGATGACCATCTGATTGCCGGCAGAACCAAACTTCTTGTCCTCCATGATCTCCTTGACGCCTGCCTCTGCTTCCTCTAAAGTATTGCAGATCAGAACACCTTTTCCAAGTGCCAGACCATCTGCTTTCAAAACGATCGGCATCTTAGCGGTCTGTAAGTATTCCAGCGCCTTGTGCGGATCGGTAAAAGTCTCATAGGCTGCGGTCGGAATGTTGTATTTCTTCATCAGATCCTTGGAAAATGCCTTCGATCCTTCCAGAATCGCCGCATTTTTTCTCGGTCCAAATACACGCAGTCCCTGTGCCTCGAACACATCCACGATACCGCCGACCAGCGGATCGTCCATGCCAATCACGGTCAGATCAACCTCATGCTCTTTCGCAAATGCCGCCAGCTTATCAAATTCCATTGCACTGATCGGCACACACTCTGCATACTCTGCGATTCCTGCATTGCCCGGTGCACAATAAATTTTATCTACCTTCGGACTCTGAGCCACTTTCCATGCGATCGCATGCTCACGTCCGCCGCTGCCAACGATTAAAACTTTCATGTTCTTCTCCTTATATTCTTCCGTTTGCAATCGCATCGATCGCCTGCGGAAGCAGTACCCACTCTGCCTGTTCCATCACGCGCTGCTGCAGCGTCTTCGGCGTATCATCCGGCTGCACCTCTACAGCTTTCTGGAAGAGGATCGGACCGGTATCGGTTCCCTCATCCACATAGTGAACCGTCGCGCCCGTCACCTTGACGCCGCGCGCCAGTGCCGCCTCATGCACCTTCAGTCCATAATAGCCGACGCCACAGAAGGACGGAATCAGGGACGGGTGGATATTGATAATTTTATTTCTGTATGCCTCGATCATCGCCGCCGGAATCTTCACAAGAAATCCAGCCAGAACGATGAGATCCGGCTTACACGCCTTGACGGTCTCTAAAAGCGCCTCATCGAATGCATCTCGCGTCTCATACGCCTTCGGAGTCACAACAAACGCTGGGACACCGTGTTTTTTCGCGCGCTCAATCGCATAAACGCCCTCATTGTTGCTGATAACCGCTGCAACCTCTGCGTTCGTGATCTTGCCGTTATCAACCGCATCCAGGATTGCCTGCAGATTTGTACCGCCGCCAGACACCATTACAACGACTCTTAGCATAATGTTACTCCCTTTTCTCCTGCCTCAATAGAACCGATGATGTACGGTGTATCGCCAGCGGACTTCATTGCCTCCATCGCACGCTCTGCATCAGCCGCATCGACTGCTACAACCATGCCGATACCCATGTTGTAGGTATTGTACATCATATGCTCCTCGATATCGCCTTTCTTCGCCAGCATACCAAAGATTGGCGGAATCTGATAGCTGTCTTTCTTGATGACTGCGCGAACACCGTCTTTCAGCATACGCGGAACATTCTCATAGAAGCCGCCGCCTGTGATATGGCTGCACGCTTTCACAGTCACGCCCGCATTCTTCACTGCTTTCAGCGCCTTTACATAGATACGGGTCGGTGCCAGAAGTGCCTCGCCAAGCGTGGTTCCCAACTCCTCATAGTAGGTCTCCAGTCCCTCTTTGTTGAGTTCCTTCTCAAATACCTTGCGGACCAGGGAGAAACCATTGCTGTGAACGCCGGTGGATGCCATACCGATCAGTACATCACCCGGTTTCAGGTTTTCGCCGGTAATCATGTCTTTTTTATCAACCACACCGACAGCAAAACCAGCCAGATCATAATCTTCCTCCGGCATCAGTCCCGGATGCTCGGCTGTCTCGCCGCCGATCAGAGCTGCCTCCGACTGTAAGCAGCCTTCTGCAACGCCTTTTACGATATCCGCGATCTTTTCCGGATAGTTCTTGCCGCAGGCAATATAGTCCAGGAAAAACAGCGGCTCGCCGCCTGCACATGCAATGTCGTTGACACACATCGCAACTGCATCGATACCGATCGTGTCATGCTTGTCCATGATGATCGCCAGCTTTACCTTGGTACCACAGCCGTCCGTACCAGATAAGAGAACCGGATCTTCCATCTCTTTAATCTTTGCCAGGGAGAATGCACCGGCAAAGCCGCCCAGACCTCCCAGCACTTCCTCACGCATCGTTTTCTTTACATGCTCTTTCATCAGTTCTACCGACTTATAACCAGCCTCAATATCTACTCCGGAATTCTTGTAATCCATGGTTTTCCTCCGTATGTCCTTGTTTATATTTTTAATGTTTATTTCTGTGCCAGATACTCTTTATGTCCCAGCTTCTGTAATTTCTCATCCTTACCGGCTACTTCATTCTTCATCTCCTCGGAGTATGCCTTTAATTTCGCTAACAGCTCCTGATCGGAAGTTGCCAGAATCTTGGCTGCCAGAATACCCGCGTTCTTACCTCCGTTGATCGCTACCGTTGCAACCGGAATACCGGATGGCATCTGTACGATCGAATACAGAGAATCAACTCCGCCTAAATCCGAGGTTTTCATCGGAATACCGATCACCGGCATCGGGAACAGTGCCGCGCACATACCCGGCAGATGCGCTGCCTTGCCAGCACCTGCAATGATAACCTTAAAGCCTTTCTCCTCAGCGGATTTTGCATAGTTAAAAAAGATGTCTGGCTCACGGTGTGCAGAAATGATTGTCATTTCATAATCAATCCCCATCTTGTCCAGAAAATCTGCTGCCTGTGCCATGATCGGCATGTCCGAATCGCTTCCCATTACAATTCCTACTTTTGCCATCGTTCATTCTCCTTTTCTCTGCATTGTATTTATTAGTTCTACTTATAAGTAATTTGAATAAAAACACCCTTACTTATTAGTAATGATACTAGGTTTTTCATGGCAAGTCAATAGTGTTTCGAGAATCCTTCAAAATTTCATCGTTACTGTTCACGCATACGTGCCCAGTAACGGAATTTGCCGTGGCTTCGCATTTAAATACGGCAAATTCCTGCTGCCACCACGTTTTCTTACGACACTTTCGGTTCCAAAAGTGCCTACCTGTAAACAGTAACATAGCGTAGCCGTAATCAAGAACAAATTTCACTCTGACATTGCAGCCCATCTTGCTTTTATGTTATCCTTATTGGAATGACAACAAATAACCCATTTTCACCCCAAAGAGGTTCCCTAAATGAAACGGACATTATCATACACCATTACAAATAAAAACAAGGCCGACACCATCGGCGCCTTCCTGCGCGATGCCGGATATTCCCGCCGCATCCTCATCGAGCTCAAACAGAACCCTGAGCAGATCTGCCTGAATGGGACTCCATCCTGGCTGAACACACCGCTTCAGAGCGGAGACACCCTGACACTCTTTCTCCCGGACGAACCCATTTCCTCAGATATTCTTCCGGTCAATCTTCCGATCGATATAGTATATGAAGACGAAGATCTCATAATACTCAACAAAGCCGCCGGAATGCCTGTCCACCCATCCCAGGGACACCATGAAAATACGCTGGCAAACGCCCTCGCGTACCGTTTTGCCTCGCGGGGCGAACATTTCGTGTTCCGTGCCGTGAACCGCTTAGACCGCGACACCACCGGTCTTCTGCTGATCGCCAAACATAAAATAAGCGGCGCATTTCTCTCCGCCATGACTGCAAAAAAAGAGATACGCCGCGAATATCTCGCGATTGTTGCCGGTAAACCAGAAAAATCCGGCACCATCGATCTGCCGATCGCCCGAAAAGATAGTTCCACCATCGAACGCTGCATCGATATGAATCATGGGGAACACGCCGTCACCCATTACCGGTGTCTCGATTACCGGGACGATCTCGGCTGCTCCCTCGTCCGGCTTCGCCTGGAAACGGGGCGCACCCACCAGATCCGGGTCCACATGAAAGCCATCGGGCACCCGCTTTTAGGGGATTTTCTATACAACCCGGATTACCGCTTCATCGAACGGCAGGCGCTTCACTCCTATACGGTGGCATTCCGGCATCCGATCACAGGGGAAGCAATGGAGTTTACGGCTCCGATGCCGGAGGATTTTTCCTTCTTCTATTAATACTGCTTCCGCAGTCCCTTCGGATAATGGTTTTTCAGCGTCCCGCCGCTCTTCTTGCCCCATCCGAGCGAATACCCGTCCACACTCACAAGGCACCAGCCTTTTCCGGCGTCTTCCTCAGAAAGCTGGATCGTCTCGCCGCGCAGGTATGCCGCCGTCTCTGGCGCGTCGGCAGACAGGTTCACGTTCTGTTTTACCTCCGATGGATGCAGGGCAAGTGCCAGCGCGTGGGACGGCTCAAAACGATTTTTCTTAAATTCTCCCATCTGAAGCCCCGGGCGAAGCACCCGCAGCCCCTTAAAATCGACCATCTCCTCCGGCGTCCGGTAAAGCTGATCGCCAAACATCGTCATCGTACTGTCCGCTGTCCATTTCTTCGGCTCAATAAATATCTCTTTGCAGAAATCCTCATAGACTGCCAGAAGCTTCTTGTCCTTCATCGAAGCCGGATATTTACGCTTCACGCTCTCCGGCTCGCCCGTTTTTCGAAGAAGTGCCGCATAATGGCCTTCTCCCTCGGTCCGGTGCGGCCAGATACGGACCGTTTTCTCGATTCCATCCGTCACACCCGCCCCCCAGGCTGGAACGCCGTGCGAAAGTCCCGGATAGTCCGGCGTTTCCTCTAGCGCAAACTCTGGATGTGCCTCTAAGAAACGTCCGATCGCCTGCTCGTCCTCCTCCGGCGCAAAAGTACAGGTGGAGTACACCAGCCGTCCGCCCGGTTTCAGCATCATCGCCGCATTTTCAAGAATCTCCTGCTGCCGCCCAGCACAGCGACGCACATTCTCCGGGCTCCATTCCGTGACCGCCGTCTCATCCTTGCGGAACATTCCCTCGCCGGAACACGGTGCATCCACGATGATCCCATCAAAAAATGCCGGAAAATACTTCGTCAGCCGCCCGGAATCTTCATTTGTCACAACCGCATTCCGGATTCCCATGCGCTCGATATTCTGCGAGAGAATCTTTGCACGCGCCGGATGGATCTCATTGCTCACCAGAAGTCCTTCTCCGCTCAGTCTCGCCGCCGCCTGCGTCGATTTTCCGCCCGGTGCCGCACAGAGATCCAGAATCATTTCCCCCGGCTGCGGGTTTAAAAGCGAAGCCGCAATCATCGCGCTCGGCTCCTGAATATAGTAAACGCCCGCATCGTGGTACGGATGACGCCCCGGACGATCCTCCTCCCCATAAGCGAATCCCTCCGCCGCCCACGCAACCGGATTCAGAGAAAATGGAGCCGTCTTAGCAAATTCCGCCGGATCCGTTTTCAGTCCGTTCACGCGCAGTCCCTGTGAGCGCTCCTTGTCGTAACTGGCGATAAACGCATCGTACTCCCTGCCGAGCATCTGTTTCATTCGTTCAGTAAATGCTGCTGGTAAATTTATCATAGTTTTGTATTATCCTTCTTAATCAAACATATAATTCATCTTTTCTAAATAATAATACTATTACATAAACAGCAATTCCGTCAACTATTTCTGCCTCTTCTTTCCAGTATCTTTTCCGCCCCATTTTCCCACACTATCCTCATGATTCGATGGATATTTACGTTCGTTCTCCTCCCTTTTTTTAGTTTCTCACTCACACGCGGAAGCAATCTGTTTTCTTCCAATTTTTCCAGTATCAGCATCGCACTGCACCGACGCGGCGAATTTTTTCTCTGGTGCCTGCTCTGCGGCGGCTTTTTCTACTCCCAACTCTCCCTGTACCGCCCCCGCCAGGCAAAATGCTGCCTGCTTCTCCTCACTGCCGCTGCCCTGCTGCCCTATACCCCGGAGCACCTCCCAGTCTGTGCTATCCTTCACACGCTTCTGGCGCTGGCGGCTGCGCTGTTATTTCTTTATAATCTGTTTTATTTAAGCTTGCAGCTCTATTTTTCGTCCCCAGCTCCTGTCCATTATTCCCAAAGAACCTCCAATACTGCCTTTTTCAGCAAATTGACTCACTCTCTGGATTCTCCTGCTACCCGTGGGCGTCTCTGCCTTCTGCTCCTCTGGATTTCATCCGTTTTCTGTCTGGACAGCTGGATTTTATCGGGAATCATCAACAGCGCCATGGAGATTTGCCTGACCTTAACCGCTGGAGTACTGTTCTGGCTGTTTTTTCCTTCATTCCGCCCTGCACTGAATCATCCGCATTCCCTTTTATGATTTTAAAACATCCCCATATCAAAATATCCACAGATCAGTGAACCGTCCGTGAGACCTGGCGCGTGATTCTGGTCAGCGAAGCTGACATATTCCATACAGAATCACTGTGCATCCTCGCGGAGCGTATTTTGTTTCATAGGACACATTTTTCTATGAAATAAAAAGCCAGTTCTATATCTCTCTTAATACACCAAAGATATAAAAACTGACTTTTTACCATTCTTAGATTTTTATACCTGCTCCCTCATTTTAAGCAGATATGGTATGTAAACTTCCCGTCATACAGAGCCGGAAACTTCACCGAACGCCCACCTTAGTACACAATCTTGTACTCGCTGGAACCTTCTCCATTTACCACATAGTAAACGGCACGCTCTTCCGGTTTAACATACAGGGTCAGAGTCTCAATCTCGTCCTCTTTATGTCCCAGAGCTGCATATGCTTTCTTTGCTTCTGCCTCCAGCTTCTCGATAGAAATCTCCGCACCTGCGTACTGTACGTATGCAACTGTCTTTACTTCCTTTTTCTCAGCTGTCTTCTTTGCTGCAGTGGTTGTCTTTGTGGTTGTCTTTGTGGTTCTCTTTGCAGTTGTTTTCTTTACGGTCACGTCTGTCTCCTTTTTCTCTGCGGCTGCTGCCATCTCTTTCTTCTCTGCGAGGGCGGTCTCCTTCTTCTGTACCGGCGCTACGGCTGTTTCTTTCTTCTCTACATGTGCCAGTGCAGTTTCCTTTTTCGGAACGGATGCTACTGCCGTCTCTTTTTTCTCCACCGCTGCAACAGCTGTTTCCTTCTTTGCCACTTCCGCTACCGCTGTCTCTTTCTTTGCGACTGCTGCCACTGCCGTTTCTTTCTTCGCCACTTCAGCTACGGCTGTCTCTTTTTTCTCCACAACAGACGGAACCTTTTTCTCTTCCGTTGAAACAGATTTCTTTGCCGCTGTCTTGGCTAATGTTTTCTTTCTCTGAACCATATATCTCATCCTCCTTCTCTGCTTTCTCCGCAACGTCTTCCGGCTTGTGATTCTGTGCTCACTCACACGGCGCAGCTTTTCTGCCTGCGGCAATGCCTCATATCCGATTCATTCCCGACAGTCGAAGTAGGGACACCGCCTAATCACATCCTTGTCATTCTGCGGTATCCCCATAATTTAATTGTCTTATATTCAAGTTTCCCCAAGTTGTCTGTCCATTCAGATTATCACACAAATGGTCTTTTTCCGCCCTTGATCCACCGTCAAGCACATCCTATCCCTATTTCCATGACCTTGTCTGAACTTTAACAAATTATACGGCAATTTCCTGTTTTTGTCAACAAAACCGCTCTTCCTACCGAATCGCCAAGTACAAATTATAAAATCCAGTTACACTGACGATTCCCACCATAATCGGCGTCAGGAATCGGATGCAGAACACCCAGAGTTTTCCCAGACGGAATTTCGTACCGTCCGCCTCGATCTCCGCAAGCAGATACTCCGGTTTCCATTTCCAGCCTACATAGTAGCACATCGTGAGTCCACCGAGCGGCATCAGAATATTATCCGTTACCAGTCCGGCGAAATCAAAGACCGACTGATTCAGGATTGTGACATCACTCAGGACGCCGAAGGACAGCGCACTCGGAATGCCAAGCAGCGTGATCGCCGTACCAATCACAAGCGCCGCATGCTTGCGTTCCCAGCCCAGCGAATCAATCGCAAAAGAGGCACAGACTTCCAGAAGTGCGATCGCACTCGTAACGGCTGCGAAAAAAACCAGCGCAAAAAACAGGATTGCAAAGAAAGTTCCCCCCGCAATATTCGCAAATACCATCGGCAGTGTGCCGAAAATCAGTCCCGGTCCCTGTCCCGGCTCCAGACCGAAGGCAAATACTGCCGGAAAGATCGCGATACCCGCGAGAACCGCAATCACGGTGTCCAGACCACCGACGATCATACAGCTTTTTGGAATATTTTCCTTTCCACTCAGATAGCTTCCGTAGGTGATCGTGATACCCATACAGAGACTCAGGGAATAAAACACCTGTCCCAGTGCCGCGCTGACAGAAGAAAGCGTGAACGCCGAAAAATCCGGCTGGAAGATAAATAACAGTCCTTTCGAAGCTCCCGGAAGCGTCACGCTTCTGAAAATGATGACAAATAACAGAACCAGAAGCATCGGCATCATCAATTTGCTCGCTTTCTCAATGCCATTGATGCCAAAATAGCAGACAGCTATAGTCGCTGCCATAAATACAATATGCCAGATCACCGGCTCGCTGCTGCCGATAAAGGCGTTAAAATCCGGCGCTGCCGCCGTCGTCACATAGCTGGCAATATACTTTAAAATCCAGCCGCCGATGACGCTGTAATAACTCAAAATAATAAACGCCGCCAGTACGCCGAATATACCGACAATCCGTGCGTGCGGATGAATGTCCGCATATGCCTGCACCGGATCATGCCGCGTCTTCCGTCCCAGGGACATTTCCGTGATCATAACCGGCAGTCCGAGAACGACGATAAAAAACAGATACGCAACCAGAAATGGAAATCCACCGTTCTTTCCCATCAGATATGGAAATTTCCACAGATTTCCCAATCCAATCGCCGCCCCAGCCGTCGCCATAATAAAGCCCAGCTTACTCGCCCATTGTTTGTTTTTACTCATGTGTAGCCCTCTTAGTATTCTTTCATTTCATATTTGATATAGCCTTGCGTTATAACGCAATATGGACTATTATATCGAATTTTAGGGACTATGTAAACCGTTTTTAAGTGGGAATCACGCAAAAAAGCCTGTCCCCCGACACCTTTCCCATGCCAAAAGACAGACTTTTCTCTATTTCTTAATTCAATTTATTTCCGGCAGCACACTCCCGGCATTCCAGAAAGCCACGCCGAATTTCCACTTTTTATCTTAGTCCTCGATCGTATCAATCAGGCTGTCATCATCAAAGTAATTGATCCGCATCGAAGCCTTCACATCGCGAAGTGTCTCAGCAGCCTTCGCCTCTGCTGCCTTGCTTCCCTCTTTCAAGATGTCAAATACATCCGGGATTCTCTTCTCCCATTCCTGGCGTCTCGCGCGAATCGGAGCCAGTTCAGCCTGCATGACGTTGTTTAAGAATTTCTTCACCTTCACATCGCCCAGACCACCTCTCTGGTAATGCGCTTTCAGCTCGTCCAGGTTCTGGTAATCCGGAAGGAACTCTGCAAAATACTCCGGACGGCAGAATGCATCCAGATAGATGAAGACCGGATTGCCCTCGACTTTACCCGGATCCTCGACACGCAGGTGATTTGGATCTGTAAACATGGACATGATCTTCTTCTTCACATCTGCTTCCGAATCAGAAAGGTAGATGCAGTTTCCAAGCGATTTGCTCATCTTTGCCTTTCCATCGATACCCGGCAGACGCAGACATGCCTTGTTGGACGGAAGCAGGATCTCCGGTTCCGTCAGAGTCTCGCCGTACACGCTGTTGAATTTGTGGACGATCTCCTTGCACTGCTCTAACATCGGCATCTGATCCTCTCCAACCGGAACGGTCGTCGCGCGGAATGCAGTGATATCCGCCGCCTGGCTAATCGGATAAGTAAAGAATCCAACCGGAATGCTTGCCTCAAAATTACGCATCTGAATCTCTGCTTTTACGGTAGGATTTCGCTGTACACGGGATACCGTAACCAGGTTCATATAGTAGAAAGTAAGCTCTGTCAGCTCCGGCACCATCGACTGGATAAAGATGGTGGATTTCTCCGGGTCAATTCCACAAGCCAGATAGTCCAGGGCAACCTGCAGAATATTTTTACGCACCTTTTCTGGGTGATCGGCATTGTCCGTCAGTGCCTGCGCATCGGCAATCATAATATAGATCTCGTCGAATTTGCCGGAATTCTGAAGTCTCACTCTCTCGCTCAGAGAGCCAACATAATGTCCGACATGTAAGCGCCCGGTAGGACGATCGCCGGTTAAAATAATTTTCTTCATCTATTTGTTTCCCCTTCCATTCTGGTGTTTTTTCTTTAATGGATTTTTGCGCGTGACTGTTAAGGTACTGAACAGTTACGAAAATATTATATATCCTGGCTGGCAGACTGTCAACATTCTGAGACTCCATCTTCCCCAGTAACGCCCTGTTGTTTACTGTACACGCATACGTGCCCAGTAACGGAATTTGCCGTGGCTTCGCATTTAAATACGGCAAATTCCTGCTGCCACCACGTTTTCTCACGGCACTTTCGGTTCCAAAAGTGCCTACCCGTGAACAGTAACTCTGTTACCATTCTTGTCTTGCATATATATGTTAAACACCAGAATTTCCAGTTCCGGAAATTTACTTGCTCTGCGCAAACAGCCAGTCTCTGACTACTTCTGGCTCTTACTCCTGCAGGTTTACCATCACATCCGAAACATCCACTTTCTTATCGATCAGCCCGCTCTCGCTCATCCAGTCGATGTTTTCCTGCCAGCACTCTTCGGTCTGGGTCAAAAACGGAACCTCATCGCTCTCCATGAGCGGCAGAAGTGTCTCACAGGACTTCTCCTCCACGCTCTGGGTCAGAGGGAAGTTTTCCTCATTCTGATTATTCATCAGGATTGCCAGGCAGTCATTCGGATCGTTCTTAAAGTCTTCAAAGCCCTTCTTCGATGCGCGTAAGAATCCTTCCAGAACTTCCGGCTCCTGCTGGATCATTTCGTTGTTGGCAAGGAATACTTCCTCATAATAATTCGGGATTCCATATCCAGCTGCCATGAAGTAGTTGACATCAAAGCCCTCTTCCTCCATCTGCGGAACCTCATGGTTAACAAGGCATCCGATCGTCGCATCCACATTGCCGGTCGTCATAGAACTCATCAGTTCAAATCCGACATCGATCAGGTTTACATCCGATGCATCCGCTCCCACATATTCCATCATGCTCTTGACAACCGCCTCGCTGAGTGCTGTTCCGCCGTAACCAACGGTTTTTCCAACCAGATTTTCCGGTCCTGTGATATTCTTATCCTTTAAAGAAAGAACGACACTTAACGGGGACTGCACGATCGCACCGATGGATTTGATCTTCGTTCCCTGATTGGCAACCGCTTGGATCACATCCTGCTGATAGTACATGCCGATCTCCGCCTTTCCAGCCGCTACCAGTGATAACGCATCGTTCGCATTGGCCGGAAAACGCACTTTCACATCCAGTCCTTCTTCCGCATAATAACCGCGCTCGATCGCCGTATAAATAAAGGTATGGATCGCATTCGGATACCAGTCAAGAACCACATTGATCTCCTTAAGATCCTGACTTTTTCCATCTTCCGAGGTCTGTTTCGCATCCGTGCCCTCTGCCTGAACAGCTGTCTCACTCTTTTCGCTGGCCGTTCCACATCCGCCAAGTGTCATCATTCCCATCACTGCTGCCATCACTGCGGCAGCCATTTTCATTCGTTTTTTCATCTCATATCCTTTCATTTTTACAAATTTCCGTTTATATTTCCCTATCACTTACCTGTTTTCCAGTTTTTTTTGCATATGACTTGCTGGATTCACATACCAATCTCAAAGATCTGCACTTCTTCACGAGTAGCTTTTTTGTGAATACACTTTTTTCGGTCTGCAGCACACATTTCAAAAATACAGACTTTTCAATATCCGCACACATACTTCAAAATTTCATCCTATATCACAATTTCCTACTCATTCCTCCAGAAAATCATCCGCTTTTCAAGCAGCGAGACAACCCACGTTGCCGCCATCGCCACTACCGATAGGAGCAGAATCGGTGCAAATACACCGGCTCCATCTAACTGGGTCATCATTCTCCGGCTGAAATATCCGAGTCCGCTCTGAGCACCCAGCCATTCTCCAATCGCCGCTCCGATGATCGACAGCGGTACCGCCATCTTGATCGCTGAAAAAAAGTACGGAAGCGTCGCCGGAATCTTTAATTTCAAAAAGATCTGACGCTTATCCGCGCCAAATGTAAACAAAAGTTCTTCCATTTCCGTCTTCACCGACCGGAACCCGTCAAATACCGTGATCGTGATCGGGAAAAACGTAATCAGCACCGTTACCAGCACCTTGCTCCAGATCGTGTAGCCAAACCAGAGGACAAACAGCGGTGCCAGCGCCGTCGTCGGGATCGTCTGCGAGGCGATGATCAGCGGATACAGCGCCTTTCTTGCCGTCTCACTGGCATCCATCAGCACAGCCAGTCCCACGCCCAGCACGATCGAGATCAAAAGTCCAATCGCAACTACCGACATCGTCGCCGGCAGATGTGCCGTAAATAATGGACCCCGAAGTTCCCACAGCCGTACAACCACCTGAACCGGAGACGGGAGAATATAGGCTGCATCAATCCCCATAGCCGCTGCCTGCCATGTAAACAGAAGCACCGCCACCAGAATCAGGGCTGGAAGATTCGCATTCATCCGGCTTCCCATTTTATTTGTTTTTTTCTGTTCCATCACGCCTTCTCCTTCTTAAGCATTCCGATCAGTTCTTCCTTTAAGGACAGAATCTCCGGTCTGCGAAGCTCTTCCCGGGATCGCGGATATCCCGCCGGGACCTCGATGGAGCGCAGATGTGTGATCGGTGACTGTTCCACCACGAGAATCCGGCTGGACAGAAACACCGCTTCTTCCACATCATGCGTGATGAAAACAACCGTCTTTTTCTCCTTCTCCCACTGTTCCAGAAGCCACTCCCGCATAGACAGTCTTGTCAGATAATCCAGGGCTGAAAACGGCTCATCCAAAAGCAGAAGGTCTGAACCCGTCAGAACCGTTCTCGCAAAGGCGGCTCTCTGGCGCATACCGCCGGAAAGCTCTTTCGGCGTCTTATCTCCCCAGTCTGCAAGTCCAACCGATCGAAGCGCATCATCCGCTTTTTTCTGCATCTGTTCCTTCGAATATCCGCCCTGAATCTCCATCGGAAGCATCAGATTCTCCCGCACGGTGCGCCATGGAAACAGCAGATCCTGCTGCGGCATATATCCGCAGTAATTTTTCTTCGTTTCGATCGATTCCCCATCCACCCGGATCACACCGGAAGCCGGGGTAAGAAGCTTATTTACCAGCCGGAAGATCGTACTTTTTCCACAGCCGGAAGCGCCGATGATGGACACAAACTCCCCATCCTGGACTTCAAACGACAGATGGTCAATGATCGAAAAATCCTCTACCGCATATTGGAAACGCACGTTGTCAAATGTAAGCATATTTACCGCCTCATTTCCCACGCCATATCCCAGAATGCCGCTTCATAGCGGGAGCAGGCCACAAAAATATCCACCAGATGTTTCTTTTGTTTCTCAGACAGATCCTCTGCCAGACGGTTCATCCACTCTACAAGGACTTCATTTTCCTTGTGGTAAGACTCGGAAGCGTATCCCCGGATCCACTCCCCATAAAATGGATGTTTGTCGGCATCCGGTCTGTCTGCTGCGATTTTCTTCGCAATCCATTCATAACTGAGGGCGCAGGACAATATCGCTGCTGCCGCCTCCGGCGCGCCCCCCTCATAAGCGATGCGAAGCATATAAGAAGTATAAGAAAGGTTATCCAGAGCGACCGGCGTCTGTTCCGCCTCTTCTCTGGTTATCCCCAAACGTTCCATGTAAGCACGGTGAATATCCATCTCCCCATCCAGAATCGAGTGGGTATATCCGGCAAACAGGCGCATAAATGCGAGATCCGTTGATTTTGCCGCCCCGATGGAAAACACCTTTGTGTAATCAATCAGATACAGATAATCCTGTATCATATAATATTTGAATTTATCATGATCCAGACTGCCGTCCGCAATGCCTTTTACGAACGGTTTTTCATTGTAACCAGCCCAGATCTCCTTTGTGGCTTCCAAAAGCCTCTCTGTCATTGTCATACGCGTTCCTCCGCAAATCCTTTTCCCCGGAAATCAAATCCATGATCCATCGGACCGGATCCTTTGCCGAGATCCAGCATCGCTCCCAGTGCGCCGGAAATATATGCCTTGGCACGTTCCACCGCGGTGTCGAGATCATAGCCCTTCGCCAGATTGGATGCAATCGCGCTGGACAGGGTACAGCCCGTCCCATGGGTGTTGGAATTGTGGATGCGTTTTCCGTTAAACCAACGGTATCCGCCGTCCCGGTATAAAAGATCGTTGGCATCATTTAACTGATGTCCGCCCTTGCAGAGAACCGCACAATGGTACGTTTCACTGATCCATTTTGCTGCCGTAATCATATCGTCGGCAGACTTAATTTCCATTCCTGATAAGACCTCCGCCTCCGGAATGTTCGGTGTCAGAACCGCCGCTAATGGAAAAAGCGATTCTTTCAAGGTGTCGATGGCGTCGTCGCTGATTAACTTTGCTCCGCTCGTCGCCACCATAACCGGGTCCACAACAATGTTTTCTGCCTGGTACTCACAAAGCTTCTTCGCAATCGACTTGATCAGTCCGGTTGAAGAAACCATACCGATCTTTACCGCATCCGGACGAATATCCGTAAATACGCTGTCAATCTGCTGTTCCAGAAATTCCGGGGTTACCTCAAAAATCCCCTGGACGCCGGTTGTGTTCTGGGCCGTCAGCGCCGTGATCGCACTCATTCCATATACTCCATTGGCGATCATCGTCTTTAAATCGGCCTGGATACCGGCGCCTCCGCTGCAATCACTTCCAGCGATTGTTAATGCTGTCTTCATAATTAACTCCTTTCAGGCATCAATAACTTTTATAAGGCGACACAAGGTGGTGCCCCCAATGTGCCGCCATAAAAAACTTTTTGCAAAGTTTCTTACCATTTTTTAATGAAGCTTTTTTCACAAGCTTTTTCTCATAAACTTTTTCATGCCATTTTTTTGACAAAATGACAACGTTTTCATCTTTACAGAACCTTTTTTACAGCTTCCTTCAGTTCCTCTGCTGCCTTTTCAATATCATCGGCCGCAAACAAGGCGCTGACCACTGCAATGCCATCCACACCTGTTCCTTTTAACAGTTCCAGATGTTCTTTATTCAGTCCGCCGATCGCAACAACCGGAATATCGACTGCCTGACAGATCTTGGCAAGCATCCCCGGCGTCACGGCATCGGCGTCCTTTTTGGTTCCCGTCGGATAGATGGCTCCGACTCCCAGATAATCCGCCCCATGCTTTTTCGCAAGAAGCGCCTGTTCTACATTTTTGCAGGAAACGCCGATGATCTTATCTGGTCCCAGCTTTTCCCGGACCTTTCCCGCTTCCATATCGCTCTGTCCCACATGGACGCCGTCCGCATCCACCGCCAGGGCAATCTTCACGTTGTCATTGATCACAAACGGAACCTGATACTTTCTGCAAAGTATTTTAAGCTTCTTTGCCTCCTCCAGAAACTCCGCCTCGTCAAGCTCCTTTTCTCTCAGCTGGACAAACGTCGCCCCGCCCTTCAAAGCTTTCTCAACCTGACTCTCCAGAGTTTCCCCCTTCAGCCATGCGCGGTCTGTCACCGCGTAAAGCAGCATATCTTCCGGTCTGCAGTTCATCTGCATTTCCTCCTTCTCTCGGCTGTTCTTATAAAAACAGACACTAAAGTTCTATTATCTTACTTCAAATTTTGCTCCGGCCTCCAGCGCTTCTCCGTTCATGCGATAAATAGCATCAATGATATAATTCCGGTAGGTTGCATTGCCGTCCAGTTCACTTAAACGGGCGTATGCCGTCTCCCCGGCCAGTCCCATCGCGCAGACTGCCGCAGCAGCTGCCTCAAGCGGCTGTTCCTGGTTGGCTGTCACAAAGGCCGCCGTCAGAGCCGAGAGCTGACAGCCGGTTCCTGTGATGGAAGACATCTCCGGACGACCGTTGTAAATGCAGTATGCCTTCTCCGCATCCGCCACAATGTCGATCGCACCGGTGATCGCAACGACCGCATTCATCTTTCCGGCAAATGCCTTCGCAAAAGCTGCCGCCTCGTCCAGATTTTCCTTCGTCACCCGGTCTGCCAGATCGGCATCCACGCCCTTCGTCGTCCCATTTCCAAGTGCCAGTGTCTTGATCTCCGAAATGTTCCCGCGGATCACGGTAAACCTGACTTCCTTTAAAAGCTGATTGGCGGTCTCTGTTCTGAGTTTCGACGCACCGGCGCCTACCGGGTCTAAAACTACCGGATGACCCAGCTCATTTGCCCGCTTTCCGGCAAGCAGCATGGATTCGATGGTCCGGCTGTTTAATGTGCCGATATTGATATTCAGTCCGCCGCAGATGGTCTGGATATCCGAAACTTCGTCCTTATCATCCGCCATGATCGGGGACGCGCCGCATGCGAGTACCACGTTGGCACAGTCATTGACAGTCACGTAGTTCGTGATGTTGTGGATTAACGGGCATTTTTCTCTTACATTATCAAATATTTCTTTAAACATGTGCTGGCTTCTCCTCTCTCAGTGCTTCCTGCATTCCTGCTAAAATATTGGCTTTCTTTAAACTTAAAATCAGAACCGCGCTTATGATCGCGCCTCCCGCGGTCGAGATCAAAAACGGAACCACATAGGCATAGACAGCCAGTCCCGCCGCGCTCTTTCCCATCAGGAAAACCGCCACCGGATATGCCGCAAATCCGCCCAGAATGGACGTTCCAAGCACCTCACCGATCAAAGTTGCGAACACACTCTGCGTTTTCTTGTAAACCAGTCCGCAGATCAGGGCGCCAAACATACTGCCCGGAAATGCCATCAGGCTTCCAAGTCCTAACAGATTTCGGATCAGCGCTGCCGCAAAGGCCGCTCCCAGTCCATAGCCCGGTCCCAGAAGAACGGCACACAGGATATTTACCATATGCTGTACCGGGGAACACTTGCTTCCGAACACCGGAACGGAAAATAAACTTCCTACGACGGCAACGGCACAGAATACAGCCGCAATCGCCAGTTTTTTCGTGTTTGTCTTATTCATTTTTCTTCTCCTTCTTTGAAAATTTGCAACTGTTCTGTTTCTTCGATATTCTTGAACAGTTACGAACAATTTACGTTTTCTGCATGAAATTCGGTCGATACTCTCTGGTATCCTCTCACGCCGGAACACGGCTTCCCATCGCTGCCTACAAAGCCCAGGGCGCTCCCCCTCAGCTCGCCGCACACATGCGGAATACGTTCCCCCTTTCAAAGAATTTAATTTTAAAAGAATGTGCCCTGGCACATTCCCGCGCCGAGCGCGGTCGCTTGCGACATGATTCCCTTCCGCCGCAGTGCGATCCCGCCCGGTAGGACTTTTTATATAACAGGAAATTTCAACGGATTTTCCTGTTATATGAAAAAACAGGAGATACCCCTGCGGATATCTCCTGTAAAAATTCATCTCATGACTTCCTACGACGGCATTATCCGCATCAGGTTAAAGGGTCGAAGTTCGATTACTTCCTCTCAGCCCGCTAACGAGCTCCCCTGTTTTTATCAAATTTGCAATGTTTCCATGCTGAACCATCGCCAGACTTATTATAGCGCATCTGGCGGAATTTTCAAGTATGACTTTCTGGTACACTTTTATCCCCTATCCTTTCACGATCAAGGTCAGCGTAAGCGCCCGCCAGATTCCGGTGAGTCCCATAATGCCACCCAAAAGAATCGCTAATGGGATCCTGAGACCGGTAAATGTAATGCTGAGCAGACTGCAAAGGCGCGTCTGCAATCAGCTGAGGCGTTCCATTCGTGTTATTACACAAATCCCCCAAAACCTCTACACAACTCACTACACACTTTTTTACACAATTCGCATAAGAAGATATAATAAATTGCAACAAGTTATATAAAAAAGTATCAAAAAACAGTACACAAAAAAGTGCTGAAACCCTACATAAATACTGGGTTTCAGCACTTTCTAATAAGTTATATGAAGTTACAACAAGTAGTTCGCTTACTGTGCCATCTGCTTTGCAACTTCCTCTGCAAAGTTCTCTTCCTTCTTTTCGATACCTTCACCAGTCTCGAAACGAACGAACTTCTTAACAGTGATCTTCGCGCCATTCTCTTTAGCAACCTGAGCTACATACTGAGCTACGCTCTGCTTGCCATCCTCAGCCTTAACATATACCTGATCCAGAAGACAGATCTCTTTGAGCTCTTTCTTGATACGACCCATAACCATGCCGCTGATGATCTTGTCGTTTGCGTCCGGCTTCTCGTTCTTAGCTGCTACAGTCAGGATCTCTTTCTCTTTTGCGATGTAATCTGCATCTACTTCGCTGTCGTTGGTGTACAGCGGTTTCAGAGCTGCAGCCTGCATAGCTACGTTCTTAGCCATCTCTTTGATTGCATCGTTTACAACGTCAGTTTCAACGTCTACCAGAACGCCGATCTTGCCGCCTGCATGGATGTAGGAAGCAACGAAACCGTTCTCCTCAGCTAACTGAGCAAAACGACGGATCTTCATGTTCTCGCCGATGATGGAGATCTGGGAAGACAGAGCCTCTGCAACTGTCAGGGACGGATCCTTTGCCCATTTTTCAGCCAGGAATGCGTCAATATCTGCTGCGCTTGTGTTCAGCGCCTGCTCAGCAACATCAGATACATAGTTCTGGAACTTCTCGTTCTTAGCTACGAAGTCTGTCTCTGCGTTTACTTCTACTACAACTGCCTTCTTTTCATCAGCGGTAACCTTAGTCATAACGATACCCTCTGCTGCAATACGGCCAGCTTTCTTAGTAGCGCCTGCAAGTCCTTTTTCTCTCAGGAACTCAACAGCTTTGTCCATGTCGCCATCTGTAGCTGCAAGAGCTTTCTTACAGTCCATCATACCAGCGCCTGTCATTTCACGTAACTCTTTTACCATTGCGGCTGTAACTGCCATCTTAAATCCCTCCGTGTATATAAATTCAGGTACACGTTCGTATACCCGCGCGGAGCACGCTTTTATGCGGAAAACCGCGGCGTGCTCCTGGTCTTTTGGTTTCAGTTTTTAATTTTGGGGTTAATTAAGCCTCTGTAGCCTCTGCTTCGCCCTCTGCTGCAGCTGCCTCAGCCTCGCCCTGCTTAGCTTCGATAACAGCGTCTGCCATTCTGGAAACGATCAGTTTTACGGCACGGATAGCATCATCGTTACCCGGGATTACATAATCCAGCTCTTCCGGATCACAGTTGGTATCGATGATACCGATCAGCGGAATACCCAGAGTATGAGCCTCCTGTACGCAGATTCTTTCCTTCTTCGGATCTACTACGAAGATAGCATCCGGGATCTTCTTCATATCTTTGATACCGCCCAGGTTCTTCTCCAGCTTCTCCCACTCTTTTTTCAGCTCGATAACTTCTTTCTTCGGCAGAACGTCGAAAGTTCCGTCCTCAGACATAGCCTCGATCTGTTTTAATCTAGCGATACGGCTCTGGATGGTCTTGAAGTTTGTCAGCATACCGCCTAACCATCTCTCGTTTACATAGAACATACCACATCTCTCAGCCTCGGTCTTGATAGCGTCCTGAGCCTGCTTCTTTGTACCAACGAACAGGATTGTGCCGCCGTCTGCTGCGATATCGGATACTGCCTTGTAAGCCTCATCTACTTTACCTACAGATTTCTGAAGGTCGATGATGTGGATACCATTTCTCTCGGTGTAGATGTACGGAGCCATTTTCGGGTTCCATCTTCTGGTCTGGTGTCCAAAATGTACACCTGCTTCGAGTAACTGCTTCATTGAAATAACGCTCATGTTTCTTTCCTCCAATTTTGGTTTTTCTTCCGCCGTCTTCTCATGCTTTCCGCGGGGACTCATAATGAGCACCGTCCTGCGCAAATCCGACCGGCGTGAATTTTCAGCCTTTATACTATATCACAGGCAAGGTATACATGCAAGTGGAAATTAAAAAAATCACGCATTTTCCTTCATTTTTCTTCGTTTCTTGAATTTCTTCCAGCAAGCATATACGGAATGATAATACAAAACCTTCAGTAAAAACTTTTAGCAATTCTATGTAAGTTAAAAGCGGGCTCCGAAAACCTCGGAACCCGCATAAATCCTAGAAATAAAAAGAGCGCGAGACGGGACTCGAACCCGCGGCCTCGACCTT